>JAZQDI010000030.1:0-38001 GCA_045546715.1 Oscillospiraceae bacterium | reverse complement strand
CGGCGCGCATCACGCCGCCGCAGCCCTTGGAGTGGTTGATCGGGTGCTTCGTGCTGCCGGGGTGCCCGCCGGAGATCGCGGCGAGGCACGTCCGCCCCGGCGCGCGCGGCGCCCAGAGCGCCTCCACGTCCATCAGGCCGGAGAGATTTTTTCCCGCCGCGCCAAAAGCGTGAAACTGCGTCACGTACCACTCGCCGTAGCACTCCCAGACGTTCCGGACCAGGTTCTCTCCCGGCAGGAGCAGCCCGGCGGCGGTGAAGAGCGTCATCTGCGTGTCGTCCGAGACAAGGGCTCTGCCGTTTACCAGCCGAAACGACGTGATGCCCTCCTCGCCGTACTGCGCGAAGATCCGCTCTGTCGGGAAAAACTCCACGGCATAGCCCAGCGCGTCGCCTGCGCCGCCGCCGACCAGACAGCCGCGATAGCGATCCTGCATCGGAAACATAGCTGCTCCTTTCTCAGTCGAGACGGACGGTGATGCGCCCGTCCTCCGCCGAGAGTGTGACCGCCGCGGTGTGCGCCCGCTGCGTCACCACTGCCTCGGCAATGGCGTCCTCGATATCCTTCTGGATGGTGCGGCGGAGATTTCTCGCGCCGTAGGTTTCGCTGAAGCTCTTTTTCACGAGCGCGTCGATCACATTCTCGTCCCAGACGAGCGTCATGCCGCGTGCGGCCATGGCCTCGCGTACCTCGGAGAGCATGAGCGCGGCAATGGCGCGGAAGTGTTCCTCCGTGAGCTTGTTGAAGTAGACAATCTCGTCCACGCGGTTGATGAATTCCGGGCGCAGGAAGTCGTTCAGCGCCTTCATCACGCGCTCCTTCGTCTGGTCGTCGGCGCTCATACCGAAGCCGACCGCGCCGGATTTGGTGTTGCTGCCGGCGTTCGTCGTCATGATGATCACGGTGTTTTCAAAGTTTACAGTGCGGCCCTGCGCATCGGTGATGCGGCCGTCGTCGAGGATCTGCAGCAGAATGTTCAGCACATCCGGGTGCGCCTTCTCAATTTCGTCGAAGAGCACGACGGAGTATGGCCGGCGGCGGATTTTCTCGGTGAGCTGACCGGCCTCGTCATAGCCGACATAGCCCGGCGGCGAGCCGATGAGCCGCGAGACGGAGAATTTCTGGAGGAATTCGGACATATCCAGCCGGATCCGACTCTCCGGCGCGTCGAAGAGGTCGGCGGCGAGGCGCTTGACCAGCTCCGTTTTGCCGACGCCGGTGCCGCCCACAAAGATAAAGCTCACGGGCTTGCGCTTGGCCTGCAGACCCACGCGGCTGCGGCGGATTGCGGCGCAGACGGCGTCCACCGCCTGATCCTGCCCCACGATGTGCTCGCGCAGACGGTCGCCCAGCTGGGCAAGGCGGTTAAACTCATCCTCCCGGATGCTGGAGGCGGGAATCTTCGTCCACAGTTCGATAATCCGGGCGAGGTTTTCCTGCGTCAGCTTCGGCCGGCCCTGACTCTCCAGCGCCTCAAGCTCCTCGGAGAGCATCAGAGAGCGGCTGCGCAGCTCGGCGAGCCGGGCGTAGTCCTCGTTCTCCGGGTCCTGCAGCAGCAGCTCGCGCTCCTTGTCATAATCGGCGAGCTCTTTTTCAATTTCCTCGATGCGCACGAGGCTTTCATTTTTCAGATTCACGTCCGAGCAGGCTTCGTCGATGAGGTCGATGGCCTTGTCGGGGAGATACCGGTCGGTGATATACCGCTCGCTCAGACGCACGGCAGTCTCGCACATGTCATCCGGGATTTCCACCTGGTGGAAGTCCTCGTAGTATTTGCGGATGCCCTTGAGAATCTCTACGCTGTCACTCAGCGACGGCTCCGCCACGGTCACAGGCTGGAAGCGGCGCTCAAGCGCAGCGTCCTTTTCAATGTGCTTGCGGTATTCGGTGAAGGTCGTCGCGCCGATCACCTGAATCTCGCCGCGCGAGAGGGCGGGCTTGAGGATGTTGGCGGCGTTCATGCTGCCCTCGGCGTCGCCCGCGCCGACGATGTTGTGCACTTCGTCGATCACGAGAATCACGTTGCCGGCCTTGCGGATGTCGTCGATCAGGCCCTTCATGCGGCTTTCAAACTGACCGCGAAACTGCGTTCCCGCCACGAGCGCTGTGAGATCGAGCAGATACACGCGCTTTTCCTTCAGCTTGTGCGGCACATCGCCGGCGGCGATGCGCTGCGCCAGACCCTCGGCGATAGCCGTCTTGCCGACGCCGGGCTCGCCGATGAGGCAGGGGTTGTTTTTCTGCCGGCGATTTAAGATCTGCAGCACGCGCTCGAGCTCCTCCGCGCGGCCGATCATCCGGTCAAGCTGATTGTTTTCGGCCCGCGCCGTGAGATCAATACAGTAGCTGTCGAGAAACTTGCGCTTCTTCGGCGCCTCCTTGCCGGATTCCGTCTTGGGGCGCTCGGTGCGCTGCGGCTCAGATTCGGCCGGCTGCATGGCGCTGCCGTTCGCGCCGAAGAGCCGGTTCAGGAAGGGGAAGGTCGCGGTCTTGCCGTCGTCATTCTCGCTGTCCTCGTCCTTGGACAGATCTGCCAGATCCTCCGCCGAGCGCAGCAGCTCCTGCATGTCGCCGGTGATGTTGTCCAGATCCTCGTCCGTGAGTCCCATGCGCTCCATCACGTCGTCCACGGGCTTGATGTGCAGCGCGCGGGCGCACTTGAGGCAGAGACCTTCGTTGTGAGATTCGTTGTTTTCAATGCGGGTGATAAATACCACCGCCATGTTTTTGCCGCAGCGGGCACAGAGGGTAGGTTGCATAAGTTCACTCCTTGTGAAACAGAAAAGAGGGTCAGATTCCGACGCCGAGCGTCAGAATGTCAATTTTCATGAAGATTCTTGCGAGCACATTGCTGTCGAGAGTCTCGCGGCCGATGAGCGCGCCGGCGAACCGGAGCACCCAGCACAGCAGGATGCAGTAGGCGATGCCGTTGATGAGTCCCATCAGCGAGCCGCCCACATCGTCCAGACGCGGATGGTTCGGAATGCGGAAGGTCAGATTCGGCAGATTGCCGATGGCGAGCAGCAGCACCAGCACCAGAATGAAGGCGATGGCCGTGCCGACGACATAGGCCATGCGCGCGCAGAATACGTGTGTGATCGCGGTGGGAATGTCCGTCAGCTGCGTGCTGGCATATTCCTGTGCCTCCTGGCTCATCTGCAGGGCGGCGTCCTTGTGGATGCCTGCGGCCTGATAGGTCTTGGTGCAGAAGGCGTCCACCAGATTCGGGTGCTGCTCGAGCGTGTCCTTCACGCTGAAGGAGGCGTCGAGCTTCATGTCGGGGATGACGGTCTCCTCAATCTGGTGGTCGAGAAAGCCCTCCGCGAAGGGGAACAGGCCCGAAACGACCTCGCCCGAAAAGGCGGAGGAGAGCAGACACGCCAGATACAGCGCCACGGCGATGGCGGCGAGATTCGCCGCGCTCAGCACCAGACCCCGCTTATATCCGCCCCAAATGGAGGCCAGCAGAATCAGTGCGAAGATAATGTATAACGCAGTGCTCATAGTAATATACCATCCCTGTTCTATCGTTTTTGTAAGAATCTGCTGCGGAGTTAAATTTCTGTTTCCGCGCAGGAATAGTCATAAATCAGAAGTGCCTGTCCGCTTCGCAGCAGCAGCGCCTGCCGCACGCCCAGCGGATCAAACTCCACCGAGCGCATGTCCTCCAGCTGCTGGTTGTACAGCGTAAGCACACCGCCTGTGCGCACGAGAATCTGCTTGCCGCGCACATCCACGCCTGTCACGGCGTCTACCGTCCGCTCGGCGATCACCTTGCCCGAGGGGCTGAGCGTCACGAGTGTGCAGGTGCCGCCCGTTCGGTAGGCCGAGAGCGCGAGCGTCAGCAGCTTTTCGCCGCCGGTGGCATAGTCATAGAGATGCAGCCCGGAAAAGGCGTATTCCGCCGTCTGCACGGCGTGCCGGTCGAGAAAGACGAGCCGTTCACCGCTCAGCGCGGCGAGATGATCGTCACTCGTCCAGAAGAGATCGAGCATCAGCTCGTTCGACGGGAAGGTGCCGAGCGGCTCCTCGCTGTTCATTGCGAAGATATGCACCTTTGAGCCGCTGCTCCCGGCGCAGAGCACCGCGAGCGTGTGGTCGGCGGAGAGCGCCGTGTTCACGATGTAATCTTCGCCCGAATACCACTGATAGATCACATTCTGTTTTTCGTCCCGCACGGTCACGAGCCCGCGGTAGCCCTGCGCCTCGGTGGCGAGGGCGAGCCAGCCGTCCTCCGCCGCGGACACGGCGATGATCGCGTTGTCCTCCTCGGCAGTGTGGGTGTTTCCCTTGCGGTCCATGGTCACGAGCGTCGTGCCGCCCACGTCGCAGGCCGCGGCGAAGCTCCCGGCGGTGTCGAGTGCCGGCTGCAGCATGGTCACAGCCTGCCGCTGCACGAGCGAGCCGTTTTCGTCAAAAATCTGCAGTCCGCCGCCGGAGGCCACGGCGAGATACCCGTCGTCCATCACGCCGAAGCGCTGCGACGCGCTGGAGTCGAGCGCATAGGGCGAGGTTTCGATGACGCCGGGCTCGCGTCCCGGACGGAAGAGAATCAGACTCGCGACAAACAGCGCCGCCAGAATCCCGAGTGAGACGAGCAGTATGATCCCGCGCCGGGATATTTTTCGTTTGCGAGCTGCCATAGTATCCTCACTTAGTCTTTTGCCATCATTTCACCAACTGCGCCGTCATACCAGATCCGGTTGAGATACAGCCCCTGCGGGGGCATGGTGGGCCCGGTGAGTCTTCGGTCGCGCGTTTTTAAAAGTTCCGGAATTTCCTCCGGCTTCAGCTTGCCGTGGGAGGCATAGACCATGGTGCCCACGATGGCGCGCACCATGTTGTAGAGAAATCCGTCGGCGCAGACGGCGATGGTGATGAGATCGCCCTCGCGCTCGGCTCTGCACCAGTGCACCGTGCGCACGGTGGTTTTGGTTTCGGTTCCCACGCTGCGCACGGCGGCAAAGTCGTGCGTTCCCTCAAAGGCGGCGCCGGCCCTGCGCAGGGTTTCGATTTCGAGCGGGTAGGGGTAGAAGCACGCGCGGTGCTCCAGAAACGCGTCGCGCACGCGGGAGTTGTGGATGCGGTAGATGTATTCCTTCTGGGTGCAGGAGCCGATGGCGTTGAAGTCCTCCGGCGCCTCCACGGCGTCCGTGACGGAAATGTCTCCGGGCAGCCGGGCGTTGACCGCGAGCGGCACGCGCTCGACGGGGATGGCGCAGTCGGTGCGGAAGTTCGCGCAGTAGCGCAGCGCATGCACGCCTGCGTCTGTCCGTCCGCAGCCGGTGACCTTCACCGGGTGCTTGCATACCTTCGAGAGCACCTTTTCCAGCGTCTCGGCCACGGTGACTTCCGTTTTCTGCACCTGCCAGCCGTGATAGGAACTTCCATCATATTGTAATCGTAAAGCGATGTTTCTCATGTTATGTTCGATGATTTGCCGCAGTTTCCTGTAGGGGCGACCTGTGGTCGCCCGCCGACATTTGCCGCAGTCCAACATTCGGGCGACCGCAGGTCGCCCCTACAAAGTGCGTCCGAAGTTTTACAGTCCGAGCTTCCGCAGCACAATCACGGCTGCGAGCAGCGCGAGACCCAGCAGCAGGGCGATTGTGTCCCGCGCAGCCCATTTGGGCTGCTTCATGCGGGTGCGGCCCTCGCCGCCATGGTAGCAGCGGCTTTCCATCGCGATGGCGAGCTCGTCCGCCCGGCGAAACGACGAGACAAACAGCGGCACCAGCAGTGGCAGCAGGGCCTTTGCACGCTGGAAGAGGTTGCCGGTCTCAAAGTCTGCGCCGCGCGCCTTCTGCGCGGACATGATTTTGTCCGTCTCCTCGATGAGCGTGGGGATGAAGCGCAGCGCCATGCTCATCATCATGGACATCTCGTGCACGGGGACCTTGATCTTTTTCAGGGGGTTGAACAGCAGCTCCATCCCGTCCGTCAGCGCGATGGGGGAGGTGGTGTAGGTCAGCAGGAAGGTGCCGCAGATGAGCAGCGTGATGCGCAGCACCATAAACAGCGCGCGCACGATGCCCTCTTCCGTGATCGTTACGGGTCCGAGCTTCACCAGCGGCGTGCCCATGGTGAAAAACATGTTCAGAATCGCCGTGAAGATGATGATCACCATCACGGGCTTGAGTCCGCGGAAGAGCGCCTTCGGCGGAATGCGGCTCACGGCCACGGCGGTTACGGTTGAGGCGATGACGAGCGCGTAGCCCACCCAGCCGTTGGCGGTAAAGAGTGCCGCGATGTAAACCACGACCAGAATCAGCTTGCAGCGGGCGTCGAGCCGGTGCGCAATGGAGTTGCCGGGGAAGAACTGACCGAGGGTGATATCCTTCAGCATGCGCCCGCCCCCTTTCGCAGCGCCTGGATGGCGGAAAAGAGCTGATCGCGGGTGTATATGGCCTCCGGCAGCTTCACGCCGCGCTCGCGTAGCGCCTGGGCGATGCGCGCCGCCTGCGGCACATCCAGACCGATTTCGAGAAGCTCTTTCGTGTGGCAGAAGACGGCCTCCGGCGTCCCGTCAAAGGCGATGTGACCCTGGTGAAAGACCACGAGCCGGTCGGCGAGCTTCGCCGCGTCGTCCATGCTGTGTGTCACGATGAGCACGGTGGAGCCGGTTTCGTGCCGGTAGTCGGTGATGTTTTTGAGAATGCTGCGGCAGCCGCCGGGGTCGAGACCCGCGGTCGGCTCGTCGAGAATCAGCACCTTCGGCTGCATGGCGATCACGCCCGCGATGGCAATGCGCCGCTTCTGCCCGCCGGAGAGCTCCAGCGGAGACAGCTCCAGCAGCTCCTCGCCGATGCCGGTAAATCGTGCGGCCTCGCGCACACGGCGGTCTACCTCGTCGTCTGACAGCTTCATGTTTTTCGGGCCGAAGGCGATGTCCTTGTAGACCGTCTCCTCAAACAGCTGGTATTCCGGATACTGAAACACCAGACCCACGGAAAAGCGCACGTCCCGCGTGGCCTCCTTCGAGCGGTGAATGTCCTCGCCGTCAAAGAAAACCGTGCCGGCAGAGGGCTTGAGAAGCCCGTTGAGATGCTGGATAAAGGTGCTCTTGCCGGAGCCGGTGTGGCCGATCACGCCCACGAGCTGCCCCGCCTCGAGATCGAGGCTGATGTCGTCAATGGCAATTTTTTCAAAGGGCGTCCCGGCGCTGTAAACGTGCCGGAGTTTTTCCGCCCGGATGATTGGTGTCATAGGTAACGTCCTTTATGCTTTCAGCGAATGCGCAATGGCGTCCGCGCAGTCTTCGATGGATAGTGCGTCCGTGGGCACGTCGAGTCCCGCAGCCTTGAGATCCTGCAAAAGGGCTGTTGTCGTCGGGACGGTGAGCCCCTCGGCGCGCAGTGTCTCGCGCTGCTGAAACACGTCCTTCGGCGCGCCGTCGAGCAGAATCTTCCCCTTGCTCATCACGATGAGCCGGTCGGCGCTGACACACTCGTCCATGTGGTGCGTGATGAGAATGACGGTGATGCCCTTCTCACGGCAGAGGCGCTGCGCCGTCTGTACCACCTCGCGGCGGCCGGAGGGGTCGAGCATGGCGGTCGGCTCGTCGAGCACGATACATTGCGGCTCCATGGCGATCACGCCCGCGATGGCCACGCGCTGCTTTTGTCCGCCCGAGAGCAGATGCGGCGCGTGCTCGCGAAATTCATACATGCCCACCTGCTTCAGTGCGGCGTCCACGCGCGCGCGGATTTCCTCCGACGGCACGCCGAGATTTTCCGGCGCGAAGGCCACGTCGTCCTCGACCACGTTCGCCACGATCTGGTTGTCCGGGTTCTGAAACACCATGCCCACCGTGCCGCGGATTCCGAGCAGCAGACTCTCGTCCTTCGTGTCCATGCCGCAGACGCGCACCGTGCCCTCCGTAGGGAGGAGGATCGCGTTTAAGTGCTTGGCGAGCGTGCTCTTGCCGGAGCCGTTGTGCCCCAGCACAGCGGTGAATGTCCCGGGCTGAATCGTCAGATCAATGCCCTTGAGCGTCTCGTGATCTGACGTGGGGTAGGTAAAGTGCAGGTTTTGAATTTGAATGATTGGTTCCATGTTTTAATCCTTATTTCTCCCATCGGCTGGTTGCGCCGCAGGGGAGGGCGAGACCGTTTGCGCTTACGCGCAGCCCCAGCTCCTGAGACTCTGTGTGCCCGCCGAATTTTTTTGAGAAAATGCTCTCGCAGACATAGCCGATGGTGGAGGGGCTCAGCCCGGTGGTGTAACTGTTGAGAATGACGAAGAGCGGATTGTCCGACAGTACGCCGCTCACGAGCTCCACGAACGGCCAGAGATCGTTTTCCAGCTTCCAGACCTCGCCGCCCGGGCCGCGCCCGTAGCTCGGCGGGTCCATGATGATCGCGTCATACCGCCGTCCGCGGCGGATTTCCCGCTCGACAAACTTGGCGCAGTCGTCCACGATCCAGCGCACCGGGCGGTCGATCACGCCGCTCTTCTGCGCGTTTTCCTTTGCCCAGGCGACCATGCCCTTTGCCGCGTCCACGTGGCAGACGCTCGCGCCCGCGGCGAGACACGCCACCGTGGCGCCGCCGGTGTAGGCAAAGAGATTGAGCACGGAGATCGGCCGCCCAGCGGCGGTGATCTTCTCTCTGGCCCAGTCCCAGTTCACGGCCTGCTCCGGAAAGAGTCCCGTGTGCTTGAAGTTCATGGGCTTGACGTGGAAGGTGAGATCCTTGTAGCGCACGTCCCAGCTCTCGGGGAGCTTTCCCTTGTCCCACTGCCCGCCGCCGGTTTCGCTGCGGGTGTAGCGCCCGGCGGGGCGCTTCCAGCGGGGATCCCGCCGCGGCGTCTGCCAGATTGCCTGCGGGTCCGGGCGCACGAGGGTATAGTCTCCCCAGCGCTCCAGCTTCTCTCCGCGGGAGCAATCAAGCAATTCATAATCCTGCCAGTCCGACGCGATCCACATAGCGGCCTCCAAATACTAATATTAAGACAAAATATTATAACACAGCAATGACCGCAGGTCAACGCCGCGGCGCGTCCTCGGTCCGTTCACAATTCGGGCGAGAATTCTTTCAAAATTTTTCGTCTTTTGTTCACTAAATTGTCATAATCCCGCCGTACAATAAGCGACAGAACAACAAAGGGCCTTGTGGCCCCGAAGATAAGGAGTCCTGTTCCATGAATGAAGACAACTGGAGCAATGCCATTGATCCCGACGAGGCGCCGGAGACCGATGTGGCCGAGGCCGCCGAGGCGGCACAGAGCGCCGAGAGCGCGGAGAGCTACGTCCACGAGACCGTCTTTGATGACGACGGCACTTATCGCATTGTTCGTCCCCAGAGCGGCGAGAGCGATCGCTCCTATACCGACGCGAGCTACCGCGCCGCGGAGGAGACGGAATTTCCCCACCGTTATTACACACCCGATCCGCCCAAGGCCCGCCGCGACAACGGCGCGGAGAAAAAGAAGGGCGGCTTCGTAAAGGCCGCATGTCTGGCGCTGGCCTGCGCCCTGCTCGGCGGCGCCGTGGGCGGCGTTGTCGGGTCCAAAGTGACCAAGAGCAGCACCGCCGCCATCCAGCAGGTGCAGACGCAGTCTGCCGAGCAGACCGACAGCACCAAGACCAAAACCGCCACGCCCGCCAAGGCGACGAGCACCGGCACCATGAGCGCGAGCGACATTTATGCCGCCGCCTGCCAGCAGGTCGTCGGCATCACCACCGAGGTGACGACGCAGAACTTCTTCGGCCAGACCACGTCTGCCGCCGTCACGGGTTCGGGCTTCATCATCTCCTCCGACGGTTATATTCTCACCAACCAGCATGTCATCTCCTATGCAGAGGCGTACGGCTATGACACCACCGTCATGACCTATGACGGCACGAGCTACACCGCCAAGATCGTCGGCTCCTATGCCTCCAACGACATTGCAGTTTTGAAGATCGAGGCCGAGGGGCTCACGCCCGTCACCTTCGGCGACAGCGACAGCGTCTCCGTGGGCGATACGGTCTATGCCGTCGGCAATCCGCTCGGCGAGCTGGCCTACAGCATGTCCACCGGCCATGTGAGCGCGCTCGACCGCACCATCACCACCGATGAGAGCTCCGCTGCGATCAACATGTTCCAGATCGACGCGGCCGTGAACGAAGGAAACTCCGGCGGCCCGGCCTACAACAGCCAGGGTCAGGTCATCGGCGTCGTCTCGGCGAAGGCCTCCTCCACCGGCGTGGAAGGTCTGGGCTTTGCCATCCCGGTGAACGATGCGGTGGCCATTGCCAATGAGCTCATCGAAAACGGTGTGATCACAAACAAGGTCGAGCTCGGCGTCTCCACGCAGACGATCCCCGCCAACGTCGCGCAGTATTACAACATGGTCGAGGGCGCCTACCTCGTCACGGTCAATGACGGAAGCTGCGCCCAGAAGGCCGGTCTGCAGATCGGCGATATCATCACCGCTGTGGAGGGCAAGAGCGTTTCCTCCAGCGACGCCCTGCGCGCTGCGCTGCGCGGCTACAACCCCGGCGACGAGATTGAGATCACCTATTACCGCGCCGGAGACACTTCGACGGTCACCGTCACGCTCGACGAGATGAGTCAGGAGACCATCGACGCGCAGCAGGCCGAGCAGCAGAAGCAGGCTGAACAGCAGAAGCAGCAGCAACAGCAGCAGCCGCAGCAGCAGATCATCGATCCCTGGGGCTTTTTCAATAACGGCTGACGTCAAAACGGGCTTGCTCCGCTCCGCGGCCGTCCGCAGGTGAATACCTGTGGACGACAGCTTCGCTTCCGCGCCCCCGTTTTTCCTCTCCAAATCGAGCAGAACAGCTCGATTTGGCTGTAGGAGCAAACGACCCCGGCGGCCAGGCAACGGGCTTGCTCCGCTCCGCGGCCGTCCGCGCTTTAGATTAATATCACTCTTTATATCCTTTCCTCTTTTTTTCGCGCCCCTTCGGGGGCGCGTTTTTGCTTGCGCGGTGTCGGATTTTCGTGCGGCTTTGGGATTGCAAAATCGGAGTTTTGTTTTATAATGAAAAGCAGAGAGACCGGTGGGTGAATCCCGCCGCAGAGAGCAAGACAGGAAGGAGTACATCATGAAACAGGAGACCATGTCGGCCTATACGGCGATCCTGGCCGAGGAGCTCATCCTGGCCACGGGCTGTACCGAGCCCATCGCCATTGCCTATGCCGCGGCGAAGCTGCGTGAGGTTCTGGGCGCCATGCCGGAAACCATCCGCGCAGAGGTCAGCGGCAACATTCTGAAAAATGTAAAAAGTGTTGTGGTCCCGAATACGGACGGGCTCAAGGGCATCCGCCCTGCCATTGCCGCCGGCATCGTCGCCGGCAAGCCGGATGCTGAGCTGCAGGTCATCTCCGAGGTGACGCCGGACGAGCTCGCGCGCGTGAAGAAATACGTCGCCGAGACGCCCATTGCCGTCTCCTGCATGGATGATACGCCCTGCCTGCTGGACATCCTGCTCACCGGCCGGGCGGGCGATCAGACCGCCGTGGTGCGCATTGCCAACAACCACACCAACGTCATCCACATTGAGAAAAACGGCGAGGTGCTGCTGGACCATCCGCTGGTGGCCTCCGCGGAGGACAATCTGCAGGATAAGAGCGTGCTGAATCTTGCGGAGATTCTCGAATATGCCGATACCGTGCCGATTGCGGACATTGAGCCGTTGATTTTCCGCCAGATCGAGTGCAATACCGCCATTGCCGCCGAGGGTCTCACCGGCGACTGGGGCGCCGCCGTGGGCTGCACGCTGCTCGAGGGCTCGAAGGATATCCGCACCGAGGCGCGCGCCTGGGCTGCCGCAGGGTCTGACGCCCGGATGAGCGGCTGCGAGATGCCGGTCGTCATCGTCTCCGGCTCCGGCAACCAGGGCATCACCGCCTCCGTCCCTGTTGTGCGCTATGCCAATCACTTCGGCTACGACCACGATAAACTGATCCGCGCCGTCGCGGTGTCGGATCTTGTCACCATCCACCAGAAAACCGGCATCGGCCGCCTGTCCGCTTTCTGCGGCGCGGTCAGCGCAGGCATCGGCGCCGCTGCCGGCATTGCCTATCTCAGCGGCGAGAGCTATGAGGTCATTGCTGAGACGGTCACGACCGCCATGGGCATGATCTCCGGCACTGTCTGCGACGGCGCCAAGCCCTCGTGCGCGGCGAAGATCGCCGCGGCTGTGGAGGCCGGTCTTCTCAGCTACGCCATGGCCAAGCAGGGCAGACGCTTCCGCGGCGGCGACGGCATCGTCACCCGCGGCGTGGAGGGCACCATCCGCAACATCGGCATCCTCGCCCGCGAGGGCATGCGCGAGACGGACAAGGTCATTCTCCAGATCATGCTCAACTGTGAAGACGAATAAAACGAAAGCCCGCCATTCGGCGGGCATTTCAATAAAAAGAAGTGCGGCATAACCGCACTTCTTTTTATTGATTATATCCCATCGGGTTCTTGCTCTGCCAGTTCCAGGTGTCGCGGCACATGTCCACGATGTCGTACTGCGCTCTCCAGTGCAGGAGCTCTGCGCTCTTGTCCGGGCAGGCGTAGCACACGGGCAGATCGCCCGCGCGGCGCGGCGCGTAGACGAAGGGGATCACCAGATGGTTTGCCGTCTCAAAGGCGCGCACCATTTCGAGCACGCTGCTGCCCTTGCCGGTGCCGAGATTGAACACGCTCTCGCCGGTGTGCTGATCCATGTAGGCAATGGCGGCGACGTGACCGCGCGCCAGATCGACGACATGGATATAGTCGCGGATGGCCGTGCCGTCGGGCGTGTCGTAGTCGTTGCCGAAGATGCTCAGCTTCTCGCGGCGGCCGATGGCCGTCTGGGAGATGAAGGGCATGAGGTTGTTTGGAATGCCTCTTGGGTCTTCGCCGATCAGACCGCTCTCATGCGCGCCGACGGGGTTAAAGTAGCGCAGCAGCACGACCGACCAGCTCGGATCGGCCACGACGCAGTCGCGCAGCACCTGCTCGCAGACATACTTCGTCCAGCCGTAGGGGTTGGTGCAGTTGCCGGTCTTGCTCGTCTCATAGAGGGGCATCGGGTTATCGCCGGAATAGACGGTGGCGGAGGAGGAGAAGATAATCTTCTTTACATTGTGTTTTCTCATCGTCTCCACGAGTACGATGGTGGAGTTGAGGTTGTTGTCGTAGTATTCCAGCGGCATGCGTACGCTCTCGCCCACGGCCTTGAGTCCGGCGAAGTGGATCACGCAGTCGATGTCATGGCGGCGGAACACCTCGTCCAGACGCTCGCGGTTGCGCACGTCGATCTCATAAAAGGTGACGCCCTTGTTCGTAATCTGCTCCACGCGGCGCCCTGCCTCGGCGCTGGAGTTTACGAGATTGTCCACAATCACGACGTCCATGCCCTGCTTTAAGAGCTCCACACAGGTGTGGCTGCCGATATAGCCCATACCGCCGGTAACCAATACAGTCATCAGAAAAGACCTCCAAAAATGTTGAAATCAGAACGATTGTTTTGACGAAAAAACACGCCTCGCCCGCGCCGGGCGCGGACAATCGGACGCTCTCTCTATTGTATCCGAAATATCCAAGGCTTGCAACCATTAGTTTTTGAATCTGATTCTGTGAAAAAACACACGAATTAGGGGAAATTCGCCTTGATTATGAACCAAAATTTACGAATTTAAAGAAAATTCAGCCGATTTGTGAAAAACGCCGATTGACGATTGCAGAAAAAGGATATAAACTGCAGACGAGTTCCGCAGCGGCGGATCGGGACAGTGCATCTGCTTTCTCCTTTGTTTTCACCCTACCTATCTACCTCTATCTCCTCCGGTGCACTGTAAAAACGGACAAGTCGCCCACCGCCGCGCGGAAAATTATATATAGATGACGTCGCCTCAGGGCGGCGGTTTGTTTTTTTAAACAGGAAAGGTAGCAAGCCGGCCGGCTTGCTGCCTTTTGTTTTTTATTTCTTCGGGTGCGTGGCCTTCATGCGCTGGCTGTGGTCGAGAATGCGCTTGCGGATGCGCAGATTCTTCGGCGTGACCTCCAGCAGCTCGTCGTCTGCGAGGAACTCCAGGCACTGCTCCAGACTGAGCTGGCGCGGCGGCACGAGGCGCTGCGCCTCGTCAGAGCCGGCGGCGCGCATGTTCGTCAGCTGCTTTTTCTTGCAGACGTTCACGCTGATGTCCTCCGCCTTGGGGCAGACGCCCACGACCATGCCCTCATACACCGGCACGCCCGGTCCGATGAAGAGCTGGCCGCGCTCCTGCGCGTTGAACAGGCCATAGGTCACGCTCTCGCCGGTCTCGAAGGCGACGAGGGAGCCGGTGCTGCGTCGCTGCAGTTCGCCCTTGAAGGGGGCATAGGAGTCAAAGACGCTGGCCATGATGCCCTCGCCCTTGGTGTCGGTGAGAAATTCGTTGCGGTAACCGAACAGACCGCGGCTCGGCACGATGAACTCCAGTCTCGTGCGCTTGCCGATGGGCAGCATTTCCTGCATCTCGCCCTTGCGGCTGGAAAGCTTTTCGATCACGGCGCCGCAGGCCTCGGTCGGCACATCAGCCACGAGACGCTCCATCGGCTCGCAGCGCACGCCGTCGATCGTCTGAAACAGCACGCGCGGGGGAGAGACCTGAAACTCGTAGCCCTCGCGGCGCATGGTCTCGATGAGAATGGAGAGACTCATCTCGCCGCGTCCGGCGACGTTGAAGGAGTCGGTCGCGTTTTCAATCTCGCTCACGCGCAGACTCACGTCCTTGAGCGTCTCGCGCATGAGACGGTCGCGGATCTGGCGGCTGGTGACGTATTTGCCCTCGCGGCCTGCGAAGGGGCCGTCATTTACGGAGAAGGTCATCTCCAGCGTGGGGGCAGAGATTTTTACGAATTCGATCGGCTCCACGCAGTCGGTTGCGCAGATCGTGTCGCCGATGGTGATATCGCCGATGCCGCTCATGGCAATGATGTTGCCGGCGGTCGCCTCCTGCACCGGAACGCGGTTCAGACCCTCAAACTGATACATGCTCACGGCCTTGGCCTTCTTGGGTGCAGCGTCCGGATCGTGGTAGTTGCACACGGCGATCTCCTGGTTCTGGCGCACTGTGCCGCGCTCGATGCGGCCGATGGCGATGCGGCCGACGAACTCGTTGTAGTCGATGCTGGAGACCAGCATCTGGAACGGGGCGTCGTTGTCCATCTCCGGCGCGGGGATATAGTCGAGAATCGTGTCAAAAAGGGGCTTGAGATCCTTGCCCTCCACCTCGGGGGAGACGCTCGCGGTGCCGTTGCGGCCGGAGCAGAAGAGCATGGGGGAGTCGAGCTGCTCGTCCGTTGCGTCGAGATCCATGAGGAGCTCGAGCACCTCGTCCACGACCACATAGACGCGCTGGTCGGGGCGGTCGATCTTGTTCACGACCACGATCACGCGGTGGCCCAGCTCCAGCGCCTTGCCGAGCACGAAGCGGGTCTGCGGCATGGGGCCCTCGGCCGCGTCCACGAGCAGGATGACGCCGTTGACCATTTTGAGCACGCGCTCCACCTCGCCGCCGAAGTCGGCGTGGCCCGGGGTGTCGACGATGTTGATCTTCGTGTCGCCGTAGCGCACGGCGGTGTTCTTGGCAAGAATCGTGATGCCGCGCTCGCGCTCCAGATCGTTGGAGTCCATCACGCGGTCGACGATCTCCTGGTTTTCGCGGTAGACGCCGCCCTGCTTGAGCATCTCGTCCACGAGGGTGGTCTTGCCGTGGTCAACGTGGGCGATGATGGCGATGTTTCTCAGCTTGTCCATTGGAATCACTCTTTCAAAAATAACAGATTTACACAAATCGTTATTCTATCATTCCGGCCTTGGAATTGCAAGGTTTTTCCCGACAAAAAAGACCGCCGTCAGGCGGTCTTTTTTGGTTGTTACTGTGTTATTTCGCGCGCTGGTCAAAATTCATGAGCATCGCGGCGATTTCCGCGCGGGTGGCGGAGCCGCGGGGATTGAGATGTCCCGCGCCGTCGCCATTGAGGATGCCGAGAGCGGAGGCCCACTGCATGGCGCCCTTCGCGTAATCGGAGATGCTGCCGAAGTCGATAAACTGTGCAGCCGCGCCGTTGTCAGCGGAGGCGTTCAGTCCCTTCCACTGCGCGTAGCGCTGCAGAATCGTGGCCATCTGCTCGCGGGTGACAGGGGCGTTCGGCTGGAAGCTGCCGTCCGGGAAGCCCTTGACGAGACCGGTGCGCTCTGCCCACATGACGGGGTTAAAGAACCAGGCGTCCTTCGCCGTGTCGGTGAATTTGCCGCTTGCGGTGAAGGCGGGCTGACCCTCCATGTTGAAGAGGATCTGCGCGATCTGCGCGCGGGTCACGAGGCTCTGCGGCGCGAAGGTATCCTCGCTGATGCCCTTCATGTAGCTGTGCTCGGTGACATACTGCACGGCCTTGAAGAACCAGGTGTTCTGCATGACATCCTTCAGCTTACCGAGCAGGGAGAGATTGCTCTCGGTCGTCTCGGGGGCGGAGGGCTCCTCGCCGGCGAAGTAGGCCTTCGCGGCCTCAATGGCCTGCGGCACCTGAATGAGACCCCAGCCGTAGGAGGTGTCATATCCGGCGCTGCCCAAGTCCTTGGAGGAGGCCTTCAGAATCTCCTCGAAGTCCACCCTGTTCATCTGCGGATACTGCTCTTTCAGCAGACACGCGAGACCGGCCACAAAGGGCGCGGCATAGCTGGAGCCTGCGCCGAGACGGGCGATCGTGGGGATGCGGCAGCTCAGGCTGAGCACGCCGAAGCCGGGTGCAGTGACAAAGATGCTCTCGTTCTTGTGAGAGAAGGAGCTGACCTGACCGGTCATGTTCACAAAGCCGACGCCGATCGTCTCCTCGTAAGCGCCGGGATAATGCAGCGCCTCGCTGCCGTCGTTGCCGGTGGAGCAGACGATGATCACGCCCTTGCTCTCGGCGTACTGAATCGCGGCGTACTCGGTCGGAGAGCCCTTGAGCGAGCCGGAGCTGATGTTGATGACGTCGCAGTCAAACTCATCCACCGCTGCGCGGATGGCTTTGGCGTTGATGCCGGTGTTGGACTTGCCGTCCGTGGAGGTCTTGAGCGGAACGATCGTCACGCCGGGCGCCACACCCGCGATGCCGACGCCGTTGCCCTTCGTCGCGCCGATGATGCCGGCGACAAAGGTGCCGTGGCCGTTGGTGTCGTCGGTGTTCTGTGTTTCATCCACCAGATTCCTGCCGGCGAGCAGGCGGCTGCTGTCGATATCGCCCGTGCGGGTGGATACGCCGGTGTCAATGATGCCGACGCGCACGCCTTCACCGGTCAGACCGGACTTCCAGCCCTCACGCATGCCGATCATCTTCATGTCCCACTGCAGGGGAGAGAACGCGTCGAAGGAGAGCTTTTCCGCGTTCTGGTCCACCTGATCGAGGGTGACGTCTTCAAACTGCTGGTCAAGAGGCAGGGTCTCCTCCTCGACGGGCGCGGCCGGAGCTGCGCTGCCGAAGCGCGCGTCTGCCGCCTCGATGGCGGCGGGCGCCTGAATCAGACCCCAGCCGTAGGAGGTGTCATAGCCCTCGTCGCCCAGATCCCTGCTGGACGCCTTGAGGATTTCCTGGAAATCCTCCACGCTCATCGCGGGGTGCGCCTGCTTCAAAAGCGCGGCGAGACCCGTCACGAACGGGGCGGAGAAGCTCGTGCCGCTGCTGCGATAGATCAGCAGGGGCGTGGGGCCGAGCGAGAGCACGTCCTTGCCGGGCGCGGTGACGAAGATACTGTCGTTCTTGTTGGAGAAGTCGCAGGCAGCGCCGTTTTTGTCCACAGCGCCGACGCCGACGACCTGCGGATACGCGGCGGGATACTGCAGCTGGGCGTTGCCGTCGTTGCCGATGGAGGCCACGATGATCACGCCCTTGCTCGCGGCGTACTCAACAGCCTCGCGCAGCGCGGCGTTGTCATAGGGCGTGCCCATGCTCATGTTGATGACGTCGCAGTGGAGCTCATCCACGGCGGCGCGGACGGCCTCAGCCTCGCGGCTGGGCGTCTTGATGGAGACGAGCGTCGCTTCCGGGGCCACGCCGGCGATGCTGAAGCCGTTGCCCTTCGTCGCGCCGATGATGCCGGAGACGAAGGTGCCGTGCCCTTCCATGTCCACCAGCGGAGAGGCAAAAAGGCCGGTCTCGCTGCCGAGGGCCTTGCCCTTGACGAGGCGGCTCATCTCGATGTCCATCGTGGTGGCGGAAATGCCGGAGTCGATAACTGCGACACGCACGCCCTTGCCGGTGAGACCCGTTTTCCAGGCCTCCTCCATGCCGATCATCTTCATGTCCCACTGCAGGGGAGAGAAGGCGTCGAAGGAGAGCTTCAGTGCCTCATTGGCCCGGGTCAGTTCGCTCTCGGAAACTTCCTCGAAGCGATAGTCAATGGGCAGCTCGCTCTCTGCGTCGGTGGCGGCGGCGGGCACCGCGTAAAGCGGCAGCACCATGCACAGCACCAGCAGCAGCGCAAGCAGCTTGCGGGGGGAGTGTTTCATAATGCGCTTTCCTCCTTGTTGGTTGTCATACATTTTTATAGACAAAGATACAGACTGAGTTTATTCGGAAAGAGAAGAGAAGTCAACGACAGAAAGTTCCAGCCGATCCAGTTTTAAGAATAATTCAGAATAATCAGCGAATCGCCCAAATTCAAAGGTCTGATTTTGGTCAGAAACAAAGCGGCCAACGGGTGACCGCCTGCGAACTTTGCGGTTCATTTGGGGATATCCTCTTCTCTCTGGGACAGTGGGACAGATGGGACAGTAATAGATATATATTATAAATCAAGAATAAAATATATAGGAAACTGCGTCACAACTGTCCCACGGTCCCATTCTGCCCGCATCGCGCCGGGGACAATGGCAAATGTCCGGCAGAACCGTAGGGCGACCTGCGGTCGCCCGCCCGTGAGATGACTGCCGGTGGAAGTGGGCGCTTCGTGAAGCGCCCCTACGGATTCTGTTTCGGTGCGGATATCATCCGCCCGGCAAGCCAATGGAATCATCATGAAAAATGTGAGGCGAATTCGCAAAATGGTGCGGATTCGCCTCACATCTTATGACAGCGCTTAGTCGATCTCGGTGAAATCGGTCTCGATCACGCCGCCGTCGTCCTTCACGAGCTCCACCGTGCAGCCGAAGCCGAAGGTCGCCACAGCCGTCGCTACGAGCAGCAGCGGCGCGTGCAGCGCGAGCACGCCGCCCACAACGCCCGCCGTCAGCGGTACATTCACGATGGTCTCATCGTCCTTCTTCACGAGCACGCGGCGAATGTTGCCCTCGTGCACCAGTTTTTTCAGGCGCTCAAGAATTTCCTTGGTCTGTTCGTTCATGGTTTTATACTCCTTTTTGTCTTCATTTTTTGCCTGATCAATGCCTCGCAGAGTTCGCGGCTCGCAAGACGCGAAGCAATCAAATTATTTTTGTGCCGGAACTTGTTTCGGTGCAAAAATACTGCTCACGGAGGGGCTTGCGCCGTTATCGTGAACGGTGTTCGCAGCCCGGCGCAAGTCCTGGAGTGCAATCTCTTTCATCAGGAAACGAAGTTTTCTGATGCGTTATTTCCCGGTGCTGCCGAAGCCGCCCGCGCCGCGGTCGGTCTCGGTCAGGTCGTCTGTCTCTTCAAACTCCGCCGCGAGAAACGGCAGGATCACGAGCTGGGCGATCCGGTCGCCGCTGCGCACGGTGCGCGGCTCGTCCGTGTCGTTGTGCAGCGCCACGCAAATCTCGCCGCGGTAGTCCGCGTCCACCACGCCCACGCAGTTTGCCGGGCGCAGTCCCTGCTTCGAGGCGAGCCCGCTGCGGGCGAAGATCCCGCCGAAGTAGCCCGCCGGAATCGCGGCGGCAAGCCCCGTGCCGATCATGGCGGTCTCGTGCGGCGCAATGGTCACGCTGCCGCCGCCCTCGGGCGCGGCGTAGAGGTCATACCCTGCGGCAAAGTCGGAGCCCCGGCGGGGGAGCACGGCGCTCTCACGGAGCTTTTTCATCGGAATGTGCATGTCTTGTTCCTCTCTTTTTACCAGTCCGAATCCCAGTCGGTGTCCCAGTCGTCCCAGTCATCCCAGTCCGAATCGTCGTCCCAGTCGTCGTCATCGTCCCAATCGGAGTCGCCCGGCTCGTAATAATAGCCGCTGTAGTAGAAATCGTCCACGCCGTAGCCGCTGTCATAGTACTGCCCGACGTAGTAGTCGTCGGAGTTTTCGACGAATTCCTCCGGCATGTCCCAGAGATACCAGTCGTCCTGATCGTAATAGTACCAGTCGCCGTCCTGACTGTAATAGTAGCCGTCATCGTAGTAATAATACCCCCGGCTCGGCTTGCCGGTCATGGCGAAAAACAGCGCGGCGACAGAGACCGCGATCACGAGACCGAGCGTGAGGATGCCGAAGAGCGGCGTACCCCTTTTCTTTTTCGTCGGCACAGTCGGCGCAGTCGGCGCTGTGCGCGTTTGAACGGCAGCGCGCTTTTTCTGCTTGCGGATCTCGATTTCGCTTAAAAGCTTGTCGTAGATTTCCTTCACCGCGTGCGCCTCGTCCGGCCCGCGGTAGCGGATGGCGCGTGTGCCGTCCGCCTTGTTTTTGTAGACGACAAAATCCCCGTCATCATCCTGATAGATGCCGAAGGCGCGCGCCTCCTTGCAGTCCTCGCCGAGGAAGAAGCGCATGGCCGCCAGCGGCATTCGCCGCCGCGCGCAGTATTGCCGCAGCTCATAGATCGTCTTCGGCGTCGTGTCGGTCTCGACCTCCGCGCCGCAGCGGGGGCAGACCTTGTCGCGCTTCGAGAGCGGCTCGCCGCAGTGCGCGCATCTCAGATCATAAGATTCCGCCATGAAAACACCTCCGGTTGGGGATCGGTTTTCTGCAGCTTTATTATTTCATAAAACGCCTGTGGTTGCAAGCCCTTTCCGGCCTTACCGCGCCTTACCCACGGCGGAGCAGACGAGACACGCCAGCAGATCCGCCGCCACGATCGTCGCGCCCACGGGCGTGCCCGCGAGAATCGAGACGAGAAGCCCCGCCACCGCGCACACCACGCTGATGACGCCGGAGCAGATCGTCACGGCCTTGAAGCTCTTGAACAGCCGCATTGCCGACAGCGACGGAAACACCACCAGCGCCGAAATGAGCAGCGCGCCGACGAGCTTCATCGCGAGCACGATGATCACTGCAATCAGCACGGCGAGCCCAGTGTTGTAGAGCTCCGTTTTGGTACCGACGGCCTTGGCAAAGCGCTCGTCAAACGTCACGGCGAAAATCTCATTGTAGAACAGCACAAACACCAGCACCACAAGCGCGGAGAGCGCAATGCTCATCCAGACCTCGCTTCTCGTGAGCGTGAGGATGGCGGTGGAGCCGAAGAGCGTGCTGCACACGTCGCCGGAGATGTTTGCCGAGGTGGAAAACAGATTCAGCAGCAGATAGCCGATGGCGAGCGCGCCGACCGAGAGCATGGCAATCGCGGCGTCGCCGTTAATTTTCGCGTTCTGTCCCGCGCGCAGCAGCAGCACCGCGCAGACGATCGTCACCGGCAGGACAAAAAGCATGTTGTTCTGCTGCAGACCGAGCACTGCGGCGATGGCCGTCGCGCCGAAGGCGACGTGGCTCAGTCCGTCGCCGATGAAGGAAAACCGCTTGAGCACCAGCGTCACGCCGAGCAGGGATGCGCACAGGCTGATGAGCACGCCCACGATCAGCGCATAGCGCACCATGGGGTAGGAGAAATAGTGAATCAGCATGCTCATGCGCGCTCGCCCCCTCTCCGCTGGAGATAGCGCCGGGCGCCGCCGGCCTTGAGATAGTCGTCCTTCGTGCCGAAGAAGCAGGAGCCGCCCACATGGAGAATGTGGCTGGCATAGCGCAGCGCGGCGTTCATGTCGTGGGAGATCATGAGAATCGTCATGCCGCTGCGGTTCAGTTCGCCGATCAGATTATAGAGCTCCGACGTCGCCATCGGGTCAAGCCCGGCCACAGGCTCGTCGAGCAGCAGCAGCTTGTCCGCCGCGCAGAGGGCGCGGGCGAGCAGCACGCGCTGCTGCTGGCCGCCGGAGAGCTCCCGGTAGCATCGGCGCTCGAGCGGCAGAATGTCCATGCGTTCCATGGCCTCGTGCGCGCGGGTCTTGTCCGCCTTGGTGTAAAAGGGGTGGAAGCCCTCCCGCGCCTGACAGCCGGAGAGCACGACCTCGCCCACGGCGGCGGGGAAGTCCCGCTGCACGGGCGTCTGCTGCGGCAGCCAGCCGAGATCCTGCCGGCGCAGCCCGTCGCCGAGCGTGATGCTGCCGCTCACGGGCTCCTGCAGCCCCAGCAGCGTGCGCATGAGGGTGCTCTTGCCCGCGCCGTTATCACCGACGATGCAGAGATAGTCCCCCGCGTTCACCGTGAAGTTCAGATCCTTCACCAGCGTGTGCCCGTCATAGCCCAGGCACAGATCCTTGCAGGTCATCAGCGGCATTGCAGCGCCTCCTTCAATACTTCCAGATTGTCCGTCATCACGGAGAGATAGGTTGTGCCCGTGTCCTCCGCCGTCACGCTCTGGAGTGAATCCAGCGTGAGAATCTCGGGCTGTGTTTCGGTGTTTTTCACCACCGTCTCGGCAATCTCGCGCTTGCCGTTTTCCGTCACGAGGACGGCGGGCAGCTGCAGATCATCCACCGTTTTCGCGAGCCCCGTCACAGTCTGGAAGCTCGCCTCGGTCTCAGCCGAGCAGCCGCTGAAGGCGGCGTAATAGTCGAGATCGTAGTCCTCCGCGAGATAGCGGAAGGGGAACCGGTCGGCTACGAGGATGGCGCGCTTTTCCGCCTGCGCAAGCGATTCGGTGTAGCTCTCGTCGAGCGTCTGCAGCTTGGTGGTGTAGGCTTCCGCGTTCTCGCGGTAGCCGCTTTCATAGTCCGGGTCGATCGCCGCGAGCGTGTCCGCGATGGCCTGCACGCAGAGCTTCGCGTTTTTCAGACTCATCCAGATGTGCTCTTCCGGCGCGTCCTCTTCTTCCTCCGCCTCCGGCTCCGCGCCGGGCACGGCTTCCTCCGCGAGCGCCGCGCTGCCCATGGCCTGCAGCAGATTCAGCGCGGTCAAGCGCTCATTTTTCGCCTCGCTCAGCGCGTCGGCCGCCCACTGGTCAGATTCTCCGCCCACATAGACAAAGAGGTCGCAGTCGGAGACCTGCATCAGATCGTCCACCGAGGGCTGAAAGCTGTGCGGGTCCACACCGCTGTCCATCAGCCAGACAATCTCCGCGCCCGGCACGTCGCCGACCACATTGCGCGTCCAGTCATAGACCGCAAAGCAGGTGGTCACAATGCGCAGCCGCGCCTTCTCCGCCGGCGCGCCGCACCCGGCGAGCAGTCCCAGCGCCAGAATCAGGGCCAGTGCCAGAGAGATCATTCGTTTCATGCCGTTCTCTCCTTCTCCGCACAGTCCTCGCACACGCCGTAAAACACCGTGCGCCGCGTGTTCAGCCGGAAGCTGTGGTCCGCCATCAGATGGGCGGCAATGTGATCGAGCTCCGCGCAGCTGAGGTGAATGAGTCTGCCGCAGCGCTCGCATTTGCAGTGATAGCAGTTTTCCGCGCAGGCCTCCTCGCCCAGCCAGGCGAAGCACGCGCTGCTGCTCTCATCGATGATAAATTTGTCCACCAGCCCTTCGGAGACCATGCGGTCGAGCTGGCGATACACCGTCGCCGCGCCGACGGATCTGCCCTGCGCCTGAAAGTGGGCGCAGATGTCTCCGGCGGTCACATGCCGGCCCGGAATCGAGGCGAGATATTCGGCGATTTCCTCGCGCTGTCGGGTTCTGTAGGTCATGGTTGAGACTCCCTCCAAAATGAAAATGAGTTTCAATTTCAAATTCCATTGTATTATAGTCCGATTTTTCCTTTTGTCAAGCTTCAGATTATCCCGCTGCGCGATTGACGGCGTTTTAGAATCCAGATATAATTAGATATTAACAGGAGAAAAGGAGGCGTTTTTATGCAAGAGAAGAAAGTCCCCCTGCCGGATCGCGTGAGCACCGGTCTCACCGGGCTGGATGAGGCCATCGGCGGGCTGGCGCCCGGCGAAAACGTGGTCTGGCAGATCAACGATCTGGCGGATTATATCTACGTGGCAAACCGCTTTGTCATGCACGTGGCGCGCAGCGGCCAGCGCATCGTCTATTTCCGTTTCGGCGAGCATCAGGAGATCATCGACGCCGAGGCCATGGCGATGGGCGGCGCGAACACGAAAATGTATGTAATCGACCCGCACATCGGCTTTGAGAGCTTCACCGTGAAGGTGCACCGCATCATTCAGGAGGAGGGCGAGGGCGTCTTTTATCTCTTCGACTGCCTCACCGAGCTGCAGAAGTACTGGTTCTCCGATCTCATGGTCTCGAACTTCTTCCTGCTCACAAACCCGTATCTCTCGACAATGAAGTCCGTGGGCTATTTCTCCCTGCTCTTCGACTGCCATACGAGAGAGAGCATCTCCCGCATCCGCCACGCGGCGCCGCTGCTGCTGAATATGCGCACGAAGGACGCGGCGCTCTATATGCAGGTGGCGAACGTCTCTCCCAGACGAAAGGCCAAGGCGTCCTATTACCCGCTGCGCATGGACGGCGACAAGTGGGAGGTGCTCACCTCCAGCGTGGACAACACGGGTCTGTTCGACCACTTCGTGCAGGTGCAGGACCGGCCGGACAGCTGGGATCGCATGGTCGCGGACATGGCCGCCGGAAACTACTCCGAGGCGGAGATTGACAACATCCGCCAGTGCCTGCTCGGCATCGAGCCGCAGCGGCTGGAGCTCTGCCGGCAGTATTTCGGCGTGAGCGATCTGCTCGGCATCGCCCGCCGCGAGATCGGCACCGGCTGCATCGGCGGCAAGAGCGCCGGCATGCTTCTGGCCCGCAACGTCCTGCGCGAGACCGAGCCGGAGCTCTTCCGCGAGAAGATTGAGCCGCATGACTCCTATTTCATCGGCGCCGACGTGTTCTATACCTATTTTGTGGACAACGACTGCTGGCGTCTGCGCAAGGCGATGCAGGAGGTCAACGACTATATCACCATCGCCCCCATCATCCGCGACCGGATGCTCACGGGCAAGTTCAACCACTCCGTGCGCGAGCAGTTTCTCTCCATGCTGGAGTATTTCGGCCAGAGCCCGATCATCGTGCGCTCCTCGTCCCTGCTGGAGGACGGCTTCGGCAACGCCTTTGCCGGAAAGTATGAGAGCGTCTTCTGCGCCAACCAGGGCACGCTGCAGGAGCGGTATGAGGTCTTTGAGCAGGCGGTGCGAACGGTCTATGCCAGCACCGTGAGCGACGATGCGATCCGCTACCGCGCCCAGCGAAATCTCCTGGAGCGGGACGAGCAGATGGCCCTGCTCGTCATGCGCGTCTCCGGCGACCGCCACGGCAAATACCACTATCCCCATCTGGGCGGCGTCGGTCACTCCAAGGACCTCTATCTCACCGGCGCGAACCAGAGCCATGACAACAAGGGCATGCTGCGCCTCGTCTTCGGCATGGGCACCCGCGCCGTGGACCGCGAGGCGGACGATTACGCCCGGCTCATCAGTCTCGACAATCCGCGCGCCCCGCTCATGTGCCACTACGGAGATGAGTATAAATTCTCCCAGCACCAGGTGGACGCGATCGATCTGGAAAACAACGAATTCGTCACCATCCCGGCGACCTCTATCGCCAAGGAGGATGTGAAGGCGGACATGCGCCTGTTTACCGAGGCGGATCTCGCGACAATCCAGCGCTTCCGCGAGCTCGGCATCCGGGAGATGCCGCCGGAGATCTTCTCGTTTAAGAAGCTCCTCTGGCAGACGGATTTCCCCCAGACCATGACGAAGATTCTCGGTACCATCGCCGAGAAGTATGACTACCCCGTGGACATTGAATACGCCGTGAACTTCCGCCCCGCCGGCACGGACTACCGCGTGAATCTGCTCCAGTGCCGCCCGCTGCAGACCAAGGGCGTGGGCAATGCGCAGAGCGCCCCGGAGGTCACGAAGAAGCTCTATCAGATCCACGGCAACTTCATGGGCGGCAATATGTGCCAGCCGGTGAACTATGTGGTGCGCGTCGCGGCGAAGACGTATCTGAAGCTCACGCCGCAGCAGAAATACCAGTGTGCCCGCATCGTCGGCACGCTGAACGATCTGCTCAAGGGCAAGGACGCCGTGCTCCTCGGCCCCGGCCGCTGGGGCACCAGTACGATCAGCCTCGGCGTGCCCGTGAGCTTCATGGAGATCTGCCACTTCCTGTCTATTGCGGAGGTGAGCTACAACGAGGGCGGCCTCGTGCCGGAGCTGAGCTACGGCAGCCACTTCTTCCAGGATATCGTGGAGGGCGGCACGTTCTATACCGCCATCCACCGCGACAACCGTGAGACATTTTACGACGCTGCGGCGCTCGAGGAATTCCCCGAGGTCTTCACCGAGCTCGTGCCCGAGGCGAAGGGCGGCCCGATGGAGGACGTCATCTTCGTCTATGACCTGAGCGGGCGCAATGCCGTGCTCTATGCCGAGGTCGAGAGCCAGAACTGCTTCCTCGGCTGGAAATAAGCCGCTGCGCTCCCAAACGGAAACCCGCTTCGCTGGGCTTTCCGTTTGAAAGAATGCACAAAAAGGACGTTTTCGGCCCAAATGCGATTTGGGGAAAGAAAACGTCCTTTTTGAGAGCGGAGATTTTTCCGCCGCGCATGTTGCCGGAAAAATCGGATTCGGCTTCCTTCGCCTCTGCGGAGGTGAACTCTGCGAGGCATTTCAGTCGCAGGGGCGGACGACCCCGGCCGCCCGCTTGCCGGAAATCGCACTTGTTTCATTTCTCCGGATATGATACATTAAAAAAGTAATCTGTTTCGGCCGGAACGCTTCCGGCAATTCAACAAGCAGAGAGGAGACAGAAGTATGAAAAAACGATGGTTCAGCCTGCTGCTGGCGCTGTGCATGGTGCTCACGCTCCTGCCCTTTGGCGCGCTGGCGGAGGACGCAGTCCCCAGCGGCAAATGCGGCGAGCATGCGTTCTGGGACTTCAAGGACGGTGTTCTCACCATCACCGGCAACGGCGAGATGAGCTGGGAGGGCACGAAACCGCCATGGGCGCAGTACAGAAGCTCGATGAAAAGCGTCGTGATCGAGCAGAATGTGACCAATGTCGGCCTCGCAGCATTTGACCCGGGAACTTACGATGTAAACGATCCGCTGGTGTCGGTTACACTTCCGCCCACGCTCAAAACGATAGGGCCAGGTGCTTTTAACTGCTGCACGAATTTGAAAACAATTGACCTTCCGGAAGGCTTGGAAACCATTGGGAGCCAAGCATTTTGGCTTTGCAGTAAGCTGAATACCACCATTCCGGACAGTGTGACCTCCATCGGCTCTGAGGCGTTTTGTCATACGAAAATTACCGCCGTCACGGCGAAAAATCTGCAGAAGATCGGGACAGAGGCGTTTTCCGGTTGTGATTCTTTAACGAAGGTGACACTCCCCAAAACGCTCATCGAGTTCGGCCCCGGTGCGTTTGACGTCTGCAGCGCTTTGAGCAGCATTGAAATCGATGCGGACAATCCGAATTTCTGTGCGGTTGACGGCGTTGTCTTCACGAAGGACAAGAGCGAGCTGGTGGAGGTTCTCTCCAGCCGAACCGGTGACTATGCCGTTCCCAGCTCTGTCAAAGTAATCCGAGACTATGCGTTTGCGCACAGCAAATTGTCAAATGTATTCGTTCCGGATTCGGTGGAAAAGCTCGGCTCCATCGTATTCTTTGGCTGCAGTAATCTGGAGGAGCTGTATTTTACGGACGGAATTCAGGAGATCGGCAGTCAGGCGGTCAGTTATTGTGAAAAACTGAAGCTCATTTATATCCCCACGGTTTTCCTGCCCGGGGAAGAGGTGGACTGGGCGTGCCTGACCATGGGTAATTTTGCGCTGGAGGAGATCGATGTTTCCCCCAGCAACCCGCTTTACTGCACGGTGGACGGCGCTGTGTTCAGCAAGGACAAGACAACGCTTTGCTGCGTTACACCCGGTCGGATCTCCTTTACGATCCCTGCGGGCACGACGAAAATCGCGAACAGAGCGTTCAGCGAGTGTGAGAAGCTGGAGTCTGTCAACATTCCCACGTCGGTGACTTCGATCGGAGGCGGCGCGTTTTACAGATGCAAATCGCTCCTGTCTGTCGATATTCCTTCCTCGGTGACGGAGATCAAAAACGGTGCTTTTGAGGAGTGTGATTCACTCACCAGTGTCACGGTTCCCGGATCGGTCACGAATCTGGGCCCGGTCAATTATAGTAAGACGGATGCAGCTTTCGGCGGTTGGATGTTTGCTTTCTGTGATAAGCTGAAGGAAGTGACGCTGGAAAGCCCGCTGGACTATGTTACATTGGGCATGTTCTCCGGCTGCAGCAGCCTGACCACAGTCCATCTTCCCGGAACGGTTTACAAGGTTTCCTCTCAGGCGTTCGACAACTGCACAAGTCTCTCCGATGTATACTTCGACGGAACGAGAGCAGAATGGCGGAATGTGAGTATTGGCGAAGCCAATGCACCGCTGCGCGATGCGACGATCCATTACCTGGATGCTGCACTGGAGCCGCTGCCGAACCCGACTTCTCCCGCGGTCACCGCGAACGGCTATCACTATGAGCGCTTTGAGAACACGCGCGCGGACGTCACGCGAATGGTCTGGGAGATGGCGGGCAGACCCGCTGCCGAGGGCTATGCTGCAGACATCTTCAGAGATATCAACAGCGAGCAGAATGTGACGCAGGATCAGAATACCGCCATTATGTGGGGCCTGACAAACGGCATCTCCAATGGCACTTCAGCGAGCACCTTTGCGCCGATGCAGCATTGCACCCGCGCACAGATCGTCACCTTCCTCTATCGCACGCTGGCCGATTCAGAGCCCACCGGCACGATCCCGTATGCCGATGTGCAGGCGGATGCGTATTATGCCAAGCCCATCATCTGGCAGTATCAGAATCAAGACAAGGTCTATGTCGGACTTGCGGAGGGCAACAAGTTCCTGCCGAATAACGACCAGGGCGCGTGCCTTGCGATTCGCTGGAAGGACGGCGAGGCAAAAACCGCGCAGATCGGCTATGAGCATGAATATGGCAGCGGCGTTGTGACGAAAGCTGCCACCGAAACCGCCGATGGCGTCAGGACGTTTTATTGCGTCCACTGCGGCGCAGCGAAAACCGAAGCTATTCCGAAGCTGACGCCGACGACGTCTCCCGAGCCGAGCGCAAAGCCGACGACGTCTCCCGCGCCGAGTGCAAAGCCGACGACGTCTCCCGAGCCGAGCGCGAAGCCCACCGCCTCTCCCGCGCCGACTACAGCGCCTACGATGCAGCCAGAGGTCAAAAATCCGTTTACGGACGTGGCGAAGGACCAGTATTATGCTGAGCCCGTTCTCTGGGCGGTGAACCACGACCCGCAGATCACGGCGGGCACGAGCGCGACGACGTTCAGTCCGTCGAATCCCTGCACGCGCGGCCAGATCGTCACGTTCCTCTGGCGCGCCAACGGTCAGCCGGAGCCGACGATCACGACCAATCCCTTCACGGACGTGAAGCCTTCGGATTACTTCTACAAGGCTGTCCTCTGGGCGGTGGAGAAGGAGACCCCCGCCGGCACGAGCAAGACGACCTTCAGCCCGAACGACACGGTCACGCGCGCGCAGACCGTGACCTTCCTCTGGCGCGCCGAGGGCAAGCCCGCGGCGGACACGAAAAATCCGTTCACGGACGTCCCCGCCGGACAGTATTACACCGACGCGGTGCTCTGGGCTGTGAAGAACAACGTCACTGCCGGCACCTCCGCGACGACGTTCTCGCCGAATAACCCCTGCACCCGCGCACAGATCGTGACGTTCCTGTACCGCGATCTCGCGAAAAAGTGACCCTGTGGCTGTAGGGGAGGGGCTTGCCCCTCCCGTGCAGTGCGGTGTAAGAAATAAAAATAACACGAGGCGAATTCGCACCATTTTGCGGATTTCGCCATTGCAAAGGTGGTTTCATGATGAAAAAACGTTGGTTCAGCCTCCTGCTCGCTTTGTGCATGACGCTGAGTCTGCTGCCGCTGACGGCGGCGGCGACCGAGCCCCGCACGAACGCCGACGGCTCAATCACGCTCTTTCCAGAGACGGTCGCGGCGCCGACCAAGCTCATTGCAGAATACAATCCGGTCACGACCCTTGAGCCGGAGCTCTCCGCAACCAGCCAGAACCAGCACTATAAGGTCACGGCCTTTCCGACTATGACCTATCTGCATGCGGCTGCCGGCGGTCTGGAGCGCGTGGAGGTGCTGCCGAGAGAGAGCGGCTGGAAGCTCGTCACCGAGCGGTATAACTTTAACGGTCAGATTCTCAGCCAGCGCTACATCGAGCCGGAGCTGCCGCTGTTCGGCGGTTTCTTCTCCGGAAAGGATCATAACTTCGTCGTGTACGCGCAGAAAAACCCGGATGAGTCAGATGACGTGGAGATCTTCCGCGTCGTCAAATACACCAAGGAATGGAAGCGGCTCGGCAGCGTGAGCCTCTATGGAGAAAACACGACTGAACCGCTTCATGCGGGCACACTGCGCATGGCCGAGGACGCAGACCTGCTCTATGTGTACACCTGCCATCAAATGTACACCTCTGCCGACGAAATCAGACATCAGTCCAACATGATCTTCACTGTCCGCAAGTCGGATATGACGGTTGAATTCTGCCGTTCCGTAGTGGGCGGCGCCCGCTATGTCAGCCATTCGTTTAACCAGTTCATCACGGTGGACGGTGATGATGTCGTCACGCTGGACCAGGGCGACGCCTATCCGCGAGCCGTCGTTCTTGAGACAAACACCGCGAAAGTGCGTGCGCTCACCTTCAAACCGGCCAAATCCGGCGAGACGTATAACTGGACCGGCGCAAGCATCGGCGGTCTGAGCGTGACGCCGACGCACTACCTCGTGACGGGTCTTTCCATTGATCAGAATGATCCGGATCAAAAGCTGTCATCCGACAACAGAAACGTCTTCGTCGCCGCAATTCCGAAGGACAATCCGAGTGAGAGTGCGGTTCAGATTTACTGGCTGACGGATTGGACGGAAGAGGACGATGCCGGCGTCTTCACGCCGCAGCTTACCACCCTCAGCGACGGAAGAGCCCTGCTCACGTGGTTTTCGGGAAGCGATGATTTCCACTATGTGTTCCTCAAGCCCGACGGAACGCCGGACGGCCCGGTCTATCTGAATCTGGACGCTGTGCCCTCCGACTGCCAGCCAGTGGAGGTGGACGGAAAGATCTGGTGGCTCATTTCTCTCGGCATCGATATGCGCGCCAGAGAGACCATCTATGATGACGAAATTTCGTTCATTTATCGGATGAACCGCAACTGGGACGATTATTGGATCATGGCGACGACGCCGGATCTCTACTGCATCGATCCTGCAAATCCCGGCACGATCAAGAAGATGGAGACAGGCGCCATCAATGTACCGGAGCCGCCGCCGCCCCCCACTTCGACTCCAACACCCACACCCACGCCGACCCCTACTCCCACACCGACTCCCACGCCGACGCCGACCCCCAAGCCTGCGCCTGTAACACCGACTCCCGCAACGCCGGCTCCCTCCGGGCCCGAGACCCAAAACCCCTTCCGGGATGTCTCGAAGGATCAGTATTATTATGCCCCCGTCCTCTGGGCGGTGAATCACAATCCGCAGATCACGCAGGGCACGAGCGCGAATACCTTCTCGCCCGCTGCGACCTGCACGCGCGGCCAGGTCGTGACGTTCCTGTGGCGCGCCGCCGGTGAACCGAAACCCGCCGGGGCAAAGAACCCCTTTACAGATGTGAAGTCGAGTGATTACTTCTATAACGCTGTTCTCTGGGCGGTGGAGCAGGGCATCACACAGGGCACGAGCGCAACGACCTTCAGCCCGAACAGCCCCTGCACCCGCGCGCATGTGGTCACGTTCCTCTGGCGCAGCGAGGGGCAGGACAAGGTCAGCGCGAGAAATCCCTTCGGCGATGTGAAGAGCGCTGATTACTACTACAGCGCCGTCCTCTGGGCGGTGAAAAACGAGATTACCGCCGGCACCTCGGCCACGACGTTCAGTCCCTCGTATCCCTGCACCCGCGGCCAGATCGTCACGTTCCTCTACCGCGACAAGAAATAACCCACAAAACTCCAATAAAAAAAGAGAACCCACACCGTGGGTTCTCTTTTTTCGGCGCGATGAGGCATCGCGACTTATGGGAACGGAGCAAGCCCGGTCTGACATGTCAGCTCAGAACGCTCTTCGTTGCTTCGTCCTCATACTGTCGTGTGTAGAGCCGGTAATAATAGCCCTTTTTCGCCATGAGCTCCTCGTGGCGGCCCTGCTCGACAATCTTTCCGTGGTGCACGGCGAGAATCACGTCCGCGTTCTGCACGGTGCTGAGCCGGTGGGCAATGACGATGCTGGTGCGGCCGCGGATGATTGTGTCAATGGCGGCCTGAATCTTCTGCTCCGTGATCGTGTCGACCGAGGCGGTCGCCTCGTCCAGCACGAGGATGCGCGGATCGGCTAAAATCGCCCGGGCGAAGCTGATGAGCTGCTTTTCTCCCGTGGAGAGCAGATCGCCGCCCTCGCCAACGTCGGTGTCCAGCCCGTTTTCAAGCCGGTCGGCGACCTCAGAGGCGCTCACGAGCGCGAGCGCGCGGCGGATCTCTGCCTCTGTCGCGTTGGGATTGCCGTAGAGCAGGTTTTCCCGCAGCGTGCCGGAGAAGAGATGCGGCGTCTGCAGAACGTATCCAATCGCGCTGTGCAGCCAGAGCTGGCTGCGCTCGCGGGCGTCGCGCCCGTCGATGAGCACCTGTCCCTCTGTCGGCTCATAGAACCGGCAGATCAGATTGGCGAGCGTCGATTTGCCGGCGCCCGTCTCGCCCACGATGGCGACGTTCGTACCGAAGGGAATGTCGAGCGAGAAGTGCTCGAGCACGGTTTCCTCCCCGTCGGGATAGCGGAAGGTCACGTCCCGAAAGGCGATATCGCCGCGGATCGGCTCCCAGTTTTCCTTCTTCGGAGAGAAGCAGTCGCCGTATTGTTCGATGACCTCCGGCGCGTCCTTCACGTCCGGCTCCGTCTCGAGCAGACGCGTCAGACGCTCAATGTTCACCTGCGTCGTGATGAGATCGGAGATTGCGTCCACCACCCAGCGGATCGGCTCCATCATGCCCTGCGCGTAGCTCATAAACATGGAGAAGGTACCGATTTGGGTTTTGGCGATGTAGCCGCCCTTCCAGAGCACGACGGCGAGCGCGAGGGAGGAGGCGAAGTTCATCGTCACGGCGAAGAGACCGCGCAGCCGTGCCGCGCCGACAGCCTTTCGGCGGATGTGGGAGGTGTCGGCGACGAAGGCACGCTCCATCGTGTCCTCCACGACAAGGGTTTTGATCGTGCGCGCGCCGGTGATGCCCTCGTTGAAGTCGCTCGTGATCTGAGAGTTGATCTCCCGGATCTCGCGGTTGGCGCGCGTCAGTCCCCGCTGAAACACGGAGAAGAGCAGCACCGTCAGCGGCAGGACGGCCATGACGAGCAGGGCGAGTCTGGCGTTGATCGCGAGCATGACGATGACCGCGCCGACCACATAGCCCAGCTGCCAGAGACTGTCCAGCAGCGTCCACGACACGAGCGCGCCGATGCGCTGCGTGTCGGACATGACGCGCGAGTGGAGATAACCCACGCTGTTCTGGTTGAAGTAGGAAAACGACAGCGTCTGCAGGTGATTGAATGCGGCGTTTCTCAGATCCTTGTCCACGCCGACCTCGATCTGCATGCTGTAAATGCAGGCAACGTAGTTCACCAGCGCGCCGCCGCAGATGAGCGCGAGATAGAGAATGACGAAAACAACGATCGTGTCGAGCGTGCCGCCGCCGATGAAGTGGTTCAGGGCATAGCGCTGAAACAGCGGCACGCCGATGTCCACGAGCGAGCCGACGAGGCAGCCGAGAATCATGCCGAACACGGCTTTTTTGTAGTGCTTCAGATACGGCAGCAGCTTCCCGATGCCGAAGAAGGGGAGACGAACGGTCTCGGAGGCTTGCTTTTTCATGCTGACACCTCCTCGACAGAGCTGCTCTGAATGTCACAGATCTGCTGGTAGATCCCACCGGCCTTCGAGAGCGTCTCGTGGTCGCCGCGCTCGATGATCTCACCGCGGTCGAGCACGAGAATCTGGTCCGCCTTCGAGAGCGTGGTGATGCGGTGGGAGATGAGCAGAATCGTCGCGCTGCCGAAGCGCCGCTCGAGCTCTGCGCGGATCTTCGCGTCGGTCTCCGTGTCCACGGCGGAGAGCGAATCGTCAAAAATCAGAATCGGCGTGTGCTGTGTCAGCGCCCGGGCGATGGCCGCGCGCTGCTTCTGTCCGCCCGAGAGCGTCACACCGCGCTCGCCGACGAAGGTGTCATACCCCTTGGCGAAGTCCATGACCGTCTCATCCAGACAGGCGGCGCGCGCCGCCTCGCGCACGTCCTCGAGCGACATGGCCTCGTCCGTGATGGCAATGTTCTCTCTGATCGTGCGGCTGAAGAGATACGGCTCCTGCAGCACCATGCCGATGTTCCGGCGCAGATGCCCGGTCTCGATGTCTTTTAAGTCCACACCGCCGATCGTGATGCGCCCGCAGCCTTCCTGCAGATCATAGAGCTTGTCGAGCAGGAGCATAAGCGTGCTCTTGCCGCTGCCCGTGCCGCCGAGAATGCCGAGCGTCGTCCCGGCCTTCACGGTGAAGCTGACATTTTTCAAAACCTCTCGGCGCCCCACGGCGTAGCGGAAGGAGACGTTTTCAAACACAATGTCCTGATCCAGCGGCGGCGTGAGCGCGCGGCCGGTCTCTTTTTCCTCCTCCGCCTCCATGATGTAGGCGATGCGGTCCATGCTCACGCCCGCCTTGCTCATTTCGGAAATCATGCGGCCGAGCATGCGCACCGGCCAGGTCATGATCGCGCCGTAGGAGAGAAAGGCGATGTATTCGCCCGCGGTCATCTCGCCCCGGATGCAGAGCACGGAGCCGAACACAACGATCAGCATGATCTGCAGCCCGGAGAGCACGTCGCTCAGACTCCAGAACAGCGCGAGCGGCCGCGCGAGCTTCATCCAGAGTCCGGTGTAATATTCGTTCTGCGCCTCAAAGCGCCCGCGCTCGCGCCGCTCCTGACCGAAGGAGCGCACCACGCGCACGCCTGTGAGATTTTCCTGTGCCATGGCCGAGAGCTTGCCCTCGTTCTCGTCGCAGTCGAGAAACGCCTTGCCGATTTTTCCGTGAAAGTGCACGGAGCGGAGAATGATATACGGCACCGGCAGCATGGCGATGATTGTGAGCTTCCAGTTCATGCTGAGCATGAACGCGAGACTCAGCGCCAGCAGCACAATGATGCGGAAAATGCTTGTCATCTGCTCGGAGACGAAGCTCTTGAGCGTGTCAATGTCGCTCGTGCAGCGCTGGATGATATCGCCCGTGCGGTGCTGACTGTGCCAGGCGTAGGGCAGACGCTCAATGTGGTGAAACAGCTCATCGCGCATCGTTTTCGTGAGCGTCTCGGCGCCCTTGGTGTTTGCCACGCGGAAGGTGTACTGCGCCGTGACCTTCACGGCGGCGACGACGAGAATTGCGAGCGCCATGATCCAGATGTGCTCGCCGAGATAGGCCCAGCCGCCGGCGCGCTCTGCCAGACGCAGGGCGAAGGCCGGGAGATTCGCCGCTTTGCCGCCGAGGGCATTGTCCACCGCAGCGCGCACGATCTGCGGGCTCACCATGTCCGCCAGCGCCGCGACCGCGGCGGAGACCATGCTCAGCAGGAACCAGCCCTTGCTGCCGCGGAGAAACCGCCACAGCAGGGCCCGTTCCCGGGCCTTTTCGGTTTTTGTCTTCTTGTGTTCCATCAGGTCATCCGATCCAGCTGCTCGCGCAGCTCGTCAATTTCATCCTCCAGCGCGTCGCACTCGAAAAGCCAGTCCTCAAAGGCCTCCGTGTCGCGCTCGTCAGGCGCTTCGTCCTCCATGGCGTCCCGCTGTGCCCAGAGCGCCGAGAGCTTCTCCTCCAACGCGGATTTCAGATCCGTAATCTGCTCTGTCATTTCGCGCTCTCCCTTCTGTTTTCTCAGTGCTACAAGTCTAGCAGAAAAGCGTATAAAACACAAGCGGCCGCCCAAACAGGCGGCCGCTTGTGTCAAAGTTCTGTGGGGACCGTTTCATAAAACAGTCCGGAGCGCGTCTTTGTCGCCGGTGGCGCGGGGTCGAGCTTCTCATTCTCGATCCCGAGAATGACCTCCGGCGGCACCCAGGGTCGATTCTGAATGGCGCTCGCTTCCTCGTGTGTGAGATAGCCCTTGTATGCCGTGAGCCCCCGGCGGAGAAAGCCGTCGCTCGCACAGGCCTCCTTCACGCCCCGGTTCAGAATCGCGCGGAAGTGCGGCAGCACGCTCGCGGCGTAGGCCACGGAGGTGGACCCAGCGATCGCGCCGGGAATGTTGCTCACGCAGTAGTGCACCACGCCCTCTTCGATGTACATGGGGTCGTCGTGCGTCGTCTCGCGGAAGGTCTCGATCACGCCGTAATCGTTGGAAATATCCACGATCACAGAGCCGGGGTGCATGCTGCGCACCATCTCGCGGTCCACGAGAAACTCCGTCGCGTCCTTCGGCCAGCGCACGCAGTTTACGAGCATGTCTACCTCCGGCAGCTGCCGGGCGATGTTGTACCGGTTGGAGATGAAGGTGCTCACCTCGCCGTGATAACGCTCATTGAGCTCGCGCAGATGGCCGATGCTTGTCGCGCCCGCGCCCATGCGGTGCAGCGTGTCGATCGCGGCGCGGCCCACCGTGCCGCAGCCGAGCACCATCGCGCGCACATTCGGCGCCGCGCCAAGTCCGGAGACGAACTTGCCGCAGCCGCTGTTGAAGCTCATCATGGCATAGAGCCCCATGAAGGCGCCTGCCTTGCCCGCGGCCTCGCAGTTGGGCGAGCCATAGCGGTGCGTGTCCTCAGCGGTGAAGGCGATGACTTTCTTCTCCAGCAGGGCGTCCAGCTCCTCCCGGTGCGCGGCGGGGTGGATGCAGGTGAAGATGATCTGTCCCTGGCGCAGGAGGCCATATTCCGAGGGCTCGATCTCCTTGACCTTGGCGACCATGTCGCACTGCGCGTAGATTTCCTCCATCGTGTCGACCATCACAGCGCCCGCGCGGAGATATTCCTCGTCCGGGAAGCCCGCCCCGGCGCCGGCGCCGCGCTGCACCAGCACCTCGTGTCCGTCTGCGCGCAGGGTGCTCACCTCTGCGGGCGTCGCAATTACGCGGTATTCTCCGTTCTTGATGTCCTTCAGTACGCCGAATTTCATGTGCCTCCGCCTTTCTGTGTTAATTTATGGGTAGTATACCATGGAAAGACGGAAAATAGAAGAAAATTCCTTTAGAGGAAATATATGTAATCCGTGAAAGCGCGAGCGGATTGCTCGTGCAGGGAGGGTTCGCGTACGGAATAACTGCCATAATTTTCGTTTGAATTTTTGAAATAATAACGTTTACAGGTGGGCGATTGAAAAAAACAATCCATTTTTTAAAGCATATTTATAGTTACAGATGGGATAATCTTATAATAAGCAATTTCTTCCGCTGCGCGGAAGTACAGAACAGGAGGTGCTGTCTGTGGATGCAGAATATGTGCGCGAGCGCATCACGGCGCTGCGGCTGAAAAAGGGCGTATCGGAATATAAAATGAGCTACGATCTCGGTCACAGCAGAGGGTATATCAATAACATCTCCTCTGGGAAAACGCTTCCCTCCATGACGGAATTTCTGGTGATCTGCGATTATTTTGAGATCACACCGGAAGCGTTTTTTAACCCCGAGCTCCCCGATCCGCAGAGGCGGGCCCAGGTTCTGGATCGGGTGGACCGCCTGGACAGTGAGGATCTGAAAAAGGTATTGCAGTTCATCGACTGGATCAAATGAAAAAGAGCCCCGCCCGGGCATTCCCCCGCGGCGCGCTTTTTGTGGTTTCAAAACCCGCGCGAATCGGGATAAAA
>JAZQDI010000029.1:0-15353 GCA_045546715.1 Oscillospiraceae bacterium | reverse complement strand
CCGGATATCGGCTTTGCCGGTATCCGCCGTCTGCGCATCCGCGCCCCCATTCCTCCTCTCCAAGTCAAACCCACTTCGTTGGGCTTTGACTTGGTTATTATTTTGCTCGCCGGCTTCGTATCCGCTTCCGGCTTCTTCCTCTCCAAAACGAACCCACGATGTTGGGCTTCGTTTTGGTTTGGGAAGATCCGTTTCCCCGATCTTCCTCTCCGAATCAAACCCACGTTGTTGGGCTTTGATTCGGTTTTGATTCGGTGGAGGCATCCGTGCCCCCATTCCTCCTCTCCAAGCCAAACCCACTTCGTTGGGCTTTGATTCGGTTTGCTTGTGCAGGGGCTTTTTGCCCGCTTGCGGAAAGCAAGAACGATTCTACCATATCTTTTCCGAAACTTCAATGCCTTTTGCATTGAAGTTTTCCGTCTTCTATGATAAACTAAAGTAATTTATTCTGCCGAAACGGCGCAAACGAAATGGAGAAACACCCTGCATGAGAATGCGTAAGAAACCGAATCTGATCCCCCGCATGGAGCGGTGCGAGGCAGTGCTGCTGCGCGAGCCGGAAACGCTGCGCGGCCGCTGGCTTGAGACCTTCCCGGGGTTTGAAACGCTGCACGTCGAGCTCGGCTGCGGCAAGGGCCGCTTCACGGCGGACACCGCCGAGCAGAATCCCACGGTGCTGCTCGCCGCCATCGAGAAGGTGCCGGACGCCATGGTCGTCGGCATGGAGCGGGTCACGGACCGCGGCCTTCCAAACGTGCGGTTTATGGACTTTGACGCGAAGAATCTGCTGGACATTTTCGCCCCCGGCGAGGTGAGCCGGTTTTACATCAATTTTCCCGATCCCTGGAAGAAAGCCCGCCAGAAAAAGCGCCGCCTGACCTGGGGCGCATTTCTCGCGCTGTATGCGCAGCTGCTGCCCATGGGCGGCGAGATCTGGTTCAAGTCGGACAACGACCCGCTCTTTGAGTGGTCGCTCGAGCAGTTTGAGGCGCAGGGCTGGGAGCTGCGGGAGCTGACGCGCAACCTGCACGAGCATGGCCCCGTCGGCATCATGACAGATTATGAAGCAAAGTTTTATGACCAGGGCGTGACGATCAACCGCGTCGTGGCAAGGAAGGTGGAGGCGACGAAATGCGATTTCTCTCTTGGAACGTCAACGGACTCAGAGCCTGTGTAAAAAAGGGCTTCGAGGAGAGCTTTCACAATCTGGACGCGGATTTCTTCTGCCTGCAGGAGACGAAGCTGCAGCCCGGACAGATCGAACTCGACCTGCCGGGCTATGAGCAGTTCTGGTGCTCGGCGGAGAAGAAGGGCTATTCCGGCACGGCGATTTTCGCGCGGCACAAGCCCCTCTCCGTGCGCTATAATCTCGGCATTCCCGAGCACGACACCGAGGGCCGCGTGATCACGCTGGAATATGAGAACTTCTGGCTCGTCACGGTCTATACGCCGAACGCGCAGGACGGGCTCAAGCGCATCGACTACCGCATGGCGTGGGACGACGCCTTCCGCGCCTACCTGCTGGAGCTGGACAAGACAAAGCCCGTGATCGTCTGCGGCGATCTGAACGTGGCGCATCAGGAGATTGACCTGAAAAACCCGAAGACCAACCGCGGCAACGCCGGCTTTTCCGACGAGGAGCGCGGCAAATTCACCGAGCTGCTGGACGCGGGCTTTACGGACACGTTCCGCCGCCTCTACCCGGATCTCACCGGGGCGTATTCCTGGTGGAGCTACCGCTTCAACGCCCGCGCGAACAACGCCGGATGGCGCATTGACTATTTCCTCGTGTCTGACCGCGTCGCGGATCGGATTGAGAGCGCCTTCATCTGCGCCGACATTGAGGGCAGCGACCACTGCCCGGTCGGACTGGAAATCACACTGGATTAATCGGGCCGCCGAGGTCGTCGGCCCTACAGCAGACTATGATGAAAATAGGCAACGTAACCCTGCCCGGCAATGTGACGCTCGCCCCCATGGCGGGCGTGACGGACGCGGCGTTTCGCCGTCTCTGCCGCAGTCAGGGCGCGGCGCTCACCTGTACCGAAATGGTCAGTGCCCGGGCGCTGGTTTACAAAGATAAAAAAACAGAATCCCTGCTCTGGTGTCCGCCGGAGGATCATCCCGTGGCGGCGCAGATTTTCGGCCACGAGCCGGAGATCATGGCCGAGGCCGCGCCCATGGCGCTGGAAGTTTCCGGCGCGGACATTCTGGACATCAACATGGGCTGCCCGGTCGGCAAGGTCATCCGCAGCGGGGACGGCAGCGCTCTCATGCGCGACCCGGAGCTCGCCGGACGGATCATCGAGGCCGTGATCAAGGCGGTGGACGTGCCCGTGACGGTGAAGTTTCGCAAGGGCTGGGACGGCGGCAATGTCAACGCCGTGGCGTTTGCCCGCGTCTGTGAGCAGGCGGGCGTCTCTGCCATTGCCGTGCATGGCCGCACGCGCGCGCAGATGTATGCCGGGCGCGCGGACTGGGACATCATCCGTGCCGTCAAAAAGGCCGTCTCCGTCCCGGTGCTCGCCAACGGCGACGTCTTCTCCGGCGAGGACGCGGCGCACATCCTGCGCTATACCGGCTGCGACGGCGTGATGATCGGCCGGGGCTGCTTCGGCGACCCGTGGCTCTTCGCCAGAGCCAACGCCGCCCTCTCGGGCGAGCCGGAGCCGGAGCGTCCGCCCCTGCGCGAGCGCATCGAGGCGGCAGTGGAGCAAATCCGCTTCGCCGCTGCGCAGAAAGGGGAGCGTGTGGCCTGTCTGGAGGCACGGAGCCAGTTTTGCTGGTATCTCCGCGGCGTCCCGCACGCCGGACCGTATAAAAAAGAGATCGTACAGGTGAACACGATCGAGGAGCTGGAGCACGTTGCCCGGATGATTCAGATGAATCTCCGGGACAGTAAGGAGCAAGCATGACACGAGAAGAAGAGTCCGCCCTCGTGCGGCGCATCCAATCCGGCGACGGCGACGCCTTTGCCGAGCTGATGGGTGCATTTCAGAAACAAGTGTATAATCTCGCTCTGCGCACGGTGGGCAATCCCGAGGACGCCGCCGACATGACGCAGGAGGCGTTTCTCCGCGCCTATCGCGCCATGCCGAATTTCCGGGGTGAGAGCAAGCTCTCCGTCTGGCTCTACCGGCTCACGACGAATGTCTGCATCGATTTTCTCCGCAGCCGCGGGCGCAAGCCCACTGTCTCTCTCACCGTAGAGGGAGAGGACGAGGAGCCGCAGGAGCTGGACGTGGCGGATGACCGCTTCGATCCCGAGGAGACCTTTCAGCGCAAGGAACTGCGCCGCTCCGTGCAGCGCGGGCTCGCCTCCCTGCCGGAGGAATACCGCATGATCCTCGTTCTGCGGGAGATCAACGGACTCAGCTATGCCGAAATCGGTGAGACGCTCCATCTGGAGGAGGGCACGGTCAAGTCCCGCCTGTTCCGGGCGCGGAAAAAACTGTGCGAGTTTTTGCAGCGTGACGGGAACCTTCCTGACACATTTGCGTCAAAAGATGTAAACGGAGGTGTGAAGTCATGACGGCCTGTGAGCGATATGAGCAGCAGATCAGCGTGCTGCTGGACGGCGAATTGCCGGAAGAGGAGCAGACTGAGCTGCGTGCACACCTCCAAACCTGTGCCGACTGCGCGGCGACCTACCGCATGTTCTCCAATTTATCCGCCGTGATGCAGGATATCACTGCCGAGCCTCCCGCGGATCTGACCGACCGGATTCTCGCGCAGATCGAAAAGGAAAAGATCGTCCCGATTGAGAGTGCAAAGCCGCGCCGCCGCGGCTGGAAGACGCTTGTCGCCACGGCAGCCTGTCTCGCCGTGATTGTGGGCGTCGCCGTGTTTGCCGGACCGAACCGGATCGGCTCGACCGTCCCGGCGAAAATCACGCCGCCGCATCAGGAGACCGTGCCGGACCGCACGCTCCCGGAGAGCGGAGATACGGAATCGACCGACCAGATCGGCAGCGGCGCCGCGCTGGGCACCGGCGTGACCGCGCCGCTGCCGGAGCCGGAGAGCCAGCAGGTGCTCGCCCTGCTCACCGAGCCCGTGGAGGCCGAGCCGCCCGCAGAGGAGGCGGAGCCCGTCTGCGCGGCTGTGGAGCGCAGCGACACCGGCGAGGACGAGGTTACCACCATCTGGATCGACGGGGAAGACGTGGTCTTCACGGCGGACGGGGAGCACTTCTTCCGCACGGAAAACGCCGCGGACAGCGTGCAGCTGCTGCTGGATCAGACGGCGGAGAACGGAAACTGAATGAAAATGTGATCGCCCCGGGTTTTCCCGGGGCGATTTCTTGCAGGGGGCGGACGACCTCGGCGTCCCATTGTGATATTACGCGCTGCACCGAAATAGAATCCGTAGGGAGGGGACCTGTTGTCCCCGCCGTATACTGCGCTGATGATCCCGGCGGCCCCAAGGGACCGCCCAACATCGCCGATATCCGCAATTGAGAAACAATCCGTCTGAATGGAGTGGAATTTCATGGGCGCTTGCTTTATATTACAGTTAGCATATGTTAACTCCTATCGAGTGCATAGCAATTTTTAAGTCCATGAGTTAGCGGCGGCTAACGATACCGGAAAGGAGATTTCTCATGAGTGTGGTGATTTTAGGCGGCAACGAGTGCATGGTGCGTGAATATAAAGAGCTGTGCAGGGAATACCAGTGCAAGGCGAAGGTATATCCGAAGATGAGCAATGCCATGAAGAATCTCGGCTCGCCGGATCTGCTCGTCATGTTCACGGGCACCATGAGCCACAAGATGCTCCGCTGCGCTCTGAACGAAACCCGCGGCTCTGACACCCGCGTGGTTCGCTCCCACACCAGCTCCATGGCTGCACTGCGCAGCATCCTGGAGGAACACGCAAGTTAAGGAGAATCGTCCATGTCTGATGAATTCATTGTCCGGCAGGCTTCGCCCACGCTGGCAGGTCTCAAAACCGGCAGTCTCTTCACCGTGCCGTATCGTTCGGAGCAGGAGCTGCGCGCCGATGTGGCGGAGATGAACCGCCGCCTTGCACCGAAGGGCGTGCAGCTTCGGCTGATGCGTGTGCGCCGCCGCGCGCTGCTCTATCTCTACCGCCCGGGCTATCTCAGCCGCGATTTCTCCCGCGCGGACGTGGCGGAGCTGCTGCGCCGCTATGGCTACACAGTGGAGGACCCGGAGCGCTGCCTGGATCGGCTGCGCGGCCGCCTGCAGAGCGGGGGAGACTTCCCGCACGAGATCGGTCTTTTCCTCGGCTATCCCGCAGAGGACGTGCGCGGCTTCATCGAGGGGCGCGAGGACGGCTGCAAGGCCGTCGGCGCCTGGAAGGTCTATGGCGATGTGGACGCGGCGCAGCGGCGCTTCACCCAGTTTGAAAAATGTACCGCGGCCTACTGCGCGCTGCTCCAAAGGGGCAGCAGCATCGAGCGGCTCACGGTCAAGTCTTAATAAAGGAAGGAAATCACGATGAGTAAAGTTGCTGTTATCTATTGGTCCGGCACCGGCAATACGGAGACCATGGCGAACGCCGTGGCGCATGGCGCGAGAGGAAAGGGCGCCTCTGTCGACGTCCTCACGCCCTCCGCTGTGAACGCCGCGAAGCTCGCCGCCTATACCGGCGCTGCGCTCGGCTGCCCGGCCATGGGCGCCGAAACGCTGGAGGAAGATGAATTCGAGCCCATGTTCTCCGAGATCAAAACCGCGCTCAAGGGCAAAAAAGTCGCGCTCTTCGGCTCCTACGGCTGGGGCGGCGGCGAGTGGATGCAGACGTGGGAAAACGACTGCCGCGCCGCCGGGATCGCGCTCTGCGCTGACAGCGTCATCTGCAACGAAGCGCCCGAGGACGATACCATCGCCGCCTGCAAGGCACTGGGCGAAGCCATCTGCTGAATATCTCTTGCTCTCTTCTATAATCCCTCCCGCGTTCCCCGGCTCTTTGAGCCGGGGGATATCCTTGCAATCGACCGAATTTTCCGTTATACTGTCGGAGAAGAAAGGCGGGATACCATGTCGAAACAAGTGATTTACGGCATTTTTCTCATCATCATCGGCGTCATCGGCGCGCTGGTGGGTCTGATCACCGGCCACTTCGCCGATTCGGCCGGGCAGATCGCGCTCTATGTTCTGCCCATCCTTCTGGGCGTGATCATGCTTCTCGTAGACCGAACCTCAAAATAAAACAGAACCGCTGTCCGAAGCAGGACAGCGGTTCTGTTTTTCTGTGTTTCTTCAGTTTTCTGCCGTCAGGACACAAACTGATAGACCGTGAAGGCCGCGTAGATGCACAGCAGGAGCACGCCCTGCCAGCGCTTCAGTCTGCCCTTCGTCAGCGCGGGCACGCACAGAATCGCCATGACGCCCAGCATGACCGGCAGGTCGATGACGAGGCTGGAATTGATCCCGCCGGGCAGGGTCTTTTCCGCAGGGAGCGCAAACGGCGAGATCGTGATCGCGGCGCCGCTCACAAGGATGATGTTGAACAGGTTCGCGCCGATCACGTTGCCCAGCGACAGCGAGCCGTGTCCCTTGACCAGACTGGTGATTGCGGTGATCAGCTCGGGCAGACTGGTTCCGAGCGCGACCATGGTGAGGCCAATGACCGAGTCGGGCACGCCCAGCGCCGCCGCGATCTTGGTGCCGTTATCGACCAGAAACCGCGCGCCGATGGCGATCGCGACCGCGCCGACCAGAAGCATCAGCAGCTCGTGCGCCATCGTCTTCTGCTTCTCCTCGGATTCTTCCTCTCCGCCGTCCTCGGAGAGCTCCGGATGCTTTCTCATCTGCACGGTGGAGACGATCATGTAGGTCAGAAACACCGCGAGATACACGATACCCATCCACCGCTCAAACCGGCCCGTCGTCCAGGCAATCACGGCATAGGAGAGCGCGCCGGCAAAAAAGAAGGCCGTCGGGAGCGCGAACGACTTCGGGCTCACCTTGCCCGGCTTGATTGCCACAGTGATCGCCGCGATGAGGCTCGTGTTGCAGATGATCGAGCCGATGGCGTTGCCATAGCTGATACCGGCATTCCCCTCGAGGGCCGCCTGGCTGGAGACCATCACCTCCGGCAGCGTCGTGCCGATGGAGACCACGGTTGCGCCAATCAGCAGCTCAGGCAGATGAAATCTGCGCGCGATGCCGACCGACCCGTCGACGAACCAGTCGCCGCCCTTGATCAGCAGCGCCAATCCGGCCAGAAACAATAATACAGGTACCAGCATGTTTATCTCCTCATTTCTTTGAATAAAAAAGACTTTTGCCGATGAACAGTCCTGTCCCTCGGCAAAAGTCTTGCACTCTTTCAACATGGAAACGGGCTCAAAGCCGTGTATTGACGTCGCCATGTCGCGCGATGCCGCGCGGGCTACTCCCTTTTGCTGTGGCTATTTTATCCGGAAAGCCGTGGAATGTCAATGGAGAAATCAGATATAAAACACTTCTCCGTTCACTTCCACCTTGTACTGCTTGCCGAACTGCGTGACCGCGGTCTTCTCCGGGAACTTCGCCGCGAGCACCTGCTTGAGCACGGCCTGCTGATTGCTGTGATAGCCGGAGACGTCGTCGCTCGTGAATTTCACGCCGCCGTAGAGCGCGTTGAGCTTTGCCAGTGTCTCGCGCTGCTCCCAGGTGAGGGAGATGTTGTCGTCCCGCAGGAGAAACACGTCCGGATCGTTCCAGAAGGCGCGGCCGTTGAGCTGGCGGCGGAAGACGGTGTTGCGCAGAGAGTTTTTCGTGCTCACGCGCTCGCGGTGAATGAGCCGCATGTGCGGCTTGTCGTCCAGATCCAGACCCACGTCGCAGCCGATGCGGCAGTATTCCACCTTGCCGAAGGCCGCGGCCAGCGGCACGCCGCAGCCGAGAATCTTCGCCTCCGGCACGCACGCGCGGATGAAGTCCATTGCCTCGAACATGATCTGGCCTCTCGTGTGCTTTGCGTCGGGGCGCAGACAAACGCAGTAGAGAAAGTCCAGCTTCAAAAGCTCGAAGCCCCACTCGCGCACCGCTGTCTGCAGGCAGGTCTTTACATACTCGCGCACCTCGTCGTTGTAGAGATCGAGCGCGTAGAACCCGCCCCAGTTTGCGCCGCAGAGGATGGGCTTTCCGTCCTCGCCGTGCAGCAGCCAGTCCGGGTGCTGCTTTGCAAGCTTCGACTTCACCTGCGTGCCGAACGGCGCCATCCAGAGACCCGGTGTCATGCCGCTTTGCTTCACGCGCTCGGCAATGGGCTTTAAGCCGTTCGGAAATTTCTTCTTGTCAATGCTCAGCCAGTCGCCCACGGCGGTCTGATAGCCGTCGTCGATCTGAAACACGTCAAAGTGCATCGGGCTTTTTTCCACCGCGGCAAGATTCTGCAGAATCTTCTCCTCGGAGATGTCCTGATAGAAGTTATACCAGCTGGTATAGCCCGTGATCGGCGGGCACTTCGGCGGCGCGATGCCCATGCGGTCAAACCATTTGTCAAAGACCTCGGTCTCGCCGCCCTCCAGCACGGTAAAGTGCAGGGCCTTGTAGGGCTCCGTGATGACGAGCCCCTCGCAGTCGCGCTTCATGAGCAGATAACCCTTCGGCGGGAAAATGCGCACCTGCGTGAAGCCCGGCTGCTCGTCGAGCGAGGCGAAGAGCGTGAATTTTTCGCCCCGGCGCACATAGCCGTAGGTCCAGCCGTGAAACTCGCCGAGTGAGCGGCTGTATTCCGCGAAGTCATAGTCACCGTAAGCGCGCATGGCGAAGGCCTTCTGCACAAACTTCGGCATCCGCCGGTCGAGATTGCCCTCGCGCTCGCGGATGGTGTGCTCGTGGCTGTCGGTCCAGGACTGGTAGCCGTTGAGCATCACGGTGTCCCGCCGCTTGAATTTGAACGGCACCATCGCCTCCACCGCGATGAGCTCCACCGGCTGGTGCGGCGTGAGCGTAAGCTTCCACTCGCCGTTTCCGCTCTCGCAGACGGCCTCCAGCTCCGGCGTCTGCGCCGCCTGCTCCACACACAGCAGCTTTTCCTTCCCACCCAGACGATAGCGAATTTCGTAGGTCATGGGTTCTTTCCTCCTTGACAGATGATGATAATTTCATATACTATTTATTTATATTAACGTAACAAAAACTCCTGGAGATGTCAACGAAAGAAAAACGCAAAAGGAAGTAATGGTATGGATAAAGCAAAACTGATTTTCGGCAACCCCATCAGTGACAAGGACTATGCCAAGGCTGTGAAGGGCGCGGAGAATTACCGCAAAAAATTCGGCGACGACAGCAAGGTGATCTACACCCTCGCCGCGGAGGACAACCGCGTGCTGGACGCCTTCGGCGCGAAAAACCTTGTCATCGGCGGCGAGCCCTACAAGTTCGGTCCCAAGGACGTTGTCATCGGCAACATCCGCATGGGCTTCGGCCACTACCGCATCAGCATGGCCATGGCTTCCGCCGCGAGAGCGCTGGGCTATAATCCGCTGTGGTTCGATCTGCATTCGTTCAAAAACACCACCTGCGGCAAGGTCATCCGCCACCAGAACGATCTCTATTCCCTCGGCTCCCGTCTGAGCCAGAAGTCCATGCTCTTCAATCTCTTCTGGGAGTATGAAAACAGCGAGGGCTTCCGCAAGCTGACGTATAACGCCGCCGACCAGAAGAAGGCGGAGCTCATGGCGCCCGTCGCCCGCGCGCTGCCGAAGGACATTCCCTATGTCGCCACGCACGTCTGGCCGTCTCAGGCCGCGGTGCACGCCGGACTCACCCGCGTTGTGAACGCCATTCCGGACAACTGGCCCATGGGTCTGCACCTGTCCGAGGGCGCGAAGCACACCATCCAGACGCCGTCGAGCTTCCTGGGCTACAAGTCTCTGCGCGGTATGGCGAAGCAGCCCCTCAAGCCCATGCCGCAGGGCAGCCTCTATTTCACCGGCCACTACATCGACCACGAGCCCGTGGCGAACATTGAGGTCGACTGCGAGCGCCGGCTCTACCGCCTGCAGCAGGGCGCGCCGCGCCGCTATCTCATGACGGTCGGCGGGGCAGGGGCGCAGCTGGACCTCTTTGTCGGCATGATCGAAAAGCTCCTGCCGGACATCCGCGCCGGCAAGGCCGCGCTGCTCATGAACTTCGGCGACCACAAGAACGTGTTTGAAGCCATCTGCAGGAAGGTTCCGGACTTCAAGCAGGTCGTGCAGACGCACTTTGACGACTATGCCGGCGCGCAGGCCTTTGCCGAGAATGCGCTGCAGGGCGAGGTCACGGGCGTGCACGCGTTCTATGACGCGGACATTTTCGCCGCGGTTTACATCACAAACCTGCTCATGCGCTGCTCGGACGTGCTCATCACGAAGCCGAGCGAGCTGGCCTACTATCCGATTCCCAAGCTGATGATCCGCCGTGTCGGCGGACATGAGGCGTGGGGCGCGATCCGCACCGCCGAGCTGGGAGACGGCACCTATGAGTGCCGCACCATGCCTGAAATCGGCGCCATGCTCGATCTCATCACGAACGACGGCGAGGTGCTCGCGGCCATGTGCGAGAGCATTCTCACGTGTAAGAAGGCCGGCATCTACAACGGCGCTTACAACGTGATTAAGCTTGCCGTTGATGGAACATTCTGATTAGAGTGTAGAGTGAAGAGTGTAGAGTGAAGATCACGGAAACTCCACTCTCCACTCTCAACGTTCCACTCTCGTATTATTGTGGGGTGCACTGATGTTTTCTCCGAAGGAAGTTGCAAACAATTACTTGAAGGCCTGTGAGACCAAGGCGTCTCTGCCGCTGGGCAGGATGCTGGTGCTGTCTGTGCTCGCCGGCATGTTCATCGCGCTCGCGGGGCTTGCGGCCTCCACGGCCTCCGCCTCGGCGACGGGCTCCTTTGCCCGGCTCATCAGCGGCTGCGTTTTCCCGGCGGGGCTTGCGATGGTCATGGTCGTCGGCAGCGAGCTCTTCACCGGAAACTCCCTCATGATCATGGGCGTGCTGCAGGGGAATATTACCCTCGGCGGTCTGCTGAGAAACTATGTTGTCGTCTGGCTGGGAAACCTCCTCGGCTCGATCCTCGTCGCGGCGATTGCCGCTTTCGGCCACAGCTTCTCCGCCTTCGGCGGCGATTTGGCGCAGGCCGTGGTGAATACCGCCGCCGCCAAAGCCTCGCTCTCGTTCGGCGATGCGTTTCTGCGCGGCGTGGGCTGCAACTTCCTTGTCTGTATCGCCGTCTGGATGGCGAATGCCTCCAAAACCGCGGAGGGGAAGATCCTCGGCGTGTTTTTCCCCATCGCCGCCTTCGTCATCGCCGGCTTTGAGCACTGCGTGGCCAACATGTATTATATCCCGGCCGGCCTTTTTGCCTCTGCGATCCACGGCATCCCGGCGGAGGGACTCACCTGGGGCGCGTGCTTCCTCAAAAATCTCCTGCCCGTCACGCTCGGAAACTTCGTCGGCGGCGCGTTTCTGGTCGGCCTGCCGGGGTGGTATCTGTATCTTTTGCCGAATCGGGCTGAGAGGAAGACAACCTGTCAGCAATAAGACGATTTACACCGTTAAAGTTGAAAAAACATGCGCACAGAATGTGACTTTTGTTACATTCTGTGCGCTTTTTCAATGCTAAAATAAAAATGACAGCCGAGTTGGAAGATACATTTTCTGGAATGAACAGACATACTGTGTGCATTGTGCACAAACGGCGACAATTTGAATTGCCTCGATTGCACAATTTTTTGCAAGGCTTGTTGACGGCACAGGGGTGCTGTGATACCATCTCTATGGTAGATAGATAGAATCATGGGTCTATAGTGCCCGGATCATATAGGTAGGGAGAAACGACGTGAAGAAGATATACGTCCTGATAGGTAATTACGGCAGCGGCAAGAGTGAGCTCGCGCTCAACTTTGCCTTCCGCGCGGCCGAGAGCGGCAGAACCGAACTGATTGACCTCGACATGGTCAACACGTATTTCCGCCTGACGGAACGGGGCAAAATGGTCAGCCAGAAGGAGATCCGACTGGTTTCGCCCAATTTCGCCTGTTCCGGTATCGAAACCCTGTCTCTCCCTGCAGAGGTGCAGTCCGCCTTTGCGCTCGACTGGGATACTGTGGTGTTCGATGTGGGCGGAGACGCCGTCGGTTCCACCGCTCTCGGCCGTTATCATTCTGATTTCGCGGCGCTCGAGCCGGAGCAGCTCGAGGTGCTCAACGTGGTGAATATCCGCCGCCCGCTCGCCGGCACGGTGGAGAAGATTGTGAAGCTCCAGGAGGAGATGCAGATTCACTCCCGCCTGAAGATCACCGGCATGATCAACAACACCAACCTTGCCAACATGACCACGCCGAATGAGCTGCGCGACGGTTATGAGATGCTGCGCGAGGTCGCGGACATCACCGGCATCCCGGTGGCCTACACCGCCGGCACGAAGGATCTGCTCGAGCAGTTCCTAGCCGAGGGGCATGACCCCAAATACATCGGCAAGCCCGTTCCCATCGACATTTACATGAAGCGCGACTGGGACAGCTATATTAGAAGTCTGTAATACCCAAGAGGGGTACAGAGATATAGGTAGAAAACCAGCAAAACAATAGGAAAAGAGGTAGCAACATGGCAAAATTCATTGGTATCGTGACAATCAATGAGAATCTTTGCAAAGGCTGCGGTCTGTGTGCTCGTGCCTGCCCGAAGAAGATCATTGAATTGTCCAAAGAGAAGATCAACGCAAAGGGCTACCACCCCGCGACGGTTGTCAACCCCGCAGAGTGCATCGCCTGCGCGTCCTGCGCGAAGACATGTCCTGACGCTGTCATCCGCGTTGAGAGAGAAGTAAAGGAGGAACAGTAATTATGGCATTGCAACTGATGAAGGGCAGCGAAGCAATCGCTGAGGCCGCCATTCGTGCCGGCGCACGGTTCTTCTTTGGCTATCCCATCACTCCGCAGACGGAGATCCCTGAGTACATGTCCGCCCGTATGCCCGAGGTCGGAGGCTGCTTCCTCCAGGCCGAGAGCGAGGTCGCGGCCATCAACATGATTTATGGCGCTGCCGGCACCGGCGCGCGCGCCATCACTTCTTCTTCCAGCCCCGGCGTCTCCCTGAAGCAGGAAGGCATCAGCTACTGCGCCGGCGCCCAGCTGCCCTGCGTGATTCTCAACGTCATGCGCGGCGGCCCCGGCCTCGGCAACATCCAGGCCTCTCAGGGCGACTACTTCCAGGGCGTCAAGGGCGGCGGCAACGGTGGCTATCACCTGCTGACCTACGCTCCCGCCTCTGTGCAGGAAGCCATCGACATCATGATGTACGCCTTTGACAAGGCGGAGCAGTATCGCGTTCCCGTCCTCTTCTTGGCCGATGGTATCATCGCCCAGATGATGGAGCCTGTCGAGATGCCCGAGATGGTCGACTTCAAGATCGATCCCGAGAAGAAGCCCTGGGCCTGCACCGGCTGGAAGCCCGGCGACGATCCTGCCAAGCGCGGCGTCATCAACTCTATCTATATCGACACTGAGTCCCTCTCCGTGCACAATGCACGCCTGCAGAAGATCTATCGTGAGATTGAGGCCAATGAGAAGCAGTGGGAAGCCTACAAGACCGACGACGCCGAGATCGTCATCACCGCCTTCGGCACGGTCGCGCGTATTGCGAAGACCGCCGTCGACGAGCTGCGCGAGGAAGGCATCAAATGCGGCCTGTTCCGTCCCATCACCGTGTGGCCCTATCCCTATGAGGCGCTCGCGGAAGCCTGCGGCAACGCCAAGGCTGTTCTCGACGTCGAGCTGAACGAAGGCCAGATGCTGGAGGACGTGAAGCTCGCCCTCAACGGCAGCAAGCCTGTCGACTTCTTCGGCCACCTGGGCAGCGAGATGCCCACCGTGGACGAGGTCAAGGCCAAGATCAAGAGCATGAAGGAGGGTCTGTAAGATGGCTGAAGTCGTATTTGAAAAGACCAAACTGCTGACTGACAAGCAGTTCCATTACTGCCCCGGCTGCAACCACGGCATTATTCACCGCCTGGTCGCCGAGGTCATTGAAGAAATGAATCTGGACGGCAAGGTCATCGGCGTTGCCCCTGTCGGCTGCTCCGTCTTTGCCTATGACTACTTTAACTGCGACATGTACGAGGCCGCCCACGGCCGCGCTCCCGCAGTTGCCACCGGCGCCAAGCGCGTCGTCGGCGACGACCGCCTCGTCTTCACCTATCAGGGCGACGGCGACCTCGCCTCCATCGGTACCGCCGAGATCGTCCACGCCGCCCACCGCGGCGAGAAGATCTGCACGATCTTCGACAACAACGCGATCTACGGCATGACCGGCGGCCAGATGGCCCCGACGACCCTCGTCGGCCAGAAGACCACCACCAGCCCGAAGGGCCGTGACGAGGCCTGGTGCGGCGCGCCCATCAAGGTTTCCGAGATGCTCGCCCAGATCCCCGGCTCCTACTACATCGAGCGCTGCGCGGTCAACACCACCGCCAACATCAACAAGACCAAGAAGGCCATTGCCAAGGCGTTCAAGTATCAGATGGAAGGCAAGGGCTTCTGCATGGTCGAGGTCCTCTCCACCTGCCCGACGAACTGGGGCCTGAGCCCGGTTGAAGCGCTCAAGTGGCTGGAAGAGAACATGATCCCCTACTATCCCCTCGGCGTTTACAAAGACAAGGAGGCTGAGTAATCATGACACAACAGTTCATTTTTGCCGGCTTCGGCGGCCAGGGTATGCTGCTGATCGGAAAATTCCTCGCCATGGCGTGCATGCTCGACGGCAAGCACGTTTCCTGGCTCCCGTCCTATGGTCCTGAGATGCGCGGCGGCACGGCCAACTGCTCCGTCACCGTGAGCGACGAGCCCATCGGCTCCCCGCTGGTTGACATGGCCGACTGCATCGTTGCCATGAACCGTCCCTCCCTCGACAAGTTCGAGGACAAGGTCAAGCCCGGCGGAGTTCTGGTTATCAACTCCTCCATCATTGACCGCAAGGCCGTCCGTGACGACATTCAGGTCGTCTACTGCGACGCCAACCGCATCGCGGAAGAAGTCGGCAACCCCAAGGGCGCGAACGTCGCCATTCTGGGCGCGCTGATGGCGAAGGCTCCCGTTGTCTCCGAAGACAAGATGAGCGACGCGATCCGCATCGAGCTCGGCGAGCGCAAGGCCAAGTTCCTCCCCGGCAACATGAAGGCTTACGAAGCCGGTGCTGCTGACGCGCGGGCGCAGTAAAATCCCATATTGCAAAAGAGCTTGCTGTGAAAACAGCAAGCTCTTTTTGATTGGCGCTTTTAGCATGACAAAACCCCTGGTTTTACCAGGGGTGAATAAAAAAGCCTTGGCAAATAATTCTCTAAGATTATGCAGAGATGGTTTGGCGACAGCATCACTACATAATCTAAGAGATTACTTTGGGGCAAAAG
>JAZQDI010000028.1:0-23767 GCA_045546715.1 Oscillospiraceae bacterium | reverse complement strand
TCCTTCCTTGGGAGCGGCGGCGGGAGCTGCCGGACGGGGACCACGGTTGTAGCCGCCCTGGCCCTGGCTGCGGTTGCCCTGATAGCCGCCTTCACGGCGCTGACCATTGCCCTGGCGGTCGCGGTTGTAGCCGCCGCCCTGGCGATCGCGGTTGTAGCCGCCGCGGCCGCGGCCTCTGCCGCCGTCACGACGATCGCGGCGACGGTCGTCGCGGCGATTCAGATCCATGGTGCGCGGGGTGGTGCGCAGGGTCTGGGAGAGGATCTCGCCCTTGTAGATCCAGACCTTCACGCCGACGCGGCCATAGGTCGTGGCGCCCTCCGCGAAGCCATACTCGATGTCAGCGCGGATGGTCTGCAGGGGGATGGTACCCTCGTGATAGCACTCGGTGCGGGCGATCTCGGCGCCGCCCAGACGGCCGGAGCACATGATCTTGATGCCGCGGGCGCCCATGCGCATGGCGCGGCCCATGGCGTTCTTCATCGCACGGCGGAAGCCGATGCGCTTTTCGAGCTGCGCGGCGATGTTCTCGGCCACGAGCTGGGCATTGGTATCGGGAGTGCGGACCTCAACGATGGAGAGGGCCACAGGCTTGCCGATCATCTTCTCGACGGAGAGGCGCACGCGCTCGATCTCCGCGCCGCCCTTGCCGATGACAACACCGGGACGGGCGCAGTGGATGAAGATGCGGACCTTCGCGCTGTCGCGCTCGATCTCGATGGTGGGGACACCTGCGGAATACAGGGTCTTCTTCAGATACTCACGGATTTTGTAATCCTCAACGATCAGGTCGCCGACCTTCTCGTCACGGGCGTACCAACGGCTGTCCCAGTCCTTGATGACGCCGACACGCATGCCATGCGGATGAACTTTCTGTCCCATATTCTGTGCCTCCTCCCTTAGTCTTTCTCAGCCACGACGATGGTGATGTGGCTGGTGCGCTTGTTGATGCGGTACATACGACCCTGAGCTCTCGGACGGCCTCTCTTGAGGATGGGGCCGGCGCCGCAGTAAGCCTCGGCGACGTAGAGGTTGTCGGGATCCATCTCAAAGTTGGTCTCGGCGTTCGCGCAAGCGCTCTTGAGGAGCTTGAGCATCGGCTCGCAGGCGGCCTTGGGGGTGTTCTCCATGTAGGCCTTGGCAACTTTGACGTCCTTGCCGCGGATCAGGTCGCAGACGATCTGCACCTTGCGGGGAGCAATGCGGGCATACATCAGCTGTGCCCGAGCGGTTTTCTTTTCTTCCATGTCTGCTCCTCCTTACTTACCGGCCGTCTTGCTGCCGGCGTGGCCGCGGAACGTACGGGTGGGGGCGAACTCGCCCAGCTTGTGACCGACCATATCCTCGGTGACATAGACCGGAACATGACGGCGGCCGTCGTGCACAGCGATGGTGTGACCGACGAAAGACGGGAAAATCGTGCTGGCGCGGCTCCAGGTCTTGATGACCTTCTTCTCGCCGGCAGCGTTCATGGCGTCGACGCGCTTCAGGAGTTCCGGAGCGGCGAACGGGCCTTTTTTGACACTTCTGCTCATTTGTTAACTCCTCCTTACTTCGCGTTGCGGCGCTTGACAATATACTTGTCGCTCGCGTTCTTCTTCTTGCGGGTCTTGTAACCCATGGCCGGCTTACCCCAGGGGGTCACAGGGCCGGGACGACCGACAGGGCTCTTGCCCTCGCCGCCGCCGTGGGGGTGGTCGTTCGGGTTCATGACAGAGCCGCGGACGGTGGGACGGATGCCCATGTGACGTTTGCGGCCGGCCTTGCCGATGGAGATGTTGGCGTGGTCGACGTTGCCGACCTGGCCGATCGTGGCGAAGCAGTTCATGCGGACCTTGCGGAACTCGCCGGAAGGCAGACGCACGGTAGCCATGCCGTTCTCCTTGGCCATGAGCTGCGCGGCAACGCCCGCGGAGCGGACGAGCTGAGCGCCCTTGCCGGGATAGAGCTCGATGTTGTGGATCACGGTACCGACAGGAATATTCGCGAGGGGCAGCGCGTTGCCGGGCTTGATGTCAGCCGCGGCGGAGGAGACGATGACGTCGCCGGCCTTCAGGCCCACGGGGGCGAGAATGTAGCGGCGCTCGCCGTCTTCATACTCGACGAGAGCGATGAAAGCGCTGCGGTTGGGATCGTACTCCAGGCGCAGGACGGAAGCGTTCATGTCCAGCTTGTTGCGCTTGAAGTCGATGACGCGGTACTTTCTGCGGTTGCCGCCGCCCTGGTGACGGACGGTGATCTTGCCGTAGCTGTTGCGGCCGGAGTGCTTCTTGAGGACCTCAACCAGCTCCTTCTGGGGCTTGGCGTGCTTATCAACACCGTCAAAGCCGGAGACCGTCATGTTACGGCGGGCCGGTGTGGTCGGCTTATAAGTTTTAATAGACATACTTCTTTACCTCCCTTACACCATACCCTCGAAGAGCTCGATGGTCTTGGAATCGGCAGAGAGCTTCACAACGGCCTTCTTGCGCTTGGCAGTCATGCCGGAGGGCTGGGCGCCGACTCTCTTCTCTTTCGGATGGATATAAGTGGTGGTCACCTTGATGACCTTCACGTCGAAGATCTCTTCGACAGCCTTCTTGATCTCGATCTTGCCGGCATCGGGAGCGACTTCAAAGACGTACTTCTTGATGTCGAGGTCCTCCATGGACTGCTCGGTGATGATCGGGCGGAGAATGACGTCGTAAGCGGTTCTCATGCGAACACCTCCTCGATTTTCTTCAGCGCGGCCTGATCCAGAACGAGCGCGCGGCTGTTGAGGATCGTGTAGGGGCTGATGATGGTGGCGGTGGTGCTGGTCACGCCGGGAATGTTGCGGGAGGACTTGACAACGTTCTCATTGACATTCTCGGTGATGACGAGGGCCTTGCCCTGCACACCCAGCTTATCCAGGAACGCGGCGAACTTCGCGGTCTTGATCTCGTCCATGTGGAGATCGTCGATGACGAAGATGGCGTTCTCGGCGGCCTTGGCGCTCAGCGCGCTCTTGAGCGCGAGGCGGCGGACCTTCTTATTGAGGGTGTAGGAGTAATCCCGGGGCTTCGGGGCGAAAGCGACGCCGCCGTGGGTCCACACGGGAGAACCCTTGTAACCGGCGCGGGCGCGGCCGGTGCCCTTCTGACGCCAGGGCTTGGCAGTGGTGTAGCTGACCTCGCCCTTGGTCAGAGCGCTCTGCGTGCCCTGACGGCAGTTGGCGAGATGATTCTTCACGGAATCATGCAGCACGGACTTGTTCGGTTCCACCCCGAAGACAGCGTCGGAGAGCGTAACCTCGCCGATATTCTCGGCAGCCATGTTGAAAAGCTTTGCGTTCGGCATTTCTGTTCTCTCCTCTCCTTACTTTCTGGCGGAAGCCTTCTGCGGGTTGCGGCCGGAAGCCTTCTGCGGGTTGACAGAGACACCGGCGTCGCCCTTCTTGACGATCTGCTTCTTGACGGTGCTCTTGACATAGACGATGCCGCCCTTGGGGCCGGGGATGGCGCCGCGGATGACGATCATGTTGAGCTCGGGATCGACCTTGACCACGTCCAGATTCTGAACGGTGACCTGCTCCACGCCCATGTGGCCGGCCTGCTTCTTGCCGGGGAAGATGCGGGAGGGATCGGTGCTGGAGCCCATGGAACCGGCGTGACGGTGCACAGGACCGCCGCCGTGGGTGGTGGGGGTACGGCCCTGGCCGAAGCGCTTGATGACGCCAGCGTAGCCCTTACCTTTGCTGATGCCGGTGACATCAACCTTGTCGCCCTCTTTGAAGACGTCAGCCTTCAGAACGTCGCCGACGTTCAGCGCGCTGGTGTCCTCGAGGCGGAATTCCTTGAGGTGCTTCTTGTAGCCCACGCCGGCCTTGTCGAAGTGACCCTTCTCAGGCTTGGAGAGCTTCTTCTCGGCGATGTCCTCATAGCCGAGCTGGACGGCCTTGTAGCCTTCCTTTTCTTCGGTCGCCTTGTAGGTGACCGTGCAGGGGCCGGCCTCGATCACAGTGACGGGAACGACCTTGCCTGCTTCGTCGAAGATCTGCGTCATGCCGACCTTCTTGCCGATGATGGCAGTTTTCATAGGTATCCTCCTTCAGGTTATTGGTCAGACCGCTTAACAGCCCGGGGTTCCGGCGCTGACAGAGGCTTCTGACTTGACCCGCCCGCATTCGCAAGCTGCGGGTATGGGTGAGATTGTGGGTTAATTACAGCTTGATGTCGATCTCGACGCCCGCAGGCAGCTCCAGAGTCGTCAGGGCCTCAACCGTCTTCTGGGTGGGGCTCATGATGTCGATCAGGCGCTTGTGGGTGCGGCGCTCAAACTGCTCGCGGCTGTCCTTATACTTGTGAACAGCGCGCAGGATGGTGACGATCTCGGTCTTGGTGGGCAGGGGGATAGGACCGGAGACCTTCGCCTCGGTACGCTTGGCGGTCTCGACAATCTTCTCAGCGGCCTTGTCGATGAGCTGATGGTCGTACGCCTTGAGGCGGATGCGGATCATTTTCTTGTTTGCCATGATTGTTTTTCCTCCGTTACGAAATGTTCGGCAGCATTGGCTCTGCCTTGGTTCGCACGGGTGAAGTTCCATACACCCAACCGTGCGTATCAAACCCCGTCCGAAAAACGAACCGGCTTTCGCCGGGTCCGAACCCTTTCGGGTGATATACGCGGTGTAAGGGAGCTTCAGCCGCCCGATTGCCCGCGGATTCCCGCGGCGGACATACTCCACGGAAGTTACCAGGTTTCTCCTGCAATCTCCCGCTTCATCGCATACCTCCGGTTCACTCGGCGCAGCCGAGTCAGGAAACAACGTTTCCTGAAAACCGCATGCAATGCGGTTTTGCGAACCTTCGGTGCAACTCAAAGGTTCTATTTTGTGCTCTTCCGTGCACAAAATAGCGCAAAGGATCTTTGCGCGGCGGCGTACGCCGCAAGAACCTGGAGTTATATTACGCCCATACCTGCGCACAGGCGCTTTCATAGAATATCAAATTCCCCCTTGGTTGTCAAGGGGGAATTTCGTTGTTTTCGCAGAAATTTTTACTTCAAATTTGTGAAATGTGCGAAATTGTGGTTTTCTCGACGATCGGCACAAAATGTGGTGGATTACCGCGGCTTTTATATCCTCTCAGTCTCGCTCGCGCTCGACGGCCGGGAAGTCCACGACGAAACGCGTGCCGTGCGGCTCCACGCTCTCGACAGAGATCGTGCCGCCATAGAGCGCGGCGGCGTCATGCACGATGGAGAGACCCAGACCGCTGCCGCCGTGCTCACGGCTGCGTGCCTTGTCCACGCGGTAAAAACGCGTGAAAACATGGGGTCTGTCCGCCTCGGGAATGCCGATGCCGGTGTCCTCCACCGTGAGGAGGCAGCGCCCGTCCGTTTTTTCGACGGTGACGAACACCCTGCCCATCGGGAGGTTATACTTCACGGCGTTTTCCACGAGGTTGAATACAATATGATAAATGTCGTCCTCCGTGGCTCGCACCACGCAGTGCTCCGCGAGGTCGCAGGAAATCGTGACATTGCTGGCATCGGCCAGCGGCTCGATGAGCCGGAGCGTGCCCTCCACGGCGGATTTGAGATCCACATCCTGCGTCTCCTGCACGGCGCCGTCGTCGCGGCGGGAGAGGTTTAAGAGCTTCTCCGTCGTGCGCTGGAGGCGTTCGGCCTCGGTACCGATGTCCGTGACGAATTCACGCATGGTCTCGCTGTCCATGCCCTCGCTCTGAACGATGCTGTCTGACAGCAGGCGAATCGAGGCCAGCGGTGTTTTGAGCTCGTGTGACGCGTCCGACACAAAGCGGCGGCGCTGGGCCTCGGTGGTCTCCAGCCGCTCGGTGAGGTTGTTGAGTTCGCTGCCGAGCTCGGTGAGCTCGTCGTTGCCCGTGAGCTTCAGGCGGAAGGAATAATCACCCGACTGCACGGTGCGCACACCGTCTGCCAGGATGGTAATGCGCCGCGTCATCATACGGATGGAAAAGAAGATGATGACGAGCGCGAGCAGCGCCGCAATGAGGGAGATTGTGCCCAGTCGGTGCTGGATGGAGACGATCAGCTCCGCCTGACCGGCGTCATATTCCGAGATATAGACCGCGCCGATGGTACGCCCCGCGTTTCGCACCGGCACGGCAGCGCCGGAGGAAAAGGCCGTCATGTCAAAATTTGAGCGGAAGGCGGCCTTGCCCTTGAGTGCAGTCGCCACCTCGGTCGGCGAGACAGGCTCGGGAGACTCAGCCGTGTCATAAATCACGGCGCCCTCGCTGTCCGTGACAAGCACGCGCTCGAGGCCGGTCGTGTCGAGCAGACTCAGAACCTGACGGGTGCTGTCCGGCGTGAGCGTCTCCATCAGCGACAGAGACGACGAGAGCACCGAGGCGCGGCTCATGAGCGCGCTCTCCTTCTCGGAAAACACCACGTCGCGCGACGCGCGCAGCGGATAGGTGTTCAGCAGCGCAAGGAGCACCACCGTGAGCAGGAAGAAATAGGCCGCGAACTGCAGCTGCACACTGCTGCGATATGGTTTTTTTGTGTTTCGCTCTTCCATTTCATAGCCTCGCAGAGTTCACAGCCCGAAGGCCGCGATAATCAATCAGCAGGTTTTCATCGAAAGCTTCAGCTTTCAGCGAAATAGTACCCCACGCCCCATTTTGTAATAATGTATTCCGGGCTGTTGGGCTGCTTTTCCAGCTTCTCGCGCAGGCGGCGGATGTGCACGTCCACGGTGCGGATATCGCCCTGATAGTCATAGCCCCAGACGAGATCGAGCAGGTTCTCGCGGCTGTAGACCTTGCCGGGGTTTCGCATCAGCAGCTCGATGAGGTCAAACTCCTTGACCGTGAGCTCCACATTTTCGCCGAAGCGCTTGGCGCTGCGGCGCTCGGGATCGATCTCAATCTGCCCGCGAACGAGCTTGCCGCTCTTCGGCGCACCGGCGACGGGCATGCTGCTGCGGCGGATGAGCGCGCGGATGCGCGCCTTGAGCTCAAGGATGTTGAAGGGCTTGGTGATATAGTCGTCCGCGCCGGACTCAAAGCCCATGAGCTTGTCCGCATCTTCGCTGCGCGCCGTGAGCATAATAATCGGCACGGTGGAAAACTGGCGGATCTGCTGGCAGGCCTCGAGCCCATCCACCTTGGGCATCATGAGATCGAGCAGGATCACGGCATAGTCCCCGGCGCGGGCCAGCTCCACGGCGGCCTCGCCGTCATAGCAGACGTCCACATCGTACCCCTCGTTCTCCAGATTAAATTTAATGCCCTTGACGATGGTTTTCTCATCGTCGACAACCAGAATTTTCATGGCGGTTCCTCCTTCGGATTCAGAGACGGTCAAGAGACGCGCCGAACGGGCAGCGATCGTTCAAATTCGTCAAATTCATTTGCTTTTCACGCACAGAACTATTATAATAGATTTACTTCTTTACTATATCACAGATTTTCGGAGAAAACTATGAAAAAAATACTGCTGCGCAGGTATTTGTCCCTTCTGCTGGCACTGTGCCTTGCGCTGACATTGACGCTGCCCGTCTTTGCCGACGGGGAAAACGCGGAAACGCCTGCGAACTATTCCATTGGCGGAGATCAGATCCCCGTTCCGGAGCTCACCGCCCATTGCGCGCTGCTCGCCGATCTGGAATCGGGTCAGGTCTATTACGCCCACAATGCCGATCAGCGTGCCTATCCCGCGAGTCTGACGAAAATCATGACCGTGTTGCTGGCGCTGGAGGCCGTGGACCGGGGAGATGTGAATCTCAAGGATCAGGTGACCGCCGGAGACGACTGCCGTCTCGGTCTGGACGAGGAATCCAGCACGGCGGGCATCATGCCGGGCGAAATCATGACGCTGGAAAACTACCTCTACTGCGCAATGATCTCCTCGGCCAATGAGGCCTGCAATGTGATTGCCGCATATGTGGCCGGCAGCATCTCCGCCTTTGTCGAGCGGATGAACCAGCGCGCTGAGGAGCTCGGCTGCACGGGCACCCACTTCATGAACACGCACGGCATGCCCGATCCGGATCACTACACCACGGCGGCAGATCTGCGGCGCATCACCGAGGCCGCGCTGCAGTTTCCGCTGTTTGAGACCATGAGCAACACGCTCAGCTACACCGTGCCCGCCACAAATCAGAGCGACACGCGCATCCTGCAGAACACCAACGGACTGATCAATCCCAACTCCATCGTGTATCCCGGCTATCTCTACGAGGGCGCCGCCGGCATCAAGACCGGACACACCAGCGCCGCCGGCTACTGTCTCGTGTCCACGGCGGAGAAAAACACCATCCGTCTGCTGTGCATCGTTCTGGGCAGCACCGCCCGCGACCGCGCGGACGGCACGCAGGAGTATCAGAACTTCACGGACACCATCGCCCTGTATGACTGGCTGTACAACAACTTCAGCGTGCAGACGCTGCTGAGCGCGACCGAGCCGCTCCGGGATGTGGCCGTGGAAATGGGACGGGACGCCGACCGCGTGGCCATCCACGCGCAGCAGGACTTCACCGCCGTGCTCCCCAACAACACGGAGCCGGAGAACTATGAGCGCGAGATCGTCGTCTACTCCGAGCGCGACGGCGAGACGCTTCAGGCGCCGATACACGCCGGAGACGTGCTGGGCGAAATCACCGTCTCCAAGGACGGGCAGACGCTCGGCACGCTGCCGCTGGTGGCGAGCGTGGATGTGGATCTGAGCCAGGGCGCGTTTCTCAAGCAGGGACTCAGCCGCTTCTTCGCCAGCCCCGTGGTGCTGATTGTGCTGCTGGTGATCTTTGTGGTGATCGTTCTGTATCTGGTCGCGTACATTCGTTATCAGAGACGCCGCCGGGCCCGCGCCGCCGAGATGCGCCGCCGCCGTCAGCGGGAGCAGGCCCTCTATGAGGCCGAGCGGGAGGCCGCGCTCCGCCGCGAATTTGAAGGCAGAAACAGAACCCGAAGAAGATAACAAAAGAAGAGGCCGTCTTTTGACGGCCTCTTCTTTTGTTGGTTGTTAGTTATCATACACGCCAAAGCCCGTAATCACACAGGCGGCGTCCTCGTAATGGTCCGGCGCAATGGTCACACTGCCGCCGGCAGGGATCTTCTCCGCCGTGGCGGTATAGGTGATGCCGCCGACAAAGGTGTTTTCTTCTTCATAGAAGTACTTATAGAACACGCGCACCACAGGCAGCTCCTTGTCCGTTGCGTTCATAAGGGTCAGCGTGTTGTCTTCCGCGTTTTTCACGATCAGCACCTGATTGTCGCCCTCGGCGTGCAGCAGATCCACCGGCGCGACCACACGGGAGATGATATCCAGCACTTCATTTTTGTCATACTGGTGGCGGGAGGCCTCCAGCACAACGCAGGACTGCCCGGCGGGCAGATCGGAGAGCTTGAAGGAAATGGGCTTGCCGTTCACGGAGAAGGCATATTCCGCATACTGGATGTCCTTGTCGCTGGTATTGACAAACTGAAGCGCCAGCACGTTTTTCACCTGCTCGTCGCTGCCGTCCTCCAGGAAGGCGCCGTCATAGCCCGCGGCAAGTGTTTTGATCGTGATGCCGTAATCCTTGTCCTCGAGATTCGTCCAGGGTGTTTTGGGCGCGTCTGCCTGCTGGTCGGCACCGCCGGCGCTGCCGCCGCTCACGCCGCTGCCGGTATCGGTGGTGACGCCGGAGAGGTTGCTGTTGCCGGTCTGGCGGATGGTCTCAATGGGGTTCTCATCCAGAACCTCCACTTCGTTGCCCTGCTCGTCCACGAGCACCTGCTCGCCCTTTTCGTTATAGGTGACCGTGCCGGTGAGAGAGCCGGAGCCCTCCGGCTTGCCGCTCTTTCCTCCCTTGGTGGCAAAGAACAGAATCAGCGCAAGGGCAAGCACCACAACCACAGCAACGCCGGTCCAGATGATGGTCGTTTTCCGGTTCACCTTGTCAAAGCGCTCGGGACCGGTCTTCTTTTCCTTTTTTTCACTCATGAGATGGTTCCTCCTTCAAGACCGCGCGGCATGCCGCAGGCGTGGCGCGCATGAGATCGCAGCGGTACTGGGGTTTCTTGTCATAGCTTCCGGTTTCGGTATAAATCATCGCGGCGCAGGAGCGGCAGACATCCTTGGAGTCGCAGGCAGCGCATTCCGCCGGCAGGCGGATAGCGGCTGTGCGCTCGCGCAGGGCTGCCCACGCCGCGGGAAAGCCCATTTCAAACACATCATAGCTCGGCTCGTCCATCATGGCGCACAGGAGCATTCTCCCGTCCCATGTGATCCAGCAGGAGCTCTTGCCCGCGCGGCAGCGGACGCCGTCGCCCTCACAGTCGAAGGAGGCGTCCTCCTCGAGCACGCGGTGATCCTCCACGCTCTGGCAGTAATTCGTCAGATCTTCCCTTCCGTACTGCAGCAGGCGAATGCGCGCCTCCACCGCAGCGCATTCCTCCGGGGTAAAGCGCAGGTTTCGGCCGATGCTGGTCTCGTCTCGCCGCAGGGGCGGGAACATGTAGCTCGTCGCCTGCAGAACCAGCTTTCGCTCCTCGCCGTAGGCAATGATCTTTTCCAGATCACAGACATTGTCCGGCGTGACGCTGCAGTTGAGCTTCACGGGGATGCCCGCCTCCTGCAGCATTTCGATCGCGTGTGTGACCACGGTATAACCCGTTGGATGATTGCACAGACGCAGGTACGTTTCGTCCGACGCGCCGTAGAGCGTGATGTTGATGCGCTGCGGCGGGTCCTCGGCAAGCCACTTCACGGTCTCCTCGTCGATGAGCGTGGCGTTGGAATTGATGGATATGACGAAGCCCATTTTCCGAAGTTCCCGGTAAAGCTCCCGGAAGCCCGGATACGTCAGCGGCTCGCCGCCCGTGAGCAGAAGCAGAAGCATGCCCTGCTCCTTCATGACGCGGGCCAGCTCCAGCCACTCCTCCACCGTGCGAAGGCGTTTGCCGCTCTGGCGCACCTCCTCCGCCGTCATGCGCACATAGCACATTTTGCAGCTCATGGAGCACATGGGCGTGAGCTCAAAGGTGCCCGACAGGGGGATGCCCCGCACGCCCGCTTTATTATGCAGATGCTCCACCAACGCGCTGGAGCCTCGCTTTGCAATCATACTGTTTCTCCTTCCAGGGTATCGCGCAGCAGGCGCACGGCCCGTTCGTCCGGCGTGCACGCCAGAAGATAGACCGGCACCTCAGAGATGATGGCCATGATCATCTCAATGACGCGCTGATGCGCCTCATGATGCCACCGGGGCAGCAGCGACTCAGAATAGACCGCGCGAAACGCCTCTGCAGCGGACATGCGGCGGATGGTATTTTCCGGTGCCTGACGGAGCACCACCAGCGCCCGAACCGGGGCGGATTCATTGCGGAAAATGCCGCTCGTGCCCGCAAAGGGCGAGCCGAACGCCGTCCAGACGCCGTCCACACGGCGCAGGATGCTGCGGTCTCCGTTTAGCGTGTCGCCTCCGCCGAACTGCTCCCAGAGCGCTGCCTGCGTGGATTTGCCCGTGCCGGAGGGCGCCGTGAACAAAACGGCGTCGCCCTGCGCACGGCGAACCAGCGAGCTGTGAAGACTGAAGGCGTCCGCCCCGGTGAAAAGAAGCTCCAGCTCCGAGGCGTCCAGCAGGTGGTCCAGCGTGCGGATGGATTTGACCCGATTCGGATAGATCCGGCCCTCGATGTGGAGCGGATCGTCCTTGCGCTGATAAATGCAGGCGCACGGCGAGCCGGCTGCGGCGGGCGTTCGCTCCACGCGGAGCGTGTCGCCCTCGCGCCATGCCCTCGGTCTGTCGTCATGAATCAGCTCGCCGCGGTCTTCCGGTCTGCCGAGCTGAAACCGAATGGAGCAGTCCGCCCCGGGCGCATCCGTGAGAAACGGGAGACAGCTTTCGCCCAGCTCCAGCTCCACGGGAGAGACGATTTCCCAGAGAAGGCCAGCCATATCCAATTTATAATGAAAGTCAGCCATAGGCACTCCTGTTTTGCTAATCACTCAATTTTATATAATATCGCAATCCCCAGAAAAATGCAACCGAAAACAGAGCCCTGAAAATTCAGGGCTCTGGATCGAGAATTCCGTATTTAATTTTAACGCGGTCAAGCTTTTTGAGCAGCGGCTGCCCCACCAGCGCGAGAAAAATGACCGTGGCGGCGGCATGCACGGCGTTGAAAGCGACGCCCGTGGCGAGCGCGGCAGTGATTGCCTCGCGCGTGACGTCCCCCGCTACCATGAGCACGGAGCCGACATCGAGCAGCGGACCGTACAGGCAAAAGACCGCGAGTCCCCCAAACACGCTCAGCCCCAGCCGCTTCGGCTGAAACCGGTGGGCAAAGAGCGCGCCGCCGAGAAAGCCGATGAGACCGAAGCCCATCATCTGCCACGGCGTCCACGGTCCCTGACCGAAGAAGAAATTGGAGACAAACGCCGTCGCCGCGCCGACGAGAAACCCCGCCTCGCAGCCGAAGGCCGCGCCGGAGAGAATGACGATGGCGGCAACGGGCTTGAACGCCGGGGCGAAGCTGAACGCAGCTCTGCCCGCGACGGCGAGTGCCGTCATGACCGAGAGGATCACAAGCTCGCGCGCCTGCGGGCTGCGCCGCTCAAAGCGCAGCAGCAGCGGCAGCAGACTCAGCACAATGACGAGCACGCTCACGAGATAATACTGCCGATTGGCCCAGACCAGACTGCCGAGCAGCACCAGTCCCGGCACGAGCACGCACAAGAGCAGCGCGGCAAAGAGGGTTTTCAGACGGGCGGGCTGTTTTTGCTGCATGCGCCGATCACCTCCTCCGGCAGAAGCGCCCCCGGCAGCCAGGGCCGGGCCATGCGATTGGTGTCGGTGGTATAAAAATGATTTCCCGTGAAGAAGCCGCGCGCCGACCCCTCAGAGAGCAGCTGCCCGTCGAAGAGCAGCCCCGCCCGATGGGCGTAGCGAGCGCAGAACGGGATATCATGACTCACGAGGATGACCGTGAGTCCCTCAGCACAGAGGCGCCGCAGCAGCTCGCCGAACGCGGCGCGGAAAGCGGCGTCCATGCCCTTGGTGGGCTCATCGAGCAGCAGCACCTCCGGCTGCCGCAGCAGGAGCATGGCAAGCGCGGCGCGCGGCTGCGCGCCGCCGGAGAGATCCAGCGGATCGCGGTTCAAAACCGCGGTGAGCTCCAGCCGCTCGGCCATCTCCGCCGCCGCAGCGTCGCCGGCGCCGCTGTCCCGGAGGGCATCAAGGACCGTGCTCTGCCAGAAAAGTGTGCGCGGATCCTGCGGCAGGGCGAGAACTCTGAGCCCCTGGGTCTGCACCTTGCCGCGATAGGGCTTCAGCGCGCCGGAGAGCAGAGACAAAACGGTGCTCTTGCCGCTGCCGTTTCCGCCCACGACGGCAAAAAGCTCGCCGCGCCGCGCCTCAAGGCTCAAGCCGCGCAGCACATCGCTCCCCGCGCGGTCATAGCGAAACCAGACCTCCCGCAGCGAGACTGCGCACTCCCCTGCCGACTCCTCCGGCGGCAAAGGCGCAGCCGCCGCTTTCGGCGGATGCGCGCGCAGCAGCGCGCGGCCGCCGCGCACATCCATCGGGCACGCGCCGGGAAACCCCAGCGCTGCCCAGAGCCGGATCGGCGCGGGAAAGGCGAGGAAAAACGGATCGTCCGCCAGCACGCGGGAAATCTCCTCCGCTGATCCTGCGGCGCGCACCGCGCCGTCCGACATGACGATGACTGTGTCCGCCATAGGCAGCGCCTGCTCGAGGCGGTGCTCCGAGAGCAGGACCGTGACGCCGAGCTCCCGGTTCAGACGCTGCACCGCGCGGAGAAACTCCCCGGCGGCAATGGGGTCGAGCTGCGCGGTGGGCTCATCAAGCACAAGGATCTCCGGCTGCATGGCCATGACTGCAGCCAGATTCAAAAGCTGCTTCTGACCGCCGGAAAGCGTGTCTGTGCTCTGGTCAAACCAGTTCTGGATGCCGAAAAAGCTCGCCATCTCCCCCACGCGGAGGCGCAGCGTCTCCGGTTCGACGCCGAGGTTTTCCAGTCCGAAGGCCAGCTCATGCCAGACCTTGTCCGTGACGATCTGATCCTCCGGCTGCTGCAGAACAAAGCCGATTCGCGCCGCCTGCTCCCGCTCGGAAACGGCAGAGAGCGTCTCGCCGTCGAGCAGCACCGCGCCGGAGCGCTTGCCGTGGGGCGTGAGAACGGTTTTCAGATGGCGCAGCAGCGTTGTTTTGCCGCAGCCGGAAGGGCCGCACAGCAGCGTGAAGCTGCCGGGCTCCAGCGAGAGAGACACGCCTCGCAGGGCGGGTCGCTCTGTGAGGGGATAGGTAAACGTCAGATCGCGGATTTCGAGCGTGCCCATGCGCGCGCCTCCTTTCGCTGAATGATCAGGGGCAGCGCGCAAAGCAGCGCAAAGCAGCCCCAGGCGAGGATATTTCGCCCCGTAGGGGGCGCAAATTGCAGAGAGGGATAAAACAATTCCTGCGCGCTGCCTGTCGCCACGCCGGCAAGCGTCCCGGCGGTGAGCGCGAGCAGGATGACCAGCAGCAGCGTGTCGCGCCGCTGCCAGCGCTCGCGGTGAAAGTGCGTCCGCCCCGGAAGGCCGTAGCCCCGGGCGCGCATGCTGTCCGCCGTGACAACGGCGCCCTCGAGCGCCCACGTGACCACGATGCTCACCGTGCGCACGCCGCGGCGAATGGCGGCGGGCAGTCCCGCCGCGCCGTCCAGCGCGCGCTGGGCGGCGTAGGTCCGCCGCAGCTGCCGGGTGATGCGCGGCACAAAGCGCAGCGTCATGGAAAACAGGAGACTCAGGGCAGGCGCAAGCCGCCCGGTGAACGCCATAAGCTTGTCCGCCGTCATGACCCGGTGAAAGCACGAAAACCACAGCACCGCCGCGAGAAGCATCGCCGCGGCGCACAGGCCGAAGACGAGACTCTCCTTCGTGACGGCGTTGCCGTTTTTCAGATAGAAAAACACGGTCATGCCCCGGTGGTTGAAGGCGAGATTGAATCCCACCGCGATGAGCATCACAGGGAGCATCCAGCAGAGCGTTTTCCCGAGTGTGCGGAGGCCTCCCATGCTCGCAAGATACGCCCCGGCGAACACCGCCGAGAGCGCAAGATACGCCGGGTGCAGCACCAGCATCGTCACCGTGAGCACAGCGGCGAAATAGGCAAAGAGCAGGGCGCTCGCGTGGCTGGCAAAGCCATCGGTTTCCGGGTGCATGAGAGGACCTCCTTTCTGTGAAAGATGTTTCTGTTTTGCGGGCCGCCGAGGTCGTCGGCTCCTACAAATCGTTTCCGAAATTGCAGGTGTAAAGCCACTCGACCGTGTCGCCCGGCTGCAGCGTATAGCTGCTGCAGCCCACATTGGGCACCGCGCCGTTCACGCGATAGATCCAGCCGGAGCCCCGGCCGCAGTCAAACTCGTAAAGATGACCAACCCCGCGCACATAGGCGGTGTTATAAGCCGGCGTCCAGTCCGCCTCAAGGGCGATGCCCTGCTCGCGGCAGACGCGCTGCAGCAGATTCCATGCGCTCTCCCCCGCTTCCAGCTCGATCTCCGTCTCCGCGAGAATCACGCCGCTCTCGGGCAGGACGGCGCGAACGGCGTCGTCCAGCTCAGCGCTCGCAAGCGCAAGCGGGCAGCAAATGGAGAGCTTGACCGTATCGGCAGCGGGCGTCGGGCTCGGTGTGGGCGCGCTCGTCGGCGCAGATGTTGGCTTTGTCGTCGGCGCGGGTGTTGGCTTCGCTGTGGGCGCCGCAGTGACTGCCGGAGTCGGCGGCGCGGCAGGTGTGGGAGAAGCCGTCGGCGCGGCTGAAGGCGTGCTCACCGGCAATGCCGTCACTTCCGGAGTCGGAGACGGCGAAGCAGACGCACCGGAGGCTGTCGCCTCCGGTGTTTCGGTCTGCATGGCAGCTGTCTGTGCAGTGTCCGGCGCAGTGCGAAGCGTTACCAGCGCGGCAACGGCCAGCACCAAAACCAGACACAGCGCGATGACGGCATACAGCCGATTGTTTCGTTTCATCGATCAGCGGATGCCGTAGAGCGTGACGCCGAGGGCGCTGCACTCCTCTGCCACCAGCGCGCGCATGGCCTGCTCAGTGGCATAGCCGTTGGTGGTGGGATCATCCTTCACATGGCAGAAACTGCCGTTGATCAACTGGAAGGTCAGCAGATTGTCATGCAGCGAGCCGCCGGTCTTGTTAAAGAGCGCCGGGAGCGTCTTGGGATTGCGGGCATAGTCATGGTCGCCGGGCTGGGTTTTGAGCGTTTCCACGGCCATGATCGCCTGTGCCGTGCTCTCGCAGGAGGAAGCGCCCCAGGAGAAGAAGCCGCCGTCTTCCTGCTGCATGTCGGAGAGGCAGAGCACCGCCTTGCGCACGGCGGAGGCGACAGGCTTCTGATCCAGATAAGGCGCGAGCGCCTGAATCGCCATGGCAGTCAGGTCGGGATCGGTGGGAGAATCCGGCATGTAGGTGAAGCCGCCGTCCTCGAGCTGCGCGTCCAGAATCGCCTGAATATAGTCCGGGCGGGCATAGGAGACATAGTCGCCGCTGTCGAGCGCGAGCAGCGCGTAGATCGCGCCGTTGGTGCCCTGATCCGTGACATATTTCACATCGCTGAGTCTGGCCGTGAGATCATAGCCCGCCACATCGGCAGCGTTGTAGCCCAGCGCCGTCACAGCGATGACAATACGGGCGTAATCCGTGGCATAGTTGGCGTCCATTTTGCCGTTGGTTTCTTCGGCTTTCTCTTTGGCCGTCTTATAATACCATTTGTAATCTACCATGTTAAGGACCGACTCCTCGCGGAGGTTGCGGAAGAGGTCGAACTCGGTCCAGTCGCTCTCGCCGCACACCGGCAAAAGATTCGATGAATCCTCCGTGAAGCGTCTGACCGCCGTAAGCGGGTCTTCCTCGGCGAGAACGACCGCGCTGTCAGAAACAGACTCGGTCACAGCCTTCGGCTCTGCGCCGGCGCGGTCACGCCACAGGAAGGTGACGATCTGGCCTCTGGTACAGGGGTTCGCGGGTGAGAAGGTCGTCTTGCTCGTGCCCTGCGTGATACCGTTCTTCACCGCCCAGAGGACAGCATTATAATAGTAGTCGCCGCTCTTCACATCTGTGAAGGGATTCTTGGCGTCGGCTTTGTTCTGGCCCTCGCTGCGCCAGAGGAAGGTCACGACGTGGGCGCGGGTGCAGGGGCTGTTCGGGGAGAAGGTGGTCTTGCTGGTGCCCTGCGTGATGCCCTTTTCCACCGCCCAGAGGACGGCGTTATAGAAGTAATCGCCGCTCTTCACATCCGTGAAGGGGTTCTTCGTGCCGGTGGGCTTGGGTTCGCCGGCAGCGCGCCACAGGAAGGTCACAACCTGGCCGCGCGTGCAGGTGGCGGCGGGTGAGAACGTCGTTGCGCTCGTGCCCTGCGTGATCTGCGGATTGTGGTTCACCGCCCAGAGGACAGGCTCATAGTAATACTGATCCTTCGCCACGTCCTTGAAGGGATTCTTGACCGTTGGCGTGGGCGTTGTAGTCGGCTCTGCGCTCGGCGTAGGGGTGGGCGTCGTGGTCGGCTCCGCACTCGGCGTTACGGTTGCGGTGGGCGTAGGAGGCGCAGGCGGATCCGGAATCGGAGTCGGAGGGGGAGGCGGATCTTTCATCTTCACAAGATTCACCGTATAGGCCGTTCCGCCGTCCACAGTGACCTCTGCCTTGCCGGCCTCAACAGCAACACTCCGCGCGCCCCAGCGCACATTCTTCTCATCAGACGCGGTGACGAAGACCTTATGATTCTTGTTGGCCGCCGTCGGCGTGATCTGGACGGTGTCGACGTCATACGGCACATAGAGCGTATATTCCGTCACGTCATGGCTGAAGGCGGGATAGAGCACGCCGTAGTCAAAGGAGAGATCCTTCAGACCCACGTCGGTGCTGCTCCAGTCACCGCCGATGTCCGCGCCGTAGTTCGTGGTGTACATGACGCGCACGGTATCGCCCGGCTGCACCTTGACGGAGTCCATGCCGGTATCGACAAACCAGTCGTTCAGGGTTGCCATCCAAGCGTTGGTGCCCCAGTTGAGCAGACCGCCGACGCCGATGAGATAGCTGCCGTATTCCGACGCTTCATACTGCAGGACGGTGTTCACATCCGCGGCATTCATCAGATACTGACTGGTGCCGGCGCGCAGCGCGCCGTCCATGGTCATGCCGGCTTTGTAATTCACCTCGGTGTCAAACAGCAGATCCTGCCAGGGCACCTGGAAGGTCTGGCCGTTGACGGTGTACTCCTTCTGGCGAAGCGTGGTGTTCTCCACAATGACGCGCACCTTGCCCGTATCGGCGGCAAAGGATGCCATCGGCAGCAGAGAAACAACCAGAAGCAGCACCAGCAGAAGACTGACTACTCTTTTCTTCATGTCATTTCCTCCTTTGGAATGTATAGAAAATGCGTCCTCCGTCTCTGACGAAAAGGGCGCACGACTCCAGCGCCGGAGCAGCACACCCCGACGGCAAAAAACGCGATTTCCGGTTCCGGCAGAAACGCCGATGGCTCCGGGGCATTCTGACTCATCCGCATTCGGCGGCTTCACAGTGACCGACTCGCGGGGCTTTGCACCCCATTCCCCCCTGCCGGAATCCCGGCGCGGAACCATCGAATATGAGATTGGAAATATTATAGCATCGGTTGAAAAGGTTGGCAAGGGCAGAGAAGCGTGGAGAGAAACAGCCTCGAGCGTTCGCCTCCGCAGAGGCGAATGAATCAAATCATTTTTGTGCCCAAACTTGTTTGGGTACAAAAATACTGCTCACAGAAAAAGGACGTTTTCTTTTCCCAAATTGCATTTGGGCCGAAAACGTCCTTTTTTGTGCAATTCTTTCAAACGGAAAGCCCGGCGAAGCGGGTTTCCGTTTGGGAGCGAAGCGGCTTTATCCGGTCATGACCCAGCTGCCCTCGATCTGCGCGTTGCGCATGAAGGGGACAAAGCGGGTCTCGGTATTGAAGCCCTCCAGCGCGGAGACGCGCTCGCGCAGCGTGGGGAGCGTGTCGCCGTCGGCAAAGGCGCACAGGCGGCTGAAAATCTTCGCAAGGAACGTGAGATCCTGCCCGGTGGCGGAGGTCGCGTTCTGCAGGATGGAGTCCGACGAGACAATGATATCCAGTTCCACATGCCGGTCGGACAGCGCCGAGCGCAGATACTGCGCGAGACTCATCACCGCGTCGGTGGCAGTGGGCTCCGTGCTCAGCTGGGCGGCATAGTTCAGCTCCGCCGTGGTGTTGGGCATCTGCAGATAGGAAAAGGCAATCTCGTCAAAGCCCATGTCCGCAAGCTCCCGGCAGAGGCTGCCCAGATACTCCCGCATGGAAGTGTTATAGGGATCGACCCAGTTGCCGGACTCGTCAGCATAAGGGGAATCAGAGGCGGTTTTGAGCGCCATGGCGGTATAGCGCTCGGCCATGAGGGAGTCAACACAGGCGCTCACCACGGCCACAAGCCGCAGATCGCCGTAATCCGCCTTGAGCTCGCGAATGGTATCGGCAAGCTCGAGCGAGCCGTTTACCTCAAAGGACTCCGCCATGGTGACAGAGGACTTCCACGTGAGCGAGCCGGAGGGCGGCTTCATCTGCAAAACGAGCGCGTTGCCCTTGGCCGCAGCCATCTGCTCGGCGGCTGCGCGCAGGCTCTCGGGCGAGATGTTCCCTGCCGTGAGATACTTGCCCCGGAGCGAATCGAGATTCTGCCCCGCCGTGGAGATGAGCGAGGCATAGTCCGGCTCGTCATATACCAGCTCTGCGGGATAGACCGTAGGACTGGGACCAGCCTCATCCTCGGCCGTGACGCGCGCGCCGAACATGGGAAACTGCACATGCACGCCCTCTTTGTCATAAACAATATATTTATGGCAGGCGTAAACCAGCAGCAGCGCAAGCAGGATCAGCAGCGCCGCCAGCACAACCAGCGCACGCCACAGTCCGCCCCACCCCCGCCGCCGGCGGCGGTACACTTCGGGTTTGTTGGATGACATAGATGCTACCTCAGATCAGTTCTCGTTCTCCAGCGCCATCATTTTCTCAATTCTTCGCGCATGGCGTCCGCCGTCAAAGGGCGTGTCGAGGAAGGTGTCCACAATCTTGAGCGCGAGACCGCTGCCCACCACACGCGCGCCGAGGGCAACGATGTTCGCGTCATTATGGCGGCGGGTCATCTCGGCAGAGAAGCAGTCGCCGCAGAGCGCAGCGCGCACGCCGTGGATCTTGTTGGCGGAGATGGAGATGCCGATGCCGGTGCCGCAGATGAGAATGCCGCGCTCGCACTCGCCGGAGGCCACAGCGCGGCCGACGGCGGCGCCGAACTCGGGATAGTCACAGCTCTCGGCGGTGTAGGTTCCGAAGTCCTTAAACTCCAGACCGCGCTCCGTCAGGTGCGCCATAATCTCCTGCTTCAGGGCGAAACCGCCGTGATCCGATCCGATTGCAATCATGATAAATACCTCACTTCAAAAGAATATGAGCAAAAAGCGCTCAGCAGAGTTCGCGTCCGGAGACGCGAATGAAATGAAATCCATTTTTGCCGCATGGCTTCGCCACGGGGCAAAAATACCGCACGCGGAGAAAGAAATTCTTTTATCGCAAGCCTCGCTTGCAGCCAAGAATTTCTTTCGGAGTGAAGACCTCCTCGCCGAAAAGCCCAGCAAAGCGGGTTTTCGGCGAAACTACAGTGGCCAGGACGGGAACCACTTGAGCACTTTCCAGCTGTAGTTCCGGCTGACCTCGATGCCGGTGAGCACCGGGTAGAACATGGCAAAGAGCGCGATGCTCACACCGGTGAAGGCATAGACCCAGCGGATGTGGCCGCGGGCGCGCATCTCGTCAAACACGGCGCCGAGCGCCAGCACGAGAAACACCACCGCCGCAAAATAGTGATAGGCAAAGGTCAGGCGCGTGATGACCATCCAGGGCACCATCTGCGCGAGATATCCCACCACGATGAAAAGCGCGCGGCGATCCTTGTGCCGGATGGCGCGGACCGCGAGCCACAGGACGCTCACAAGTCCCGCCCAAGCAAGGATCGGACTCGTAAAGGCGGCGATGCTTGCCACGGTGCCCTCGCCGTAGTTCAGGTAGTAGAGAATGGGTCGGGCGTCCACCAGCCACTGCCACCACGTGGAGGAATAGGGGTGCTCCGCCACGAGCCCGGCGTGATAGGTGAACATGAAGTGCTGGTTGTCCAGCACGAGCTTGAGATAGTCGCCGGAGAAATACATGGCCGGCGCCTTGAGCCCCTCAGCCGTGCCGTAGGGCGTGTAGCTGAGATAATAAATCACCGCGGGCACTAGCACGAACCAAATCAGGCAGAAGCCCACATTTCGCACGAAGTCCTTCCACAGCGCCGCCTTGGCGGCCTTGCTCTTCGCGTCCACGCGGCGGAAAATCCAGCCGAGAACCCAGAGAACACCGAGTCCCGCGCCGGCATAGAGACAGGTCCATTTGCTGGCAGCGCCGAGACCGAAGAACAGCCCCGACAGCGCGAGGTGGCGCTTGTTTCCGTCCCGGAACCAGCCCCAGAAGAAGAGATACATCAGCAGGATGAAAAACACGCCGTAGGTATCGATGGTGGCGATGCGCGTCTGCACAAAGTGCATGAAGTCAAAGGCGAAAACAGCCGTGCCGCAGAGGGCGACGCGGTCATCGTCAAAGAGTCTGCGCAGAAACTGCCAGATCACCGGCAGCATGAGAACGCCGAAGAGCGTGCCCATGAAGCGCCAGCCAAAGGGATTGACGCCGAAGAGCACCAGACCGACAGACAGAATCAGCTTGCCGAGCGGCGGGTGGGAAATTTCATACGGCCAGATGCCGCGCAGATGCTCCAGCGCAGTGCGGGCATGGTAGATCTCGTCAAAATGCGTGCTGTTGCGCCAGGTGGACACCTCCGGCACAGTCTCAGGCTCATCCGTGAGCCCCTCGCAGCCCTTGTCCACCATGATATCCGAGGGGTCCACGCGCAGACCGCTTCGGTCATAAAACGCCATTTCGCCGATCTCCATATCCTCCGGCTTGTCAGCCGTGGGATAGAAGATAACCTTCCGCGTGGTGAGATCGGCGCCCTCAGTGAGCTCCGCGTCCACCCATTTGAAAACGTCATTATAGGCGTGCGGCAGCGTTCCGGCCTCGACCTCCTGCCCGTTCTGCTCCACGCGGACGATGATATCTCCGGTGCTCAGCCCGTCAAAGCAGAAGATTCGCCCCAGATCCACCTCGTCGGCAAAGGTGACTTCCACGCGGCCGCCGGTGGGCATGGCGCAGTAGCTCTCCGGCTCGGAGGCGTCGCCCAGGTTAAAAAACGCCACTGCGGCATAGACCGCCGTGAGCAGGATGATGCCGAGCGGACCGCCGCGGCGCTTTTCCACCGAGGCGGGAACCGGTTTTTTTACGCGGCTTTTGACGCCGGCGCGATCCAGATTCTCTCCCCGCAGTCCCAGCAGGAAAAACACCGCCACAAAGCAGGCCGCAAGAACGGGAAAGAGATAGGTCATTGGATTCAAGGAATCGCTTCCTTTCTGAATACGAACGCACACATGCGTCCGGCGGAAAAATAGTGTTCTTATTATATAACAATTCCCCGTCGGTTGTCTACCGCAAGGGGCAAACTTCCGGGGAAAAATCCGTTTCAGACACTTGACATAATGTTGAAAGACCGGTAGAATAATATGGTGATATTTTAACGGAGTGTGGAGACTTCGTCTGAAATATTTGACACTTACCCGACGGGCGTGCCCGTCTTTGCAAAAGCGAAACTATGAGATTGGAGGAACCAAACCCAAAATGCCGTATACCATCATTTGGGTGGTCGCAGTGATCGCAGCGCTCGTGGTGGGCTTTGCCCTGGGCGTTGCTTATCGTAAAAAGGTCGCCGAGGCGGAAATCGCCGGCGCGGAGGAAGAAGCCAAGCGCATCATCAACGACGCCATCAAGAGCGCCGAGAGCAAGAAGCGCGAAGCTCTGGTGGAGGCCAAGGAGGAGATCCACCGCAACCGCACGGAGTTTGAAAAGGAAGAGAAAGCCCGCCGCGGAGAGCTGCAGAAGCAGGAACGCCGTCTGCAGCAGAAGGAAGAGTCTCTGGACCGGAAGACGGACGCTCTGGATCGGAAGACCGACTCCCTCAACCAGAAGCTGGCCAACGTAGAGGCCCAGCAGAACGAGATCAAGGCGATCAAGAAAACCCAGCAGGAACGTCTGGAGGAAATCTCCGGCTACACCATTGAGGAGGCGAAGGCCTACCTCATCGAAAGTCTCGAGGCCGAGGTTGTGCACGAGAAGGCGGCAAAGATCAAGGAGATCGAGTCGCAGCTCAAGGACGAGGCCGAGACCAAAGCCCGCGAAATCATCGGCACTGCCATCCAGCGCTGCGCCGCGGACCATGCCAGCGAGATCACGGTCTCCGTGGTGCCGCTGCCGAACGACGAAATGAAGGGCCGCATCATCGGCCGCGAGGGCCGGAACATCCGCGCCATCGAAACGCTCACCGGCTGCGATCTGATCATCGACGATACGCCGGAGGCCATCACCGTATCCAGCTTTGACCCCGTGCGCCGCGAGGTTGCCCGGCTGGCGCTGGAGAAGCTCATTCAGGACGGCCGCATCCATCCCGCCCGCATCGAGGAAATGGTGGCCAAAGCGCAGAAGGAAGTCAACAACACCATCCGCCAGGAGGGCGAGCGCGCCGTGTTCGAGACGAACATCCACGGTCTCAACTCCGAGATCGTCAAGCTCCTGGGCCGCATGAAATACCGCACGAGCTACGGCCAGAACGTGCTGCAGCACTCCATCGAGGTCTCCCACAT
>JAZQDI010000027.1:0-12320 GCA_045546715.1 Oscillospiraceae bacterium | reverse complement strand
CACACCTTCCGCTTCTGATGGAACTCGAGCAGCTGAGAATCTTTCTGGCCGTGGCGGAGTGCCGGAGCTTTTCCGGCGCCGCCAGGGCCCTCTTTGTGAGCCACTCCACCACGAGCCGCGCGGTGTCCGCCCTTGAGCGGGAACTCGGCGTCACGCTCCTGCACCGCACCGGCCGCGCGGAGGTGACGCTGACCGAGGCAGGGGCTTTGCTGAAGCCGAAGGCGGAAGAAATGCTGAAACTGGAAGAAGAAATCAAAAAACAGCATACCGATATGATAAAGGAGAAAGAATCGTGAACAATCTGAAACGCATCCAGGACGCAATCGCTGCGCAGGGACTCGACGCCCTGCTGCTCATCGACCCGCTCAACCGCTACTATGCGACGGGCTTCCACACCTCGGACGGCGCAGTGCTCATCACGCCCGACCGCGGGTATTACATCACGGACTCGCGCTACATCGAGGCCGCGAGAAACACGCTCGGCGATCTGGTGGAGGTTCTCATGAACGACCGCCAGCACCCGATGGGCAAGCTCCTCAAGCAGCTCGTGCACGACTGCAAAATCGAGAAGCTCGGCGCGGAGGACGGCAGTCTCACCTATCAGCAGTATCTGGCCTACAGCCGGATTCTCTCGCTCGAGCTCGTGCCGGCGACGGAGCTTATTATGTCGCTGCGGCAGATCAAGACGCCGGATGAGCTCGAATACCTCCGCGCGGCGCAGGCGATCACCGATCAGGCGCTGAAGGAAGTTCTGCCCCTGATTCGCCCCGGCGTGACGGAGCGCGAAATCGCCGCCGAGCTCACCTATCGGCAGCTGCGTCTCGGCGCGGAGGGCAACAGCTTTGATCCCATCGTCGTGACCGGCGCGCACTCGAGCATGCCGCACGGCGTGCCGGACGACCGCAAGATTCAGGCGGGCGACTTTGTGACGATGGACTTCGGCTGCCTCAAGGGCGGCTACTGCTCCGACATGACCCGCACGGTCGCCGTCGGCAGCGCGACGGACGAGATGAAAAAGGTCTATGACATCGTGCTGCGCGCGCAGCTGGCCGGCATCGGCATTGCAAAGGCGGGCGTCACGGGCGCCGCCATCGACGGCGCGGCGCGCGATCTCATCGCCGCCGAGGGCTACGGCGAATACTTCGGTCACGGCTTCGGCCACAGCCTCGGTCTCTACATCCACGAGGCGCCGAACTGCGCGCCGAACAACACCCTGCCCATGCCCGAGCACGCGGTCTGCTCCGCCGAGCCCGGCATCTACCTGCCCGGCCGCTTCGGCGTGCGCATCGAGGACGTGATGCACCTGACGGCCGACGGCGCCGAGGTGCTCACCCAGAGCCCGAAGGAACTTATAATCCTGTAACAGAAAATGCTTGCCAAATAGGGGAGTATCGTGTAAAATGGTACAGGTAATTTGATAAAAAACAATTCAGGAGGATTTACGATATGATCACTGCAGGCGATTTCAGAAACGGCGTGACCTTCGAGATGGACGGCCAGGTTATGCAGGTCGTCGAGTTCCAGCACGTCAAGCCCGGCAAGGGCGCGGCCTTCGTCCGCACCAAGATGAAGAACGTCATCACCGGCGCCGTGACCGAGACCAGCTTCAACCCCACCGCCAAGTTTGAGGAAGCCACCGTCGAGCGCAAGGCCATGGAATACAGCTACAACGACGGCAACCTCTACTACTTCATGGATCCTGAGAGCTATGAGCTCATCCCCATCGACGAGAGCGTTCTGGGCGACAACTTCAAGTTCGTCAAGGAGAACATGACCTGCACGATCCACTCCTACAAGGAGAAGCCCTTCCTCGTGGAGCCTCCCTTCTTCGTGGACCTCGAGGTCACTGAGACCGACCCCGGCTTCGCCGGCAACACCGCCACCAACGCCACCAAGCCCGCCACGCTGGAGACCGGTGCCGAGATCAAGGTGCCCCTCTTCATCAACCCCGGCGACAAGATCCGCGTGGACACCCGCGTGGGCGAGTATCTGGAGCGCGCCAAGGGCTAAAAACAAATCAAATAAAAAAGCTCTGTCCTTTTTTTGCCACGCTCTTATAAGGAAGTATTGAAAACGACCTTATAAGGCGTTGCAAGGGCGCAAAACGAAAGCACTCAGAATGGTTTTGATACCGTTCTGAGTGTTTTCTTTCTATTCGCACATTCGACAGTAACGCCCTCCTTCGCTTTGATGATGAAAAGAATGAAGGAAAGCCTGCCTCTGCTGCTTCTTGCCATGGTTCTCCTGCTTTCTGCCTGCGGACAAAAGCCCGTATTCGGTGTGAGCACAAATGGAGATAACAGCATCAGCATCACCGCGGACCGCGGCCCCAAAAACAGCACGGGTCTTGGTTATCTAACCGTTGGCGAAAACGAGCAGGTCGTAGTGGATGCGACCAGTATCGATAAAGATGGGAAGCTCTCCCTTCGCTTCACGGCAGGCGTACTCGGCTCGGACGATTTCCCCGAGGAACCTGCCTATGAAACGTCTGTCAGCGGTGGGGACAGCGCAGTCTTTACCGCTGACCCCGGCGAATATACGGTCGAAGTGATCGCGCAGAGCACAATTACCGGAACGGCACGGATCTGCACTGAGGCAGCGGATGGGACGCCTGCCGCAGCGGCGGATTCCGATTTGGCTCTGCAGCCCGGAGAACACTTTGAGGGAACCGTCACACTCGAAGGAACGGAACAGACCGTTCATTATGAGGCGATCCGGAACGACGCGCTTGGCTTTGAGATGGGCTACGACTACGAGAATTTCGTACGACACAGTGAAGCGGACTGTGAACGGTTCATCTCGGCCTGGGATAACCCAGACGATCCCGAGATTTATCTCGAGATCACGCACAGCTCGGATGATGCCATGAACCGCGGCGCGCAGCGGCTGCAGACAGCGCTCCTGCGCGATTGGGAGGACGCCCGCTTTGCCGAAGGGCTCTGCACCTTTTTCATCGTCTCCTGCGCCGGAGCGCTGATCACCATCCCGATCGGAAACGCTGCTCTGCTACCGTCTTGCGCCGGTGATCAAGTCCTTCCGACAGCGGGCGCCCAAGGTGCGGCTCGTTTTGCACAACCGCAGCAACGTGTTCGCGGCGGAGAGCGTCCGGGAAGGCACCTGCGATCTGGGGCTGATCTACACGGCGGAATGGTACCGCGACATCCTGATCGCTGAGGAGACAGGCCTCACCATGGAGGTCGTGCTGGTGGCGGCGCCGGAGTTTGCGCATCCGGATTTCATCACACCGCACCAGCACAAGCCGGTCTCGCTGATCACCGATGAGACGGACAGTCTGTTTCGCAGACGGCTGGAGCACTATCTGTTTGAAAAGGATATTACGCTGGAAGAAACCGTGGAGCTCTGGGGCACAGAGGCGATCAAGCGTTGTGTCATGGAGGATCTGGGCTTCGCATATCTCCCGCGCGTCGCCGTAGAAGCGGAGCTTGCCGACGGGCGTCTGATTGAGCTCGACGCCCCCATCTCCGGCGTGACCTATCCCTGCTTGCCCTGCGCCACAAAAACCACTGGCTGAGTCCGGCAGCGAAGCTGTTTCTGGATCTCATGCGGGAGCAGCTCACTTCGGCAGTACCAGATTGACCGCGCATAGTGCCAGCGAAGCTGCCATGATGATGTCCACGGCGCGCTGGTGGGCGGAGAAGAGCGTCTTCAGCTTTGCGCCTGCAAAGAGCTATACCAGATTGCACACCGGCCCGGTGAACGGCAGAAACAGTCCCGTGCCCAGCAGCCACCAGAAGGAATCCGTATAAGGCAAAACGAACGAGCTCAGCGCCGTGAGGCAAAACAGAATGACCTTCACATTCGTGAGATTCACCAGCAGCCCCGTGCGAAAGCCCGGTGTGTCTCGCGCATCCTCCGGCGCGGTGCCGGAGCTTCGCAGTGTGTGCCAGGCAAGCCACAGAATGTATGCCGCGCCGATCCACGAGAGATAGCGGACGTAGGAGCCGAGCACACCACCCAGCAGCCGGTTGATCCCAACCGCGGCAATGCTGTCGATCAGAAATCCGGCAGCAAGGCCGCGCCACTGGCGAAGGGCAATGGTTTTGCCGTAACGCATCGCCGTGGAAAGAGAGCACAGATTCGCCGGGCCGGGCGTGATCCCTGTGATGTAGCAATACAGCAGGAAGGACGGAAGAATGGTCATTGGCATGGAAAACACTTCCTTTTGTTTGGATGATCCAAGCATAACAGAAAGCATTTATTTTGAATAGCGAATGTTTCAAAACGTAAACATTTGGTTTTTCGATGTTTTATCAGCAAAAACCTCCGGTCTGTTGAACCGGAGGTTTTTCACATCCCGACATCCAATGCCGTTTCTTTGCTGCACCCAATCCATTCGTGTGATGAGCTTTTTTGAAATTCACGCATTTTCCGCGAGATACGCAATGAACTTTCTCGAAGGCTGATCCAGCTTATCGTAATCCTGAAAAATGACGCCGATGCTGTAATTGATGCTCTCGTCTGAGAAAGGAAGGATGACAACATTGGGATACATCGTTCGAACCGCGGGAATTTCAACCGCGATGAAGACGCCCTTTCCGCTGTTGACCAGCGCGAAGAGCTGCTCCATGTCAGCGGAGGCGAAGCGCTTGTTGGGCGTAAAACCGGCCTCCCTTGCCTTCTCATTCAAGAGGCTGTGATAGTGGGAGCGCTCCTCCAACGTCAGAAACTGCTCGTCCTTCAGCATGGCAAAGTCGATGGACTCCGCCTGCGCCAGAGGGCTGTCCTGGTGAACATACAGGAACAGCGGCAGCGTCTTGAGCGGCACATAGGCGAAACGCTGACCGTGGCGGTTTTCCGGGATGGCAAGCAGGCCGAAATGCGCCTCGTCCTCGGCCACGAAGCGATCCACGTCCTGATCGGACAGCTCCATCCGCTCCAGCGCGATTTCCGGATGCTGCTCCTGAAAGCTCAGCAGCAAAGCGGCGTCCAGCGCGCGAAAAACCTGCGGCGCGCAGGCAAAGCGTACCGTCCTGGGGCGATGGGCCAAAGCGGAAGTCGTCTGGGTGAGGGTGCTCCGGTAGCTCTGCACCAGAGGCTGAAACTGATCGTAGAAGTATTGCCCCTCCTCGGTGAGCGTGCTGCCCTTGGAGGTACGGGTGAAGAGCTTGCAGCCCAGTTCCTCCTCCATGTTGGCGATACAGCGGCTCAGCGCCTGCTGGGAGATGAACAGTGCATCCGCCGCCTGCGTCATGGATTTGTAGCTGCAGGTGTCGATGAAGTATTCGATGTGCTTGAATTCCATGGTCATTCCTCCTGCTATGGGGTCAGTATAACGCAGAACTGCCACAACTTCAAGTTGTGGCAGGTACAAAAATCCAGCCATTTTCAAACGTGCCATGCCGCGTTATGCTATAGCCACAACAGGGAAACAAACCCGTAAATCCGAAGGAGGAAACCAAAATGACCAACATCCAGAAAGCGCTCGCACTCATCAACACCTTTGCCACCGGCGACACCGAGCAGGCCGCCTCTCTGCTGGCGGAGGGATACATCCAGCACAACCTGGCCTACGGCACCGGCCGCGACGCTTTTGTCGGTTCTGTCGCCTATCTCGCTTCCGCGCCCGTGAAAACCACGGTGGAAAACATCCGCGCCTATGCCGACGGCGACAAGGTTTTCCTCCAGACGGTCTACAACTTCGCCGGAATGGGTGAGCAGGTGGCATTTGACATCTTCCGCTTTGACGCGGAGGGCAAGATCGCGGAGCACTGGGACAATCTCGCCGCCAAGGCGGAGCCCAATCCCTCCGGCCATACGCAGATCGACAACGTGGCCCCGGTCACCGATCTGGAGAAGACCGAGGAAAACCGCGAGCTCGTCAAGAACTTCCTGCATGACGTGATGCAGGGCAAGGCTCCCGAGAAGACCCCCGACTACTTCGACGGCGACCGCTACATTCAGCACAACACCGGCATTGCCGACGGTCTCTCCGGTTTGGGCGCAGCGCTCTCCGCTCTGGCGGAGGCGGGCATCGCCATGGTCTACGACAAGGTGCATCAGGTGCTCGCGCAGGGCGACTACGTGCTTGCCGTGTCCGAGGGAACCTTCGGCGGCGCACTCACCAGCTACTACGATCTGTGGCGCGTGGAAAGCGGCAAGATCGCCGAGCACTGGGACGTGATGGAGACCATCGCTGCTCCCGAAACCTGGCAGAATCAGAACGGCAAGTTCTGAGCGCAAACGCACAAAGCGAAAGCCGCCCGCAAAAGATACGGGTGGCTTTCCCTGTGTCAGCCTCGTGGGATCAGTAAAAAACACGCACAGGAGGAAACCATGTTCACCATTTATAAAGGCAATCAGAATATTGTTCAGGAAACGCTGACGGACAAGGCTGCGAAGGTGCGCGCACTCCTGCGGGAGGCCGACGCGACCCGCGCGGAGAACGCCGCGATCCTGATGCGATTTATGGAGACCTGAAATCAAAAGAACCTGCGTGAATCTCAGTGACGAGGGCTATGATGCCGAATACGGCGATGGCCTGATCCGGGTTCCCGCAAAAGCTGAAACGGGACTGCTGCAAAATGCAGCAGTCCCGTTTTCGGAGACTGTCAAAGAACCTGGTTCTTTGACAGTCAAGGGGATACTCGCGCTCCATCGCGGCGGGCGCTGCCCGCCTTGGTCGGCGCGAGAGCGCGGCATCAGCCGCGCTTTAGGGAGATTTTCCGCCGCACATGTCGCCGGAAAATCAATTGAATTGGATTCGCGGCATCCGAGCCGCGAACTCTGCGAGGCTTCAACAAGTGACTGATATCAGCGGCTCCACTCTGCAAGGCACAAACGGATTTCACTCGACGGAATCAGAACGCCGCATAGGATATGGAGTCCCCGCTGACGGTTTTGGAAAAGAGCCCGATATTGGATGACAGCAGATCTGCCTGCTCGAACGCAGCCTCCATATCCTCAAAAACCACATTTAGGTTGTCGGAATGATCCGCGCAGGCCGTCAGCAGGATTGAGACGGCCATGATGATGATGAGTCTCGGCCAGGTCAGATGGATCGCGCCGAACAGTTTTTGATTGCCCTTGTCATGGTCAATGAAAGCCTTCCTGTTTTTGATGTTTCCTAAAATTGGCGGCTGCCTGCCGGATCAGAAGTCTGCTCCCAGATGCTCCATCGAGTCGATGACGACCACGCAGTCGGGAGACACATGCTGCATGACAAAATACATCTGATCCATCGGGATCGCAACGCAGCCGCCGGTGCGCGGCTTGCGGTCGCCGAGGCAGTGCAGGAAGATCGCCGAGCCGGCGTTGGGCGTGCCGTCCGCGTTGTAGCTGATGTTCAGACAGTACTGGTATTCATACGGGTAATCAAGAATGTGCTCGCTGTTGTCCCGGTCGAGCTCCGGGAGATCCTTCAGGCTCACAAGCTCGTTATAGTGCATCCCCTCGTTGACGTCGCCGGACCAGTAGGTGTCCTCGTCCGCCTGCACATAGCGGATCGCGCAGCCGGGGTCGGGCGCAATGCCGAAGGCACGGTTGAACGTGAAGGTGCCCACAGGTGTCATGCCGTCGCCCTCCTGCGTCTTGCCCAGGCCGTTTTTGCCGATGAATCCCGGCGTGGACATGATCATGTGCCATTCGCCGTTTTCATCCTTTTCGTGCATGGAGACCCATGCGGTGGTTTTTTCGTGCGCGGCGATGACAAAAAGCTGCTGTGCGTCCTGCGCCTCCGGCAGCGCCGTGACCCAATCGGGAGAGGCCTCCGCCTCCATCTCAAGGCGCTCGCGCGGCGTCAGAAGCGCTGCTGCATCTGCCGCCTGCTCCTGCTTGCCGCAGCCGAAGAGGCCGAGCGCGGGCAGCAGCAGAGCCGCAGCCAAAAGCCAGCCCCATGTTTTTCTTTTTGATTGCTTCATGTCTGATTCCTCCTGTTCATACTTGGTGATCGTTTCGTTTCCGCCGCCCGAATCGCGCCGAGGCAATGGATCCGAACGACACGGTTCTGGACGGTTTCTGAAATCCTTTGCAGCTGCTCCAGATACGGTCTGACAAGCTCCGGCCTTCGTTTGCCGAGGACGCGGAACATTTCCGGCGCTTCCATGCGTACCCTGTCATTCGCATCGTGCAGAAGCGCCGCAAACACCGGCATATGATTCGTCTGTTTGATTTTATCATAAACCAGCATTACAATCAATGTTGGAACCGACTCAAGTGTATGCGTTCCCGCTCATGGGAGCAAACAATTCAATCCCTCAGGAAATAAATGTATTAACAAATCATGCAATGATTGTTTACAGTCTTTTAGCACTCTCGGCTTGACAGTGCTAATTTCGGTGCTATAATAAAAAGCGAACAAAGGAACAGAGATCGAATGGATGACCTCCATCCCCTTGCTCAGGTAACAAACAGATATGATTGCAAAACCAAAGGAGGCATGACTTATGTTACCGAGTATTTTTGGAGAGAGTTTGTTTGACGACTGGATGGGCTTCCCGTTCAGAGACTTCGAGTCCGATGTGGATCGCAAGCTGTACGGCAAGCACGCGTCACGCGTGATGAAGACGGATCTGAGGGAACACGATGACGGCTACGAGCTGAAGGTGGATCTTCCGGGCTTCAAGAAAGACCAGATCGATCTGCAGCTGCAAAACGGCTATCTGACGATCAGCGCTTCCAAGGGTCTGGAAGAAGACGACAAGGACAAAAAGGGTACCATCGTCCATCAGGAACGCTATGAGGGTTCTCTTGCCAGAAGCTTCTATATTGGCGAGAACATTCCCGAGGAGGAGATCAAGGCCAGATTTGAGGACGGCGTGCTGACGCTGGAATTCCCGAAGGAAAAGCCGATTGCGCTCCCGGAGCGAAAAACGATACAGATCACAGGCTAATCATAGTACAGAACGATTCGCTTTACAAAAGAAAAGATTGCTGAAAGGCCAGACCTTTCAGCAATCTTTTTTTAATTTCGGAATCACCTCCGCGAAAGCGGAGGAGCACCTCTGTTTGATCAAACCCGCTTCGCCTTTTTCCGTTTCATAACGCGATAGCCTAAGAACGAAAAAGCAAGAACCAATACCGCGCAGAGCAGAACAATCGGAAGCACTGCCACACCGGGACGATGATTAGCAGCTTGTTCCAGACCGGATTCCTCTATATAGGCGGAAACCGCATTGTCAATTTCCATGAGCTTTTCACTGGCGATGCGCTTGATATATTCAGCATTCTCATTTGCCAGCTGATTCGCTCTGGCCGCAACTTCTTCATCAGAAGCCGATTTTGCCAGCGCAGCCATCCGCTCATCGTCAGCGGCGGCTTTGGCATTCAGCGCTTCCTGTGCCCGGTTCATATCATCATGCAGATCATGGATCAGCTCGCTGTCGGACAGGAACTGAAGAACAGCCTGCGCCGTTTCGGCGTCCACTGCATCTCCATACCGGTCGTAGTATGCACCGCTGTCATCCATTCTGTAATAGCTGCCGTTGCCCGCGTTGCCGAGCTCATTGAACAGCCAGTAGATGGACTCTGAATCAAATGTCTGCGTTGATTCGCTTGTGTACCCATCCGGCGTCTCGGTCATCACAGAGGCGTAGAACGGAACATAGACCGAAAACTCCGACGGGGCCATGGCAAGCCACTCGATCGTGCTGACAGACGCCGGGATTGCAGGGTCTCTTCGGATCTCAAAAACGTGTTCCTCGTTCTGACGGTACGTTCCGATCGCGCGCATGGGTACCCCATCGGAATTCTCATCTCTTGCGGTCGTCTCATAAGCGGTTCCCTCACCGTGAGACGCCAGGACTTGTTTCAAGGTCATGAGAGAGATCCTGCCTCTGACTGCATCAGAAGGCGCATACTCCAGGCAGAACGGCCCCACCGCTGCCTCTTCCACCGACGCGTTGGGAAACTGGTCCGATATTTCTGCAATGGGCTTCGGGACAACGTCCATCCCATCTGCCAGTTCACGGTTCAGAATCGATGCGCCGTAATAAAGCCTGTAGCTGGAATACTGACTGTATCCCTGTGAATAGGATTTCGCGACATGAATCTCATCGCCTCCCTCGATATCCGTCACATAGAACCCGCCGTCTTTCGCGGTGGAGATGAGTCCGGGCGATGCAATCACATTCTCGTCTTTGACATTGACCTGCTGTGTCATGATGTCATTGGGCAGCAGCGAAACCGTATCGTCGGAAAGTCTTGTGGCGACATACTGGTGACCGGATACGATTTCAAAAACCCAGGTTTCCTCACGGTCGGCAATCAGGACCGTACTCACCTCCCGATAATCCGGATCATCGGGCTCTGTGCTGCCGTGTCCGTACCGGTCAATACAGTCTGCCAGAAGATGGACGGCGTCCAGCGCAGAATCTGCCGACTGCAGAATATAGGAGGCCATGGACAGCTCTGTCAGCCCTCCGGAGGTCAGCGGATCCACAGCCTGAACCTTTTCGTTAAAATACGTGGACACCGTTGCAGAGACAGCAACGCCTTTTTCGTTGATGCCGGCTTCCGGGAACGGGATCTTCGTCAGTCCGCTGTATTCGGACGGGTCGTCCATGACGGCGCTGTATCGAAGCGTATGCGCGGGATAGGGCGCACAAAAGCCGTAATCATCCTCGAGCATTTCATCCGGCGCATGGTCAGCGGCAGGGACAATCACAAACTGCTTCACCCAATCCGGTCCGAAATCCTCGGATCGTCCCAGATAGACGGAACCGTTTTCCGTCGTGCCGCCGCCGGCATAGATACCCGTACATGCCAATGCGTTGGCCGGAAACACGGATGCACACACCGTCAGTGCCAGCAGAATGATGGCCGCCCGCTTTGCGATTCGTTTTTTCATCTTTTTCTCCTCTGTTGCATTAGAAAAACCCATCATCGAACAGGCGCTGCAAAAGCGCTTGCTTTTGCGATGGCGCCGAGCAGTTCACAGAAAAAGAAATCACGCGCCACATCAAGCGCATCGACCGCCACCGCGCCCGGTATTACAACGACACGACCGGCCAGACCTGGGGCGACAAGCGCTGCTATAATCTCTGCGTCAACAAAGCAGATCTGGAGATCAAAGCGCTGGTGCCGCACCTCGCGGCCATGCTGCGGTAATCACAGGCGGCCAAGCACAATCCGGTCAATACTGCACTGTCATTGAAACGGGGTCTGTCTCAGCCAGACCCCGTCTGCCGTGTTCAATTAAGAATCCTTTGTCACGCCGCTGATTGCGATGATTTCAAGCTTAGGCTCCGCATCCGACGCATAGCTTGGATCCAACAGCCAGATCTGACCGCTTCCGAGGCAGATTCCCTGCCCGTTGGCAAAGAGGCCGCTGCAAGTCTCTTCCTCCATTGCCGCCCGGTCAGACGGATGGACGTGCCGCTCGCTCAGGAAGGCGGTCAGCGCCTGGGTGTCGGCGAGGTCCTCGCCGTCCACGGTGATGGGATAGCGCACATGCTCTGCAAGCCAATCCCAGTCCTCATTCAGATAGGCGTCCTTCACAAGAGATGCGAAGCGTTCCACCTCATCTGCAGGCATGGCGGTGACGCCGCTGTAATCGGCGTCAGACGAAGCCGCAGAATCATCCAAGCTGCCCTCCGGCTCAGCGCTGCCGGCGGGCGTTTTTTCTCCTGCGCAGGCGGCAAGCGTCAGCAGCATCAGGAGGGCCAAAAGAACGGAGACGTATTTTTTCTTTCTCATTCCTCCGGCATTTCCACATAGGTGGCGTCGCCGACGCCGCTGCAGGTGATGGCTTTTACCGTCAGACCACCCATATCCGTTTCCTCGTTGAAGCTCTCGGGATTCTTGATCTTTCCTTCAAAGGTGATGTCGTAAGAATAGATACCATAGGTCATATTGAACTGCAGCTCATCCAGATTGTAGAAACCCACCGTCCAGCCGTCGTCGATCAGCTCCTGACCGCTCTTCCCGAGATACTGATCTGCCTCCTGCTGCGAGGGGATGTTCTCCGTGAGATTCTCAATGACCTTGACCGGGAGCGGCGCAATCAGCTCGCTGAGCTTCTTATCATAATCGGGATCGTCAAAGTCCAGATCAAAGATGGCCTGCGCGGTTTCCTCGGGGACGTCGCAGATGGCACGCCAGGTGCTGCCGTCCTGTTCAAATGCATAGACGTAGGTCGTGCCGGTCAGGCTGGTTCCGACCTCAGGCAGCCCAAGCAGATCGCCGAGGGTCTTGACCGCATCGAGATCCACGGGTTTTCCGTCCTTGCCCTCGGGCAGAAACTCCGCGATAAACTCCGTGTCCTCCTCCGCTGTGACGGTGATCAGCGGCTCGGTCGAATACTCTTTCCCGTCGACGGTCCATTTGAAGAAGTGATATCCCTCCTCCGGCTCCGCGAGGATTTT
>JAZQDI010000026.1:0-24639 GCA_045546715.1 Oscillospiraceae bacterium | reverse complement strand
ATGTCATTCGGCTCATTGCTATCCCTGCTTTCCGCAGGCAGTGACCGAATTGATTATACTATACCGTCCATTGCAAAAGTGAACCGCAGGTCTTCTCCTGATTATCTTCGCAAAACCGGAACTTCACTTTTGCAATCTAGGCTTGTTACAAGCTCAGTATCTCACGCGACCTGTCCAAAAAAAGAGACTCGGTTACTCCGCGGACCGATTTTTCTTCGGGGCATATTTCTCCCGGTTGCGCCGCTTGGCCTCCACATAGGCCTCCTGCACGGCGAGCATGAGCGCGTCCATATCCTCCTCCGCCATCTGCCCGCCGGCAAAAAGACCCGTCAGATCCTCGACCAGCGCCCTGGCGTCGCGCTCCCCGCGATAGCCGAAGCGGTCAGCGGAATCGGTGATGAACGCCTCCTTCTCCGTGAGCAGATAGTCCACGTCGCACTCCAGCACCTCGGCGAGCTTCGCGTAAAGCTCGCGCTGTTTCGGATACCGCCCCTCGACCTCCCAGCCGCGCAGCGTGCGCAGGGAAACCCCGACCGCCGCTCCGAGCTCGGTCTGTGAGAGATGCTTCTGTTTTCTCAGTTCCCGCAGCTTTTCGCCGAATTTCATAAAAATACCTCCATACAGGAAAGCAATATTCCTAAAAATTCTGTAACCTCTTGACACCGGCAAGTAAAGTGCCTATAATGCGGAATTGCAGAACAGGCAAGCTACTTGCCTAATATGTTAACCGAAGTTGCCTGTTTTGTCAAGTATCAGAAAAAGGAGCGTGATAAAATCATCCGAACAACTGAACAGCCGACCGAAGGAAGATACGCAGGGAGTGCCGCCACGATACGAGCGCACGCCTGCGAAACACGCCGCGGAAGACCTCCGGGGCAGGAACCGACTTCGGGTGATCGGCAAAGCAAACGCGCAGCGCACAGAGAGGAGGAATTGCGTGGAGCCTTATTTCGTCATCAATGCTGAGGAGCTGCAGTCGCGCCCCTTCATTCCGCCCACGTTTCTGGTGGACGGGCTGATCCCGCAGGGCGTGAGCCTGCTCTGCGGGCCGAGCAAATGCGGCAAGAGCTGGCTGGTGCTCTGGATGGCCATGCGGATCTGTCAGGGGGAACCCGTCTGGGGCATGAAGACGCACCCGTGCGAGGTGCTGTATCTCTGTCTGGAGGACACCTACTCGCGCCTGCAGGATCGTCTGTATCGCCTGCCGGATCCGGCGCCGCCGGGGCTCTGGCTGATGATCGCCGCCGGCAAGCTGCACGGCGGACTGGAGGAGCAGATCGAGGATCACCTTGCGGCGCATCCGGCCACGGAGCTGATCATCATCGACACCTTCCAGAAGATCCGCACCGCGCACGGCTCCGGCGTCGGCGTCTATGCCGGCGACTATGAGGACGTGTCCGCGCTCAAACGGATCGCGGACGAGGCACACATTTCCATCCTGCTCGTGCATCACCTGCGCAAGCAGAAGGACGGCAGCGACCCGTTCAATCAGATCTCCGGCAGCAACGGCATCCTCGGCGCGGCGGACGCGGCCTTCGTCATGATCAGGGAGCGCCGGTCGCAGGATACGACCTCCATGTACCTCACCGGCCGGGACGTTCCGTATCAGGAGCTGGTGCTGCGCATGGAAAACTGCGTCTGGGAGCTGGTCGAGCGAAAGCATGAGGACGAGCTGCGAGAGGAGGAGATCCCGCCGTTTCTGCATCGCCTGCTCGGCTTTCTGCAGGAGCATCCGGACTGGACCGGTACGGCCACGCAGCTGGTCGAGCAGATGGACGAGGACGAGGGCATGAAGTACCGGGTCATCAAGATCCTCAGCCGTTTCCAGCACGATTTTCTGGAGCCGAACGGCATCACGTTTTCGTCCCGCAGGACGCCGAAGGAGCGCATTCTGCAGCTGCGCCTGCATAGTTTCGGAATCTCATCCGCGAAAGCGGAGGAGAGCGGGCAAAGCCCGCAGATTCATGGTTAATGACCATGAATCTGATTCCTACACTACAACGTCATCCTCTGAAATTCGCATTTTCAATGCGAATTTCTCAACACAGAGCTCCGCCTGTGTTGCACAGCGAATGCTGTGATGAGGATAAAGTTATGACAGTTATGACAGTTGTGACACTAAAATCGCGGGGTAAGGTATCCATGAAAGAAACTGTCATTACCGTCATCACCGTCATTGGCATGTCTGCTTTCGCGCTTCTCCGCAGGGGAAGTCTCACGCCTGTCCGCAGGGATAGCGAGCATCGGATTGTGACACCACAATCCACGTTCCCCAGGGAGCACCCTGAATACCCCGGAAAGGAGGGCGCATGACAGTGCAGCAGAATGTTGCGTTTACCGTGCGGATGCCGCCGAGAACGAAGAGCAAGCTCCGCCGCATGGCGAAGGCCCGAGGCGTATCGCAGTCGCAGTTTCTCTGCTCGCTCATTGAGGGCAGAACCGCGGAGGCGGCGCCGCCCAAAGCGTTCTGGGACGCGATGCACGAGCTGTATCGCATCCATGACGGGCTGATTCGAGACGGCAGGGCGGAGGACGCCCGCCGGCTGGAGCTCTCCATTGTGGCCCTGCAGAGCGCCTTCACGATGGAACCGGAGGAGGTGTGCTGATGGCGACAACGAAGCTGTGGCACATTTCCGGCAACCTCAGAGATGTGATCGACTATGCTGAGAACCCGGAGAAGACCTGCCCCATTCCGGATCTGGAGGATCTCGCCAACGCGGCGCGCTATGTGCAGCGGCCGGAGGCAACCGCGGACGGACAGTTTGTGACCGGGATCAACTGTCTGGCGGAGACCGCCGTGCAGCAGATGCAGCTGACCAAGGAGCAGTATCACAAGACCGGCGGATACATCGCCTGGCACGGCTATCAGAGCTTCAAGCCCGGCAAGGTCACGCCGGAGGAGTGTCATCAGATCGGCGTGGAGACCGCACAGCATCTCTGGGGCGACCGCTTTCAGGTGCTCGTGACCACGCATCTGGATCGGCACCATCTGCACAACCACTTCATTCTCAATTCCGTCTCCTTCGTGGACGGGAAGAAGTACAACTACTCGAAGCAGGAGCTGTATTATATGCGCGAGGTGTCGGATTATTACTGCAGGCGGCACGGCCTGTCGGTGATCCCCGTTCCGCACAAGGCGGCGTCCCGTCCGGTGCACTTCGATGAGAAGGACGGCAGGCCCACGCGCTATAACGTCTATCGCGAGGACATTCTCGAGGCGTTTCACGCCAGCTTTACCATCCGCGAGGCGGAAGCGTATCTCCGCCGTCTGGGATACATCACGGATTTCACGAGCGAGCTGCATTTTCGCATCCGGCTTCCGCAGTACAAGCATTTTACGCGGCTTGATACGCTGAACCCGAACTGGGTGCCGGAGCGAATGCATGAGCTGCTCACGTGGCATTCCCGCGATGTGCGGCCGGCGCGGGTGCGCCAGCCGGAGCTTCCGGAGGCGCTGCAATCTGTCTTCCGTCCGCACGGAAAGCCGTCGCACATCTACCGGCTCTATCTGTATTACTGCTATCAGCTGGGGATTCTCCCGAAGGGCACGGACTACAAACCAAACAGCCCGTTTCTCCGCCAGGAGCTGCGGCGGTTGGATCAGATCGACCGGGAGACGCGCTTTCTGGCGGAGCATCGGATAGAGACAATGGACGAGCTGCATTCCGTCATGGAGGAAACACAGGCAGAGCTGGATCGGCTCACCGCCGAACGGCAGACGCTTCGAAACAAACTGCGCCGGGCAGACCCGGCAGAAAAGGACATTTTGAGGACAAGGAAAAATGAAATCACAGCCGCAATCCTGCCCTTGCGGGAACGGCTGAAGCTGTGCAGCGGGATCGAATCGCGATCCCTGCACATGCAGGAAACAATGGATTTGGTCTATGACAATGAGCTTCGGCATCGGGACCAGCGGGAAAGGAGTATTGTAAAACATGAGTATGGTTTGGAACGCTGAGTCGGATGCAGGGAAGGAGGATGCAGCATTGAGCCCTGATATCAATCGGATGCCGAATATGGAAGATGTGAAGATTCCCCGGTTTGTGACGATCACGCAGGCGGCGAAGATGGGCGTCATGTCCGTTTACAGCCTGCGCCTGATGCTCAAGCAGGGGCAGCTCCCCGGATATTACGCCGGAACGCGGTTCTATATCAATCTCGATCGTCTGCTGGAGCAGCTCGAAAACGGGAACAGCGCCGCCGGACAGGAGCCAAAACCGGCGTAAAACCGCAAAAGGGAGGCCGCACAATCACAGTGCGGTCTCCCTGAAATTTTGAAAAATAAACTTTTTGTTGACACTTTCTGTTGACACTTTCGCAAAAGCTGGAGGAAACGAGAAAAGAAAAAAGCCTCGAACCATTGAGATTCAAGGCTTTTTCCTGGCACGCCGTAAGGGATTCGAACCCCTGACCTTCTGGTCCGTAGCCAGACGCTCTATCCAGCTGAGCTAACGGCGCTCAAGTGCCTTAGTATATTAGCACAGTCGGATAGGAAATGCAAGCCCTTTTTGAAAAAATTTTTCTCATCCGGAAAGTCAGGGAACTTCGCGTCCCAAACGGTCGTCAATTGCGTATCACGACATCATTCCGGACACGGTTTCCGCCATATCTCCCAGCGTCTTTGCCGCCTGAGAGAGGATCTGCTTGGGATTCTTCTTCTTGCTCTTTTTCCAGAGCATGGCCGCGGCGGTGCCTGCAGCGGCTGCCGCGCCGATGCCCATCATGGTGTTTTTTGTGTTGCTGCGCATATTCGTACCTCCTCATGTCCCGGACAATCCCAATAACAGGATGCACGAATTTCGCAGTCTGATGCGCGGCAGATTTTGTTTCAAAAAAAGAGTCTGCCGAAGCAGACTCTTGAAAAAGCTGTTTTGATCAGGTGGGCTCGTGCCACTTCATGACGTCGAGCGGCTCGCGCAGCTCCTTGACCCAGTCGATCACTTCCAGAATGCCGTCCCAGGTGGCGGGCTCGCCCTTGCCGTTCTTGGCCATTTCGAGGGTGGCCTTGTCGGCGTCGCTCAGACCGCTCTTGCCTTCCAGACGCTCGACGATGGACTTGTTGACCATCTTCATGACGGGCTTGAAGTAAACCGGGATCTTGCTCATATCGAAACGACCCTGCAGCGGGAAAACCTTCACGCCCTCGCTCAGACCGTTCTTCTCGCGGCATACCTTCGCGGAGCTCTCAGTGGGAGCGCCCATGCCTACGGGAACGACGCCCTTAACGTCGTAGTCACGCAGAACACCGGCAAGACCGGAAACCTTACCGTTCATGAGCCAGCCGATGTAAACGACCTCCATGCCCTTGGGAAGACCGCAGTTGCTGACATCGTAGCAGGGGATGGCAAGCTTGCGGGACATCTCTCTGGCATAGTATTCGCAGGAACCGCTTTTAGAAGTATAAATGATGGCGCTGATCATTGATGTTGCCCCTTTCCAATTTGGTGTTTCCTGATTTGCCAGCCCAAAAAAGCCGACACGTCTCATAGTGTTATTCTAGCCCGAATGGCCGTGCTTGTCAATTATTATTTGTGACTTTTGCGGCATTGTGTTCGATTTTATCCCGGTTTTTCCTCTTGTCAATACAGTCAATTCGCTGTATAATGCAAGTTGGTGTATTGCCAATCTATCCGAATTTCACTCCATCTGAAAGGTGGGACCACTGATGAACGAACTTCCCGAATTCAACGGCTGGCAGGCTGTCCGCGCGCTTGGCACAGGCCGCTGCGGCGAGACGTATGAAATCGTACGGGACGATGGCTTCGGCGTGGCCGAGCACGGCGCGCTGAAGATGATCAGCATTGCATCCTCCGAGGATGCGGAGGAAACCGCCCGGCTGAGAGGTCAGCTGGAGGCGATGAGCCGCGTGCTTCGGGCCTCCGAGGCGCTGGCGGAAAACAAGAATCTGCTAGTCTGGCGTGACCACGCCATTCGCCGCTATACCGACGGCAGCGGCTGGGAGATCAGCCTGCGCTCGGATCTGGCCGTTCCGCTCGAGCGGTACATCCGCAGCCATACCTACGGCGAGACCGACGTGGCCAAGATCGGCGCGGGCATCTGCAACGCCCTTGCGCTCTGCCGCGACCGCGGCATCGTCCACGGCGATGTGAAGCCGCAGAATATTTTCGTCTCCGGCGGCAACTTTGAGGGCTCGCTGGATGTGCGTCTGGGCGATTTCGGCATGGCCGCTCTGGTGCCGGACGCGGCGGGCGATTTTGCCGCGCCTGAGGTGCTCTGCGGCGAGACGCCGAGCGCTGAGCATGATATCTATTCTCTCGGCATGGTGCTCTACTGGATGCTCAACGACCGGCGCATTCCCTTCGCGCCGCTGCCGCCCGAGGGCGTGAGCGGCACGGATCTCGCCATCGCGCGGGATATGCGTCTGCGCGGCGACCCGATGCCGAAGCCGCTGCACGGCAGCAAGGCGCTGCAGGCCGTGGTCATGAAGGCCATTGCCGACCAGCCCGCTGACCGCTTTGCCTCTGCCGAGGAGCTGCGCGACGCGCTGCTCGCCGCCGTGCGCCGCCCCTCCGCTCAGACGGTGGAGGGCACTGCCGCTGCGGCAGCCGCCGCGCCCGTCGCCGCTTCCGCCGGCGCCAAGGCCGCCCGCTCTGCCGAGGCAGCCAAGGCTGCGAAAGCTGCCAAGATCAAAAAGCCGGAGCGCAAGCCGGTTGTCGACGATGAGCCGGACGACACGGATGACGAGGTCGAGTCCGGCGGCAAGGGTCTCAAGCGCGCCATCATCGCGGTGGGCGCCGTCGCTCTCATCGCCCTGCTCGCGCTGATTGGCTCTGCCCTCTTCGGCGGCGGCGGAGACAAGGACGTGAAGGACACCATTGAGATCAGCCTTTCCATGGACAAGGCCGAGATCGCCCCGGACGAGGAGCTCACGCTCATCGCCGAGGTCAAGGCGACCGATAAGGACGGTCACTCCCGCATCGTGAGCGACGCGGAGGTGGAGTGGAGCAGCAGCCGCGAGCAGATTGCTTCCGTCAACAAGAAGGGCGAGGTCAAGGGTCTGAAGGAAGGCGACGCCAAGATCACCGCCAAGTATGAAGAGGAAGAGGCGACCTGCCAGGTCACCGTGACCAAGGACGCCATCAAGGTCACCAAGATCGAGCTGGGCCATGACGAGGCCGAGCTCAAGGTGGGCGACAGCCTCACGCTGGATCTGCGTCTCACGCCGAGCGAGGCCGATCCGGACAATGTGAGCTGGACCAGCAGCAACAGCAACGTCGCCTCCGTGAAGGACGGCGTGGTCAAGGCCCACAACGTGGGCGAGGCCACCATCACCGCCTCCAGCGACAAGGCGCATGCCTCCTGTGTCGTGAAGGTCAAGCCTGCGGCTGAGATTCGCAGCGTGAGCTGCCCGACGGGCAATGTCGCGCTCTCCAGCGTCGGCAGCGCCGCCACCGTCACCTTCACGGTCACCGGCGCCGAGCTTGGCTCTGTCGCAGGCAGCGCCAAGGTCTATGCCACGGACAATACCGTGATCCAACTCGGTACGCTGCAGCGCTCTGCCGGCAGCAGCAGCGATACCTATACCGTCACCATCACCGCGCTGAAGGACGGCGTGAGCACCATTGCCTTTGAGATCACGGATCCCAACGGCACGGCCCACTCCGCTACCTGCGGCGTGAACGTGACCGCGCCCACACCGGAACCGACGCCGTCGCCCACGCCTGTGCCGACGCCGTCGCCCACGGCAGCTCCCACCGCTGCACCCACGGAAACGCCGGAGGAGCCCGCCCCGACGGACACGATCGACGGCTGATTTGAACCAACAGAAAAAGCTTGCCGCTGCGGCGGCAGGCTTTTTTGCAGAGAAAAGAGAAGGAGCGTCATATATGGCATTTGAGGAGAAAGCCTGTCTGGATCTGTTTCGCCGCCTTCTGGCGGTGGACAGCACCACCGGACAGTATGAGGAGATTCAAAAGACAGTCACAGACCTGCTCGATGAAATGGGCGTGGCCTATGACCTCGTGCACAAGGGCGGCGTCATTGCGCGGCTGGGCGAGGGCGGAGAGGCGCTCGCCGTCACGGCGCATCTGGACGATATCGGGCTCATGGTGCGCCATGTCAACGCGGACGGAACGCTCAATGTCTGCCCCGTGGGCGGGCTCTACCCCATCTACTGTGTGGGGGAGAACGTCCGCGTTCATACGCGCAGCGGCGCGGTTTTTACCGGCAGTGTCTGCCGCACGCCGAATTCCATCCATGTGACGGAGGAAGAGCTGCGGGACGTGCCCGGCGACTGGCGCAAAAACGTCTGCGTCGTGCTCGATGAGCCGGTTTCCTCCGCGGAGGAAATCCGCGCGCTCGGCGTCGAGACCGGGGACATGGTCGCGCTCGAGCCGCGCCTCGCCGTCTCCAACGGCTATGTGAAGTCCCGCTTCGTGGATGACAAGGCTTCCGCCGCCGTGCTGATGCTCATTATCCGGGATCTCCTGCGGCAGAATCTTCCGCTCGGGCGCAAAGTCTATTTCTACTTTGCCATGTATGAGGAGATCGGCCACGGCACGACCGTTCTGCCCGCGGATGTGCGCGACATGATCGCCGTGGACATTGCCCCCATCGGCCCGGAGCAGACCTCTGACGAGCGGAAGGTCTCCATCTTTGCCAAGGATTCGCGCTTCCCGTATCACTGGGGGCTCACGAACGAGCTGCGACAGGCGGCGATCGACGCCGGGGTGGACTATGTCATGGACATTTTCACCCCGCACTACGGCACCGACTGTGACGGTAGCATCCTTGCCGGACATGATATCCGCCACGCGGCGATCGGCCCCGGCACGCGAAACAGCCACGGCTATGAGCGCACGCATGTGGACGGTCTGCGCGCCACATATGATCTGCTCATGGCATATCTGAACCGTTAACGAAATCGGTTTTGTCCCTCGTCGTAAGCGAAGCCCGCCGCGGCGAGGGCTTTTTCTATCGCTTCGCGGTCTTCGTCCAGATCCTCGCACAGCGCGTCAAGTGAGTCATATTCATCCCGCAGCTTTGTGTTTACCACGCTCAGCAGAATCATCGGGTCTTTCGGGAGCATAAAGCCACCTCCTTGTGAGATGGGATTATTGTAGCACGATTGACCGTGTTTTTGTAGGGGCGGCCCGCACAGCAAACGAAAGAGGCTGTCTCTGACAGCCTCTTTCGTTTTATGTATTACACGAGATAGACGATTACGGCGACAACCGTGCTCACGAGACCGATCAGCGCCTCGTAGGGGATCAGACGCATGCGGTTTTTGATCGCCATGTTCACCGCGCCGCCCGTGGCGTGGAAGAACGAACCGTGCGGCAGCGAGTCGATCACAGTCGCGCCCGCGTGGATCATGGCGGCGGCGCTCAGTGCAGGGACGCCCGCCTCCAGCAGTGCGCCGGAGAAGGTCTGGCTCGCGACGGTGGCGCCCGCAGTGGTGCTGGCGGTGGCGCCGGCCATGAGAATGCCGCTGAGCGGCGCGAGGACGAATGCGGGCATGTGCATCGCGTCGAGCAGACTGATCACGTCCGTCTGCAGGTTGGACGCTTTGATGATGCCGGCGACGGTGCCCGTGCCGATCAGGAGGATGGACACGCCGATGACCTTGCTCAGACCGAACTCCATGTAGGGGATCGTGTTCTTCGCGTGACCGGTGACGAGGATCGTGATGAGACCGCCCACCGGCAGCGCGATCAGCGGATCGATGGCGATGCCCGCGATCGGGCGCAGCCCCAGCAGGATGATGACGACCAGCGGGCCGAGGATGGCAGTGAAGAAGCCCGGGAGATTCTTCTGCCCGGAGGACTCGGCGTCCGCCTCGGTGATGCGCTCGGCCTTCTGCTTTTTGGCGAGCATGCCCGCGACGATGATCGTCACGACGAGGGCGCACAGGGCGGGGATGATGTTTTTCATCATCAGGCTCGTGAGATCCACGCCGAAGGCCTCGCTCGCGGCGATGGTGTTCGGGTTGGGGGAGATGATGTTGCCGGCCTTGCCGCCGCCGATCATGGCGAGCAGGACGCCGGGCTTGGAGAGCCCTGCCTTGTTGCCGATGGCGAGCGCAATCGGCGCGACGGTGATGACGGAGATGTCGATAAACACGCCCACAGCGCAGATGATCATCGTGGCGATGGAAATCGCGGCGACTGCGCGCTTCTCGCCCAGCTTGGAGACGATGGTCTCCGCGATTTTCTCCGCCGATCCGGTCTTAATCAGGGCGCCGGCAAGAATGCCGCTCGTGAGAATGCGCAGCACGCTGCTCATCATCGAGCCCGCGCCGGAGACCATGGTGGAGACCGTGCCGGTCAGTCCGCCGCCGCCGACGAGACCGCCGATCAGCGCGCCGAGAATCAGACTGTATGCCGGATGCACCTGCTTGATAATCAGAACGATGGCGACTGCCAGACCCAGCAGCGCGCCCAGTGTGGTAAAGGTAATGTCCATGCTTTTCTCTCTCTTTCTTCGCTCAGGCCTTGCCGCAGGCGCGGATCAGCCGGAATACCTGTTCGACGGTGCTCACCATGTTGTGCGCTGCGTTTGCGTGGTCCATGGCGTCCTGCAGTGTGACGACGCTGCGGAGAATGGGGAAGAAGGCGTCGATGCCCTTGGCGTTGCAGGCCGTGGCGTCCTCGGTCACGCTGCCGGAAAAGGCGATCACGGTTTTGCCATGGCGCTTTGCGATCTTCGCCACGCCGCTCGGCGCTTTGCCCATCACGGTCTGCTCGTCGAGCCGGCCCTCGCCGGTGATGACGAAGTCCGCGTCCTGCACGTATTCCTCCAGCCGGGTCTCATCGAGCACGATGCGCGTGCCGCTGTTCAGCTTGCCGTTTAAGAAGGCGAGGAAGGCAAAGCCCAGACCGCCGGCCGCGCCCGCGCCGGGGAATTCCGCGTCGGCCTCCGGGTTTACGGTTTTGGCGAGGGCGGCATAGTCGCCGAGCCACTTGTCCATCTGCAGGATGGCGGCAGGCGTCGCGCCCTTCTGAGGGCCGTAGATCGCGCTCGCGCCCTTTTCGCCGCAGAGCGGGTTCGTCACGTCGCAGGCGATGCGAAATTCGCACTCGGCAAGCTCCGGCAGCACGTGTTCGGTGGTGATGGTTTTCAGCTCCTGCAGACCCTTCGCGCCGAAGGAGACCTGCGCGCCGTTTTCGTTCAGCAGCCCGAAGCCCAGCGCCTGCAGCATGCCGATGCCGCCGTCATTGGTGGCGCTTCCGCCGATGCCCACGATGAAGCGGCGGCAGCCCTGTAAGACCGCGTGACGGATCACCTCGCCCACGCCGTAGGTGGTGGTGTTCATCGGGTCGCGCTCCGTGTCCGGAACCAGCGTGATTCCCGCCGCGCCGGACATCTCCACGATAGCGAGCTTTTCCTCCGGCAGCACACCGTAGGCGCACTCCACCGGACGGCCGAGCGGCCCTGTGACCATAACCTTCTCCATCCGTCCGCCCATGCCGAGCGTGAGCGCCTCCACGGTGCCCTCGCCGCCGTCCGCCAGAGGACGAACCACAACCTCCGCGTCCGGGATCGCGCGGAGCACGCCCTCGCGGATGGCCTCGCCCGCCTCCAGAGAGGTGAGACTGCCCTTGAGAGAGTCAATGGCAATGACAACTTTCATAGTGAATTCTCCTTTCCGATTCTTGGTCCGATGTTTTCTGCTTTGTCAATATTATAACAAAGTATCCTCTGCCATTATATAGTCTAAAGACTGAATATTATTGATTTATATAAAAATATATGGTATATAGAACATATAAGAATGGGAAAAGGAGGCGGTTTTATGCCCGCCAGAGTACACAGGCGTGTCGCCGAGCAGATTGTCGAGGCGGTCAAGGACGTCTGCGGCTATGATATCAATTTCATTGACGCCTCCGGCAAGATCTTTGCCAGCACGAATCCGCAGCGCGTCGGGCAGTTTCACGAGGCGGGACGCGAAGCGGCGAAGACCGGACGCACGGTGGAGGTGCGCAGCGCAGGGGAGTATCACGGCACACAGCCGGGCGTTAACATTCCGCTGCAGCATGAGGGCGAGGTCATCGCCGTCATCGGCATCACCGGTGAGCCGGACGAGGTACGCCGCTTCGGTGTGCTCGCGCAGAAAATCACGGCGATCATCCTCCGTGAGCATGAGCTTGAGCGGCAGAGCAGCACCGAGCGCTCGCAGATGGATCACGTCGTGCGCGCGCTGGCCCTCGCGGAGCATCTGAACTATGACTTTTACCGCGATTTCATGGCGCGGCACAAGGTCGATCTCGAGAGCACGCACGTGGCGGTCATTCTGCGCACACACAGCGGCGACGAAAACCTCACACAGATCCGCAGCGAGATCACCCGCGCGCTTCGTGCAAACGGCGTGACGCTCTATGCGTTCTGCTACCCGCATGAATACATTCTCCTGCCGGAGCCGGCGCAGGTGGAGCCGCTGCTTCAGTCGCTGGGCGAGCTGGAGCATCGCCATCCCGGTGCGGTGCGCGCCGCCGTGGGCAGTCCGGAACCGCTCAGCCGCCAGTCCCGCTCCTATGAGGCGGCGCGAATCGCCCTGCAGGCCATGGCGCCGGGCGCGCGCATTTCCCGGTTTGAGGAGCTCGATCTGGAAATCCTTCTCGGCAGCATTCCTGCGGAGGCGGGCGAGCGCTTTCTCGCGCGCACGGGCGCGCAGGCTCTGCGGGAAAAGGACCGGGCGCTGCTGCGCGCGTATTTTGCCTCCGGTATGAGTCTGAAGCAGACCTGCGAGGCGCTGTATCTGCACAAAAACACCCTGCAGTATCAGCTCGACCGCATCCACCGCGAGACGGGCTATAACCCCCGCCTGTTTTCTGACGCTGTGATTCTCTATCTCGCGCTGAAGCTGCAGCCGACTTGACAAATCTCCCGTCTATGGTAAAATTGATTCAAAAATTTGAACCGATTGGAAGCGACTGACATTGAACAAAAAAGAACTCTGGCGCAGTGTGAAATTTCTGCTGTTTTCCATCTCAGCCGGCGTGATTGAGATCGGCACGTTTACGCTCTTAAACGAGCTGCTGCACCTGCCCTACTGGGTGAGCTATCTCACGGCGCTGGTGCTGAGTGTGCTGTGGAACTTCACGTTCAACCGGAGATATACCTTCCAGTCCACGGAGAACGTCGCCCGCGCCATGTCGCTGGTCTTCCTCTACTATCTTGTGTTCACGCCGCTGAGCACCATGCTGGAGCATCAGCTTGCGGGCGTGCAGGGCTGGAATGAATATCTCGTCACGGCGATCAATATGGTCATCAACTTCATCACGGAGTTTCTCTTTCAGCGCTTCGTGGTCTACCGCAACTCGCTCGACACAAACGAGCGCGCGCAGAAGAAAGCTATGTAAAAAAATCTCCATCCGAAAGGATGGAGATTTTTTTGGGGGATACTCGCGCTCCATCGCCCTCGGCGATGCCTCCGTTGGTCGGCGCGAGAGCTCGCTTAACGCAAGCCTTAGGGGGTTTTTTGCCGGGGCGGAGCTCCGACAAAAACGGATTTGATTTTTCGCGGCAGCCATGCCGCGAACTCTGTGAGACTGGTTGCTGCGATTTAGAGCCCCTTTTGCTCATCCGCGAGGATTGCGCCGTCCGCGCCGATGGTCACGACGCGCAGCGGCAGATCCCGCCCGGCGGAGGCGACGGCCTGATACACGGCGTATTCCATGCCGCCGCAGCAGGGGACGAACATGCGCGTGAGCGTCACGGACTTCACGTCATTGTCCCGGATGATCTCAGCGAGCTTCTCGGCGTAGTCCGCGGCGTCGAGCTTCGGGCAGCCGATCACGACGACCTTGCCCGCGACAAAATCGCGGTGGAAGTTGCCGTAGGCATAGGCGGTGCAGTCCGCCGCGACGAGCAGATCGCACTGATAGAACACCGGGCTGGAGGGGCTCACAAGCTTGAGCTGCACGGGCCAGTTGTCGAGCGCGTTCGGCGCATCGCCGCTCTGCGCCGCAGTTTCTGCAGCCTTTGCCTCGCGCTCGCGCTTGGCTGCGAGCACAGCCTGCTCGTCATAGCCCGGCGCCTCGCGCATCTCAAAGCTGATCGCGTTCATCGGACATGCCGGGAGGCAGTCGCCCAAGCCGTCGCAGAAGTGTTCGCGCATGAGCTTTGCCTTGCCGTCCACAATATCAATCGCGCCCTCGTGGCAGGCGCGGGCGCACAGGCCGCAGCCGTTGCAGCGCTCGGTATCGATCTTGATGATTTTTCTCAGCATGGAAACCACACTCCTCTTGTATTTCTGAGGATAATATAATACAATAAAGGCAGAAAAGATGTGTCTTTTGCAACAAAGGAGCGAGAAAATGGACTTTGCCGTGCTGCGACGAAATCCCCTTTTTCAGGATCTGCCCGAGCAGACGATTTCCGCGCTGGTCTCCGCCGCGCGGCCGCGGCGATATGACCGCGGCGAAACGATTCTCCGCGCCGGCCAGACAACGCGCTCGCTGGGCGTCGTGCTCTCCGGCGCGGTGCGACTGGAGCGCGAGGACGCCATGGGCAACCGCGAGCTGGTCGGCCAGCTGCACGCGGGTGAGATCTTTGCCGAGGTTTTTGCCGTGCTGCCGGATTCGCCCGTGATGGTCACGGCGGTCGCGGCCGAGCGCACGGAGGTGCTCTTTCTCCCGGTGGAGCGGCTCACCGCGCAGCCGGAGACGGCGCTGCGCCTGCTGCAGCTGATGGCGCGGAAAAACGCCGCGCTCTCCGAGAAGCTGCGCCATGTCTCCCGCCGCACCACGCGCGGCAAGCTCCTGAGCTATCTCGACGCGGAGCGGCGGCGTGCGCGCTCCGAGCGCTTTACCCTGCGCTATGACCGGCAGCAGCTGGCGGACTATCTGGCTGTGGATCGCAGCGCCATGTGCCGGGAGCTGTCGCGCCTGCGCGCCGAGGGTGTGCTGGACTATGATCGAAAGGACTTTTATTTCCCCCGCCGGGGCGAGCTTTAAGGCTCATTTTATGCTTTTGTATGATACTGAATGCAAAGAACGGAAAGGGTGAATCATACCATGCGTCTGCTGCTTGCCGAAGACGAAAAATCGCTGGCCAAGGCGGTTTCCGCCATCCTGGAGAAGAACAATTTCTCCGTGGACGTGGTTTATGACGGGGCGGATGCCCTCGACTGGCTCCGCGCCGGAAACTATGACGGGGCGGTGCTCGATATCATGATGCCGAAAATGGACGGCATCTCCGTGCTCAAAACGATCCGCGCCGAGGGCAATATGCTGCCCGTGCTTCTGCTCACAGCGAAAAGCGAGATCGACGACAAGGTGGAGGGCCTCGACAGCGGCGCGAACGACTATCTCACCAAGCCCTTCGCCGCCAAGGAACTGCTTGCCCGCATCCGCGCCATGACGCGCACACAGACGGCGCAGCCGTCCTCCACGCTGCAGGTGGGCAATCTCACGCTCGACCGCGCGACCTTTGAGCTCAAGAGCCCATCCGGCAGCTTCCGTCTGGCGAACAAGGAGTTTCAGATGCTCGAGACGCTCATGGCGAATCCGAAAACCCTCGTCAGCACCGAGCGGTTCATGGAAAAGATCTGGGGCTATGACTCCGAGGCGGAGATCAATGTGGTCTGGGTCTATATCTCCTATCTCAGAAAAAAGCTCTCGGCGCTGAAGGCAAACGTGCAGATTAAGGCCACGCGCAATGCGGGCTATTCGCTGGAGGTCATAGAGGATGTTTAAGCGCCTGCGAATTCGATTCATTGCGCTGTCCATGGCGTCGCTCCTGCTGGTGCTGCTGGTGATTCTGGGCGCGGTGAACATCATCTCCTACCGCCATGTGGTGCAGGACGCGGACGAGATCCTGGACGTGCTCGCCGCAGGCGGCGGCAGCTTTCCGCGCCCGGCAGCAAGCGAGGAAACCGATGAAACCATAACGGATATGGAGCCCCCGGCTCTACCGGACCCCGGCACACTGCCCGGCGCTCCGGAGAGTCAGGGGCAGTCGGGCGTGATGCCCGATTGGGAGGCGCCGCAGAATCCCGCCGATGGGGGTGCTGCGACGCCCGCGCAGCCGGCGGAGGGGGAGAGCCTGCCCTGGCAGACGCCGGATGTGAATCCGGTGCCCGCGACGGACGGGGAGTGGAACCCGGTGGTGACGCCTCCCGTCGCGTGGAACGCCGCGCCCGATGAGGGCGGACTGTCCGCCGCGCTCCTGCCGCTGGATGCGGATGACGATGACTTGGATGAAGACGATGCGGAGGGAGACTGGGACGAGGAGGACGGAAACCCGGCTCCGCCGCCCGCCGCCCGGCCGGAGACGGACACATCGGACAATCAGACACAGACAGAGCGGCGCGACCGCACGGCCATCCGAAGCAAGGAAATGCCCTATGAGTCGCGCTATTTCACCGTCACGGTGAATGACGCCGGCGACGTGCTGAATGTTGACACCGGCAAGATCGCTGCCGTGGATATGGAGCAGGCGGTGGAATTCGCCGAGACGGCGCTCTCCCGCAAGGCCGAGCGCGGCTTTGTCGACGATTACCGTTACCTCATCACGGACACGGACGAGGGGCAGATGCTTCTGTTTCTCGACTGCGGCCGCAATCTCACAACGTTTCGCTCCTTCCGGACGGCGAGCCTGCTCGTCTCCGCCGGAGGCATCGCCGCCGTTTTCCTGCTGATTCTTGCCTTCTCGGGCCGGATCGTGCGCCCGGTGGCGGAGAGCTACGAGAAGCAAAAGCGCTTCATCACCGACGCCGGTCACGAGATCAAAACGCCGCTTGCCATCATCGAGGCGGACGCCGACGTGCTGGAAATGGATCTGGAGAACGAGAGCGAGTGGCTGCAGGATATCCGCACCCAGACGCGCAGACTCACGGATCTCACGAACGACCTCATCTACCTTTCGCGCATGGAGGAGCGGACCGATGAGCGGCAGCTGGTGGAGTTTCCTTTCTCCGACGTGGTGGAGGAAACGGCGCAGTCCTTCCGCAGCCGCGCCATGCAGAAGCAGGTGACCTTCACCGATCACATCGAGCCGATGCTCTCACTCAAGGGCGATGAAAAGGCGCTGCGGCAGCTGGTGAGTATCCTGCTGGACAACGCCGTGAAATACGCCCCGGTGGGCGGCGAAATTACCCTTACGCTTGAGCGGCAGGGGAGGGGCGCCGCGCTCACGGTGTTCAATACCTCGTCCACGCCCGTTCCGCGCGAGAGTCTTACGAAGCTCTTTGACCGGTTTTACCGCACAGATCCTTCCCGCAGCAGCGCCACCGGCGGTCACGGCATCGGCCTGAGCATCGCCCGGGCGGTGGTGACGGCGCACAAGGGGCGCATCACGGCCGAGACGGAGGACGAGCAGTCGCTCAAAATGACGGTCTGGCTGCCCATGGAGCGCAGCGCACGGGCTGAATAATTCTTATTTTTCACGGACGATTTCGACACGCTTGTGTTTTTCTGTTAATATAGAGCCAAGGTAGGTGTTAGTTATGGAGTCTCCGATCCGAATTCTCGTCGTGGATGACGAGCCGGATATCCGAAACGTATTGCGTCTGCTGCTCTCTGCCAGAGGCTATCTGGTGGAGGAGGCGGAAAACGGTCCCGCTGCGCTCGAGTGCATGCAGGAGCGGATGTATGATCTGATTATTCTCGATATCATGATGCCCGGCATGAACGGCGTGGACGTCTGCGAGGCGATGCGCCGGATCAGTACGGCGCCGGTTCTGTTCCTCACAGCTAAGGATCAGGACGACGACAAGGCCGCGGCCTTCCGCTGCGGCGGCGACGATTATCTGGTAAAGCCTTTTTCCAACCAGGAGCTGTTTCTGCGTGTGGAGGCGCTGCTGCGCCGCTACCGCGTCTATAAGGGCAAGGGCGAAGCGCCGACGCTCATCAGCTCACTCGAGATTAACCGCGAGCGCGGGCTGGTCACGAAGCAGGGCAGCCCTGTGGACGTGACGAAGACGGAGTTTGAGCTGCTGATGTATCTCATCGAAAACCGCGGCACGCCCGTATCCACCCGGATGATCTATGAGAATGTGTGGAAGGAAAAGTTCCTGCCCTCCTCGGCGAACACCGTCATGGTGCACATTCTCAAGCTGCGCAAAAAGCTGGAGGACGATCCGAGCAATCCCAAGCTTATCCGGACAATTTGGGGCAGAGGATACCAGATTGATTAAGCCCTGGATTTCCTTTCCGACGCTGCGAAGCCGCATGATCACGGTGACCATCGGCGCAATGCTGATCGCAGTCCTCGTGTTTCTGATCGTAAACCAGATCGCCATCTGGGGTGTGGACCAGTGGTATCTGACGGATGAGGCCAAATCGAAGCGAAATGACGATGTGGCCGAGCGGCTGCGCGTGGAGCTGGCGAAGGAGCCGATCAACGGCGCGGAATCCGCCCGGCTGGAGCAGTGGGCCACAGCGGACGGAACGGTTACAGCGGTGGTGTTTCTCCCAGGCATGCCCTATGAGGTGAGCTGGTGGGGCTCGCAGGAGCTGGACGACCAGCCGGATCTCGCCTGGTCGCTCGAAAAAGAGGGCTATGACTTCTATCAGATCGACTTTGCGGACGGAACCTATACCGTCGCTCTGTCGGAAAATTCCGAGCTGCGGATGTATGATCTCGGAACCTATTTCTCCATCATCGTCTCCGTCGCAGTGCTGGTCGTGATCCTGCTGATCAATTTTCGCTGGCTCACCAACCGCATCTCCACGCTCTCGCGCGAGGTCAATGAGGTTTCCGGCGGCAAGATGAACCATGAGATTGTGCCGCGCTATCGGGATGAGATCAGCTCGCTGGCCCGCGATGTGGAGAATATGCGCGTCGCCATCATTCAGAGAGGTCTCGCCGAGCAGAGCGCGCTGCAGGCAAACCACGATCTCATCACGGCCCTGAGCCATGATATCCGCAATCCGCTCACCGCGCTGATCGGCTATCTGGAGCTGCTCGATATGGACCGCGAAGCACTTCCTGAGGCGGATCGGGACTATGTCCGCGCCTGTCTGGACAAGAGCTATCGCATCCGCGACCTTACCGGCGAGATGTTCCGCTATTTTCTTGTGTTCGGCAGTGCGACCCAGTCTGTGGAAATGGAGGAGTATGACGCGGAAATTCTCCTCTGGCAGCTGCTGGGCGAGTGCGCGGAGGATCTGATCTCCAAGGGCTTTTCGGTTCAGACAGAGCCGCTGGATGTGCCCTGCTCCGTGCGCACGGACGTGAGTCTCATCAAGCGCGTGGTGGACAATCTCGTGTCAAACATCACGAAGTACGCCGATCCCGCGGAGGATGTGGTCATCAGTGCGGAGCTGCAGGAAGGCTTTGTGCTCGTCCGGTTTTCCAATGTCATTGCCGCGCCGAGACCCGGCGCCGTGGAGAGCAATCGCATCGGTCTGCGCACCTGCGACGCCATCATGCGACTGCTGGAGGGCAGCTTCCGCAGCAGCAGCGAGGGCGATCAATTCGCGGCGGAGTTCTGCATTCCGATTGTAAAATAAAACTGAAAGCGAAACGAAAAAAGGCGAGCCTGAAATATCAGGTTCGCCAGTACAGGGTTATGGGATAAAGATATGAGCCGTGCCCTCCGGATCATGGAGGACCCATTGGATAAGCTGTGCTCTGAGCATACCACGCTCTCGGCGCGAAAGCCATCGAATTGCGGCGATGAAAAATAAAAAATTCCGCGTATGTTTTTTGCCCGGTTCGGCCACAATAGCCTCATGCGGATGTCTGCATCATCCGGAAGAAGGAGTGGTAAAAAACGATGTTGGTACTGGACAGGATCGCCCTGATCCTGACGATCATCGGCGGACTCAACTGGGGCAGCATCGGTCTGTTCCGGTTCGATCTGGTGGCGGCCATCTTCGGCGGCCAGACCGCCGCGCTCAGCCGCGTGGTCTATGCCCTGGTAGGTATCGCCGCGATCTGGTGTATCTCTCTGCTGTTTCGAGATCACCGCGCGGAAGGCTGAAAAAAGGCTTCGGATGAAAAATCCGAAGCCTTTTTTATCAAGCGAAAAAATTGTTTTCGCTTACGGATTGAATCGTTTCGTGTCTTCCGAGCCGCGAACTCTGCGAGGCTTACGCCCGCCTCTTTGCGAGCCAGCCGCTCAGCTGCTCGCGCAGCTTGTCATTCACGCGGCTGAACAGATTCAGCACCGGCCAGGCCAGCAGTCCGAAGACGACGAGAATGAGCGTGCTCGAAAAGTCCAGCACCTTGAGCGTGAAGATCTCCGGCAGGAAGAAAAACGCGACCAGAAACGACAGTGTCAGCACGATCATCATGGCGATGCGCAGCTTGTTGTAGGGCTTGGACGTGCGGTGCACCATCATGAGACCCACGATGCCCATCACGCCGGTGCAGATGGTGCTCATGGACGTATCGTCAATATGAAACGCGATATAAAACAGCAGAATGCCCACGATCAGCACCAGATCCGTCATGGCGCAGGGCAGTGCGCGGAAGATGACGTTTCGCAGGAACTTGCCCTGAATGCGGTTTTCGTTCGGCTCCATGGCGAGGATGAACGACGGGATGCCGATGGTCACGCCGTTGACCATGCTCAGCTGCGCCGGGCTGAAGGGATAGGGCAGCGTGGCAAAGAGCGTGAAGAAGGCGAGGAAAAACGTGAAGATGTTCTTCACCAGATAGAGCGAGGCGCTGCGCTCGATGTTGTTGATCACGCGGCGGCCCTCCGCCACGACGGACGGCATGGAGGCAAAGTTGTTGTCCATCAGCACGATCTGCGCTACCTGCGCGGCAACGTCGCTGCCGGAGGCCACGGCGATGGAGCAGTCCGCCTCCTTGAGCGCGAGCACGTCGTTCACGCCGTCGCCCGTCATGGCCACGGTGTGGCCGTCCGCCTTCAGCGCCTGCACGAGCTGGCGCTTCTGCGCCGGGGTCACGCGGCCGAACACGGTGTATTCCTCCGCGGCCTCGGCGATTTCATCCACGGTGCGCAGGGTGCGCGCGTCCACAAAGCGGTCCGCGTTTGCGATGCCCGCCCGCTTTGCAACCTCCGAGACTGCGCGGGGATTGTCGCCCGAGATGACCTTGATCGCCACGCCCTGCTGGGCGAAATAGCCGAAGGTCTCCGGCGCTTCCTCGCGGATTTTGTTTGACAGGAGGATGAGCGCGATCGGCAGCAGATCCGCCGTGGGACGCTCATCGTGCAGCGAGCCGTCATACATGCCCAGCAGCAGCACGCGGCAGCCCTGCGCGGAGTAGCCCTCGATCAGCTCCTCATATTTCTCGTCCTGCGCCGCGAGCAGAATGTCCGGTGCGCCGAGCAGATAGGTCTCGTCCGCGTGGAAGGAGACGCCGCCGTATTTCTTTGCCGAGGAGAAGGGGAGCGTGTCTCGCGCCTGCTGGGTCACCTTGCCGGTGAAATACCGGCGCAGAGCGGCCATGGTGTCGTTGTCGGCCTGCATGGCGTAAACATAGTCCGCCATGATGAGGCGCACATCGTCCTCCGTAAAGCGGTCGGCGCAGAGCAGATGCACGTCCTCCACGATCATCTTGTTCTCTGTCACGGTGCCGGTCTTGTCCACGCAGAGCGTGTCCACGCGCGCGAGCGTTTCGATGCACTCCAATTCATGCACCAGCGTCTTGCGCTGCGCAAGCCGGATTACACCCGCCACCAGCGCGAGACTCGTGAGCAGATAGAGCCCCTCCGGGATCATGCCGATGATGGAGCCGACCGTGCTCGTCACGGAAACGGGGATGTCGCGCCCGATCCAGAGATGCTCCTTGATGAACATGATCACGCCCAGCGGGATCACGAGAAATCCGATCCATTTGACGAGGTTCTGGAGACTGCGCATCATTTCGCTCTGCTGCGGGGGCTTGGCGGCCTTCGCCTCCAGCGTGAGCCGGGAGACATAGCTGTCCGCGCCGACCTGCGTCAGCCGCGCGCGGCACTGACCGCTCACGACGAAGCTGCCGGACAGCAGCTCCGCGCCGGGTCCCTTGCGAATCTCGTCCGACTCGCCGGTGATGAGCGCTTCGTTCACGGCGCACTCACCCGAAACAACCACAGCATCGGCATAGATCTGGTTGCCCGCCGCGAGGATGACGATGTCATCCCGCACGACGTCGGCGGTGTTCACTGTCAGCTCGGCGCCGTCGCGCACGACGACGGCCTTGGGCGCGGCGAGGACGGAGAGCTTCTCCAGCGTCTGCTTGGAGCGAAGCTCCTGCACGATGCCGATGACCGTGTTGATGATGATTACGCCCATGAACGTGAGATTCAAAAGCAGCTTCGGCTGGAAGATTCCCACGGCGATGATGCACAGCGCGAGCAGGAAAAACAGGAGGTTAAAATAGGTGAAGGTGTTGGAGAGGATGATCTCTCTGGTGCTCTTGCCCGCGCTCTCCACCGGGGTGTTGGCCCAGCCGGCAGCGGCGCGCTCTTCCGCCTCAGCACGTGTGAGTCCCCGGTCGGGGTCCGCCTCGAGAATGGGCAGCTCCCGCCGGGGAGGCAGATCAGGTTCTTTTTTCTTTGGGGTTTGCAGCTTGTGCAGCAGGTTATCCACAGTGACGCCTCCAAAGGAGTTTAATCAGTGCTCTTATTGTAGCAGGTTTTCGCCGCGCATATGACACAAAAGTGTGAATTTTTCCGCTCAATAGGCAAGCGCCTGATACAGCCAGGAGATCACCGGCATCGTCGCCAGACAGAGCACTGTGGACATGATGTTCACGCTGCTTGCAAACTGCGCCTCCTGCTCCGTGCGGTACATCTGCGTAAACTGCGTGACCATCACGGCGGCCGGCGCGCCGGCTGTGAGTGCGACGACGGTGATGATCTCCCGCGCCTGCGGATGGAGATGAAACACACCGCACACGCAGAGAACCGCAATCGCCGCTGCGGGATAGACGATCAGCCGCCCGAAGGTGATGAGCCAGGCGCGGCCGTTTGTGAACACGCGCACCAGATCGGCGTTGCCGAGAATCATGCCGATTGTGAACATGTACACCGGCCCCATCATTTCGCCCATGGCGGTCACGGTGTCGCCCAGAAGCCCCGGCAGTTGCCACCGGCAGAGGAACATGACGAGACCTGCGACGTTTGCGAGCATTACCACGTTTTTGTAGAGCATGGAAAGCTTGAATTTTTTCTGCCCGCTCAGCACTGCGAGACCATGCGTGAACATGAGCACATTCATCACGAAAAAGCTCGCGCTGCAGTAGATCACCCATTCGCCGCCCATGGCGCTCGCCACCAGCGGCAGCATGAAGTTGCCCGCGTTGGGATATTCCAGACTGGTGGATTCCACCACGTTCAGGTGCAGCGGCCGGCGAAGCAGCAGCGTCAGCGCCGCGAAGACCGCAACCACAACCAGCGCCCCCGCAAAGCTCACGCCCATGCCGACGAGCTTTGCGGTGGAATATTCATACTGATATGCGTCCAGCATGGCGCAGGGCGTGAGAAAATAGAGCGCAAAGGCGCTCAGCGCCTTGCTGTCCTGAAAGGTGAGCACCTTTACGCGCACGGCGAGAAAGCCGAGCGCAATGTAAATGGACAGGCTCAGAATTTTCTGCGCCAGAACCAGAGTCAGCTCCAAGGGGATCTCCTCGCTTTTGTAAAAAACTAGAAATTATAATACGACGAAAGTCCGAAAAACGCAAGACAGAGCAGCGGAAGCATTCAATCATCACTGCATGCCGGCGAGATCTTTGACCACCTCGCCCGCCATGATGAGTCCGGCGACGGAGGGAACGAAGGCGAGACTCCCGGGGACGCTCCGGCGGCCCTGCCGCTCCGGCTCTGCCTTTTCGAGCGGCTCGATGGCCTCTTCTCGGGAATAGACCACCTTCAGCGCAGGGATGCCGCGCCGCCGCAGTTCCTTGCGCATGATCCGCGCCAGCGGGCAGACGGAGGTCTCATAAATGTCCGCCACCTCGAAGGCCGCGGGGTCGAGCTTGTTGCCCGCGCCCATGCTGCTGATGATGGGCGTCGAGACCGCATGTGCCGCCTCGACCAGCTGCAGCTTGCCGGTGACGGTGTCGATGCAGTCGAGCACGTAGTCATACGCCGAAAAATCAAACTGATCCGCCGTCTCCGGCAGGAAGAAGCACTTGTGTGTGCGGATGATGAGATTGGGGTTGATGTCGAGCAGCCGCACCCTCGCGGCGTCCACCTTGTCCATGCCGATGGTGCTGTGCAGCGCAAAGAGCTGGCGGTTGAGATTTGAGACGCTCACCTGATCGCTGTCCACGAGATCGATTGCGCCCACGCCGGAGCGCACGAGGGCCTCCGCTGCGTGTCCGCCCACGCCGCCGATGCCGAATACCGCGACGCGTGAAGCGCGCAGCCGCGCCATTGCCTCCGGCCCAAGCAGCAGTTCTGTGCGGGAAAAGGGAGTTTCCATACGCTTGCCTCCGATCGTTTTGTTTCGAACTATCTTACCATAAATCATCGTGTTATAAAAGCCTCGCAGTGTTCGCCGAAGGCGAGGCTCCAAATCAAAAGACCCGCCTTTAGGGCGGCTCTGACAAGGAAGTATCAGGTTTTGAGCGGCCCTATTCCGCTCATACTTCATGAAAAAATCCGGAAATCCACCAAGGATTCCCGGATTTTTTCATTTTGCCTGAACGAAATATCGCTCGCTCAAAACTGCGCAGCACCTCAAAAAGAGAGTTTTTGGTGTCAGGCTAGGCGAAAAGCACAGAAATACTTGTGTGTATTTCGAGCATTTTCAACGACGGCTGGCGCCGAAA
>JAZQDI010000025.1:0-44126 GCA_045546715.1 Oscillospiraceae bacterium | reverse complement strand
CCTGCGCGTACACGCTGATGCGGGCGCGGCGACGCTGCTTGATGTCAAACAGCACGTCGAGGTTGATGCCGTTGGGATCATAGATATAACCCTGAGAGTCGGACATGGCAACGACCTTGCCGCCGAACTGGGTGACCTTCTGCGCGCAGTACTGCGCGACGTTGCCGGAGCCGGAGACGACGACGGTCTTGCCCTCGTAGCTGTCGTTCTTCAGGTGCTTGAGCGCTTCGACGCTGTAGTAGCAGACGCCGTAGCCGGTGGCCTGGGTGCGGGCCAGGGAGCCGCCGTAGGTCAGGCCCTTGCCGGTGAGCACGCCGCCGTCAAAGCGGTCAACGATCTTCTTGTACTGGCCGAACATATAGCCGATCTCGCGGGCGCCAACGCCGATGTCGCCGGCGGGGGTGTCGGTGAACTGGCCGATGTGGCGATAGAGCTCGGTCATGAAGCTCTGGCAGAAACGCATAACCTCAGCGTCAGATTTGCCCTTGGGGTCGAAGTCGGAGCCGCCCTTGCCGCCGCCCATGGGAAGGGTGGTGAGGGAGTTCTTCAGGATTTGCTCGAAGCCGAGGAACTTGATGATGCTCAGGTTGACGGAGGGGTGGAAGCGCAGGCCGCCCTTGTAGGGGCCGATGGCGCTGTTGAACTGCACGCGGTAGCCGCGGTTGACCTGGACCTTGCCGTTGTCGTCGACCCAGGGAACGCGGAACATGACGATGCGCTCAGGCTCCACGAAACGCTCGATCAGACCGGCAGCCTCCCACTCAGGGTGCTTGTCGACGACGAGCTGCAGAGACTCGAAGACTTCCTCAACCGCCTGCAGGAACTCAGGCTCGCCGGGGTGGTTCTTCTGCACATCAGCCAGTACGCGTGCGAGATAATCGTTCTGAATCATGTTGATCAAACCTCTTTCTCAATAAATTTTGCTGTATTCCCTTGTTTTCACAACAGCACCTGTGCTGTCAAGCTTATTTTAACGCCAAAGCGCGGGGAATACAATTCATGTTTTCCATAGAAAAGCAGGAAATTTTTATGCAAAAAGTGCAATTGTCAGGGTTTGAACATACTTTATTTCGTTAAAACGACGAATTTTAGTGATAAACGTCATGAAAAAAACTGAATGAAGGCCATTCCTCGAACCTGTTTTATAAATAATTTGCAAAATAATTTATATAAATTTGCTTGACAAAAGTTGCTGCGCGGTGTAGGATACAATCAGTACAGACAGGTGGTGCATCCCGATGAAAAAGACATTGTACAGTTTGATGTTAAATGAAGAGGTCGTCCGCGAGATCGACGCGCTGGCGCACCAGATGGGCACGAACCGCTCGGCGCTCATCAATCAGATTCTGGCGGATTACACGTCCGTGCTCACGCCGGAGCGCCGGATTGAAAATATTTTTCACGCCATGGAGCAGCTCGTCGCCCCGGCGCGCGAGCTTGTGCCGTTTTTCGTGCCCAACGCGATGACCATGACGCTCAAGAGCAGTCTGCAGTATAAATACCGCCCGACGGTCAAGTATGAGGTCGCGCTCAAGCGGGGCGACGCGGAGGATCTCGGCGAGCTGACCGTCGCCTTCCGCACGCAGAGTCAGGGTCTGCTCGAGAGCATGACCTATTTCTTCCGTCTCTGGAAGCGCATTGAAGACAAGCACCTTGCGCCCTATCGCGGCGAGCCGCCGCGCTACGCGCTCTATGACGGGCGCTTTGTCCGCTCGCTGCGCCTGCCGCAGGACCGGGACTATGACAGCGATGAAATTGCCCGCGCCCTCTCGGAGTATATCCAGCTCTTCGACCATCTGATGAAGGGCTTCCTCGCCGGAAGATATTCGATCCACGAGGTGGAGGCGATCTATATGACACAGTTCGCTGCGGGGCAAATCCTTGTATAATGAGGAATTAGGAGTTAGGAGTGAACGCAAGAGTCAACTCCTCACTCCTCACTCCTCACTCCTCACTCCTAACTTTTTTCCATCCTATCGAAAGGAGCCAATCACAATGAATGCTGAGAAATTCACCCAAAAGACCATCGAGACCATTCAGACCGCGCAGAACATGGCGCAGGAGAACGGCAATCAATATATTACCCCGGAGCATCTGCTCTATGCCCTCATCGACCAGGACGGCGGTCTGATCGGCACGCTCTTCACCCGCATGGGCGTTGACTGCGACACCGTGCTCGCCGAGCTCGATACCGTCATCGGTAACCTCCCGCGCGTCTCCGGCGCCGGCAGCGAGGTCTATGCCTCCTCCGAGACGGGCAAGGTGCTCGCCTTCGCCGAGCGCGTGGCGAAGAACATGCAGGATGATTTCATCTCCGTTGAGCACCTCATGCTCGGCATTTTCCAGCACCCGACGCGCGACATTAAGCGCATTTTCTCCAGCCATGGCATCACGAAGGACGGCTTCACCACCCAGCTGAGCAAGGTCAAGACCGGCCGCGTCACCTCCGACAATCCGGAGAGTACCTATGACGCGCTGATGAAATACGGCACGGATCTGGTGCAGCGCGCGCGGGACGGCAAGATGGACCCCGTCATCGGCCGCGATCAGGAGATTCGCAACGTCATCCGCATTCTCTCGCGCAAGACGAAAAACAACCCCGTCCTCATCGGCGAGCCCGGCGTCGGCAAGACGGCCATCGCCGAGGGGCTGGCGCAGCGCATCGTGCGCGGCGACGTGCCCGAGGGACTGAAGGACAAGACCGTGTTTTCTCTCGACATGGGCGCGCTCGTCGCCGGCGCGAAATACCGCGGCGAGTTTGAAGAGCGGCTCAAGGCCGTGCTCGAGGAGATCAAAAAGAGCGAGGGCAGAATCCTCCTGTTCATTGACGAGCTGCATACCATCGTCGGCGCCGGCAAGACCGAGGGCAGCATGGACGCCGGCAATCTCCTGAAACCCATGCTGGCGCGCGGCGAGCTGCACTGCATCGGCGCCACCACGCTCGACGAATACCGCAAGTATATCGAGAAGGACGCCGCGCTCGAGCGCCGCTTCCAGCCCGTGCAGGTCGATGAGCCCACCGTGGAGGACACTGTGAGCATCCTGCGCGGCCTGAAGGATCGATACGAAATCTACCACGGCGTGCGCATCCATGACGCCGCGCTCGTCGCTGCGGCCACGCTCTCACACCGCTATATCACCGATCGTTTCCTGCCTGACAAGGCGATTGACCTCGTGGACGAGGCCTGCGCGCTCATCCGCACGGAGATCGACTCCATGCCCGCGGAGCTGGACGATCTGCGCCGCCGCATCATGCAGATGGAAATTGAGGAAATGGCCCTCAAAAAAGAGGAGGACCAGCTCTCAAAGGATCGTCTGGAAAAGCTCAGCCGCGAGCTTGCCGAGCAGAAGGATCATTTCAACGAGATGAAGGCCCGCTGGGACGCGGAGAAAAACTCCGTCGAGGAGGTCAAGCGCATCAAGGCCGAGATCGACCGGATGCACGTGGACATTGAAAACGCCCAGCAGCAGTATGAGTATGAAAAGGCCGCGCGCCTGCAGTACGCGGAGCTGCCTGCCCTCGAGCAGCAGCTCAAGGCGGCCGAGGAGGCCGCCGAGCGCAAGGGGAGCGAGGACTCCCTCGTGCAGGACACGGTCACGGAGGAGTCCATCGCCGGCATCGTCGCCAAGTGGACGGGCATCCCCGTGGCGAAGCTCATGGAGGGCGAGCGCGAAAAGCTCCTGCACCTCGATGAGATTCTCCATCAGCGCCTCATCGGTCAGGACGAGGCCGTGCAGCGCGTGTGCGAGTCGATCTGGCGCAGCCGCGCCGGCATCGCCGATCCGAACCGTCCGATCGGCAGCTTCCTCTTCCTCGGCCCCACGGGCGTCGGCAAGACGGAGCTCGCGAAGTCGCTCGCCGAGAGCCTCTTCGACGATGAGAGCAACATGGTGCGCATCGACATGACGGAGTATATGGAAAAGTTCTCCGTCTCGCGTCTGATCGGCGCGCCTCCGGGATACGTCGGCTATGACGAGGGCGGTCAGCTCACCGAGGCCGTCCGCCGCAAGCCCTACAGCGTCGTCCTCTTTGACGAGGTGGAAAAGGCGCACCCGGATGTGTTCAACATCCTTCTGCAGATCCTGGACGACGGCCGCATCACCGACAGTCAGGGCCGCACCGTGGACTTCAAGAACACCATCATCATCCTCACGTCGAACCTCGGCAGCCAGTATCTGCTCGACGGCATTGACGAGCACGGCAATGTGACCGACGCCGCCCGCGCGGGCGTGGAGGCGGGGCTCCGCCGTGCGTTCCGTCCGGAGTTTCTCAACCGTCTGGACGAGACCATCTTCTTCAAGCCTCTGACGAAGGACGATCTGAGCCGGATTATCGACAATCTGATCGCCGGCCTGCGCGCGCGTCTGGCCGCCCGCCAGCTGCGTCTGGAGCTCACGGACGCCGCCAAGGCGAACATCATCGAAAACGGCTTCGATCCTGTTTACGGCGCGAGACCCATGAAGCGCTATCTGCAGTCCCGGGCCGAGACGCTCATCGCTCGAACCATCCTGCAGGGCGACCTGCACACCGGCGCCACCCTCGTCGTGGACGAGGAAAACGGCGAGCTGGTCTGCAGAGTGCGGTAAGCGCAATCCTGTCATCCCGAGCCTGCCGAGGGATCTTGGCAGAGCAGCAGTGCGGATGCAAGATCCTTCGACTTCGCTTCGCTCCGCTCAGGATGACAGTAGGGCGCGATGCCCACTGTCAAGCCGCAAACATCGGCAAATGTCGTAGGGGAGGGGCTTACCCCTCACGCGAATCCGAACAAGCGACATTCTCTGTGTGTTTTGCACAGAGAATGTCGCTTTTGCCTGCCAATCTTATGCCATCTCACAAATTGACATTCCAGTATATCCCTGATACAATTTAACACAGTAAACCGAATATTGCAGTGAAAGGATAGAGGCGCGGCTGTTATCAGTACGCTCTGTGCCAAGGCATCGCAAAGCCGTTGCAGAGCCGAAAGGAACCGCCGCCGAAGGGAAGGCAGGCGAACCTCCCCTGGGCCGTGAGAGAATATCTCCCGGACTGTCGCATTTGCGGAGCGCTTGAGATTCCTGTGATTTATCCCGCCCCCGGCGGGGATCAGAGCTATTTCTGCGCGGCAAATGCGTTGCATTTGCCGCGTTTTTGTTTTGGATCTTTTCGAGGCAGTACCCGGTTTTCGCAGGAGCCCTCCATTGAGCACGATTTGCAATGTCATTAGCACCTTTTGCGTAGAAATTGCAGACCAAAACACATAAAATGGAGGCAGGAAACAACACTGTATTTTAGTAAAGGAGCGTACTGTCATGACCAATCAGCCCATCTTCCGCGGCGTTGCCACCGCCATCATCACCCCGACCAATGCCAATGGCGTTGATTATGAGGCCTTCGGCCGCATCATCGACTGGCAGATCGCCGAGGGCATCAATGCCATCGTCGTCTGCGGCACCACCGGCGAGAATCCCACCCTGTCCGACGCCGAGCACAAGGAGTGCATCCGCTTCTGCGTCGAGCGTGTGGCCGGCCGCGTCCCCGTCATTGCCGGCACCGGCTCGAACGACACGGCCCACGCCATTGAGATGACGAAGTATGCCTGCTCCGTCGGCACGGACGCCATCCTCTGCGTCACGCCGTACTATAACAAGGCGACCCAGGCCGGCCTCGTGCAGATGTTCAATGCCATCGCCGACGCCTCCACCGTCCCCATGATCGTCTATAACGTGCCCTCCCGCACCGGCTGCGGCATCGAGCCCGCCACCTATGTGGAGCTCGCCAAGCACCCCCGCATCGCCGCCATCAAGGAGGCCAACGGCGATATCTCCAAGATTGCCAAGACCGCCGCGCTGCTCGACGGCGCGCTGGACATCTACTCCGGCAACGATGACCAGATCGTGCCCATCATGTCCCTCGGCGGCATCGGTGTCATCTCCGTGCTGTCGAACGTCGCCCCGCGCAAGACCGTTGAGATCTGCGACCGCTGGTTCAATGGCGACGTGAAGGGCGCCGCCGCTCTGCAGCTGGAGCTGCTGGAGCTCATCAATGCCCTCTTCTGCGAGGTCAACCCCATCCCCGTCAAGGCCGGCATGGCCGCCATGGGCTGGTGCGAAAACTTCCTGCGTCTGCCGCTGACCCCGATGTCCGCCGAGAAGTGGCCGAGACTCGAGGCTGCCATGAAGGAGCAGGGGCTCATTTGAAATGCGCAAGCGCATTTCAAATGAAAGAGATGCACTCCGCGCAGCATTTAAGGCTTCAAAAGCGCAGCTTTTGAATGTTTAAATGCTTTACTCCGTGAGAAGAATTTTGGCAGCGAAACGAAGTTCCGCTGCCAAAATGGATTTCATTGCTTTGCAGCGTGCGCGCTGCAAACTCTGTCGAGGGCTTTAAAGGAGAATTGCTATGAAGGTTATTATTTACGGCGCCAACGGCCGCATGGGCCGTATGCTCACCGCCTGCATCGAGACTGCCGAGGGCTTTGAGATCGCGGCGCGCGTCTCCCGCAGCTTCAGCCTCAATCCCGAGGCCGGGATTTATCAGACGCTCGAGCAGTTTACGGGCGAGGCCGACTGCGTCATCGACTTTTCCAACCACGCCGAGACCGGCAACCTGCTCGGCTACTGTGTCATGCGCCATCTGCCCGTCGTCATTGCCACGACCGGCCAGAGCGCCGAGGAGCTGCACCAGATTGAGACCGCCACGGACGACATTCCCGTTTTCCTCTCGGCGAACATGTCTCTCGGCGTTGCAGTTCTTGCGGATCTCGCCAAGCGCGCCGCCGCCATGTTCCCGGAGGCGGACATTGAGATCATCGAGCGCCACCACAATCAGAAGCTCGACGCCCCCAGCGGCACCGCGCTGCTGCTCGCCAAGCGCATCTGCGAGGCCAGAGGCGAGATGAAGTTCGTCCTCGGCCGCTCCGGCCACGCCAAGCGCGAGCCGGACGAGATCGGCATCCATGCCCTGCGCTACGGCACCGAGACCGGCACCCACGAGATCATCATCTCCAACGGCATGGAGACCATCACGCTCAAGCACGAGGCGGAAAACCGCGCACTGTTTGCGCAGGGCGCCATGGTCGCCGCCCGCGCCCTCGTCACGATGGAGCCCGGTCTGTATGATATGCGCTCGATCGTCGAGCAATAACTTTGCAGGGGCGGATATCATCCGCCCGCATCGTCAAAAAGGAGAACAACCGTCATGCCCATGACCGCTCAGGAAATCATTCAGTTTATCGCCGACGCGAAGAAGAAAACCCCCGTCAAGCTCTACGTAAAGGAGACTGCCCCGATTGATTACGGCGCCGCGCAGGTGTTCGGCGCGGGGGACAAGATCGTTTTCGGCGACTGGAGCGAGCTGCAGCCCATTCTCGCCGCGAACGCCGATAAGATCGCGGATCTCGTCGTGGAGAATGACCGCCGCAACAGCGCCGTGCCGCTGCTCGACATGAAAGAGGTTCCTGCCCGCATTGAGCCGGGCGCCCTCATTCGCGACAATGTTACCATCGGCAAAAACGCCGTCATCATGATGGGCGCCGTCATCAACATCGGCGCCGTCATCGGCGAGGGCACGATGATCGACATGGGCGCCGTTCTGGGCGGCCGCGCCACGGTCGGCAAAAACTGCCACGTCGGCGCCGGAGCGGTGCTTGCGGGCGTCATCGAGCCCGCCTCCGCCACACCCGTCATCATTGAGGACGATGTGCTCATCGGCGCAAACGCCGTCGTCATTGAGGGCGTGCACGTCGGGCGCGGCGCGGTCGTCGCCGCCGGGGCCGTCGTCGTGGAGGATGTGCCGGAGAATATGGTCGTCGCCGGCTGCCCCGCCCGGATCATCAAGGAGAAGGACGCCGGCACCAGTCAGAAGACCGCGCTCGAGGCTGCGCTGCGCACGCTGTAATAGAGAGTGTAACTTGGAGAGTGGAGAGTGGAGTTTTCATGATCTCAACTCTCCACTCTCAACTCTCCGCTCTTGTATTTTTTGGAGTAAAGAAGAATGAACCAAGCAATCCCGGATTACTTATCGGAAGCAGCGCAGATCCAGAGCGAACTGTTTTCCCTTCGCGCCGCGTTTCATCAGGACCCCGAATTGGGAAATCAGGAATATCATACTGCCGAGCGCATCGAAAAGGTGCTCCGCTCGGTCGGCCTGCGTCCACGCCGCGTGCTTGACACCGGTGTGGAGGCGACGCTCCACGGCGCAAAGCCCGGCCCGACGGTCGCCCTGCGCGCGGACATGGATGCCCTGCCTGTGCAGGAGGTCACCGGCGCGGAATTTGCATCGCGCAACCCCGGCGTGATGCACGCCTGCGGCCACGATGTGCACCTCACGGCGGCCCTCGGCGCGGCCATGCTCCTCAGCCGCCACCGCGAGGAGCTCGCGGGCTCGGTCCGCTTTCTCTTCCAGCCGGACGAGGAGGGCGAGGGCGGCGCCCAGCGCATGATTGATGCGGGCTGTCTGCGCGGGGTCGACGCCGTGTTCGGCGGCCATGTCACGCCCGATCTCCCCGCGGGGCAGATCGGCGTGCGCTACGGAAAGTTCTATGCCGCTTCCGATACGTTTCTCATCCGGCTCTTCGGCCGCGCCGCACACGGCGCCGAGCGGGAGAAGGGCATAGACGCGCTCGAAGCCGGCGCGCAGATGGTCTCGCGTCTGCTCGCGCTGCCGGAGCGGCTGCACGGTGAGCGCAGTGTCGTATCCGTCGGCACGTTCCGCGCCGGGACCGCGCGCAACATCGTCGCCGACGAGGCGGAGCTCACCGGCATCATGCGTACGCTCGGCTCCGATTCGCGCATCACGATGCGCTCCATGCTGCTTGAGGTGTGCCGCGACGTCGCGTCCCACACGGACGTGCAGGTGGAAATGCGCCTGCAGAAGAGCTATCCCGGCGTGGTGAACCACGATGCCGAGACCGATCTGGTCCGATCGGTTGCAGAACGGCTTCTGGGTGTGCAAAATGTCAGCGTTCTCGACCTCCCGACGATGAAAACTGAAGATTTTGGATATTTTCTTTTGAACCGTCCTGGTGTATACTACCATTTTGGGGCCGGCTGTGATCTGCCGCTCCACAATCCCGGCTTCCTGCCGAAGAACGATACCATTCTCACTGCGGCCGCAGTGCATTCTGCCGTGCTGCATACCTATTTGAATCAGGCAATCAACACGGAAAGGTGATCCCATATGCAAACCATTACAGTCAAATTCGGCGGAACCAGTCTTGCCAGCGCGCCCCAGATCCGGAAGGCCGCGGAGATCATCCGCGCCAATCCCGCCCGCCGCTTCGTGGTGGCCTCCGCCCCCGGCAAGCGCACCAAGGACGATATCAAGGTCACGGATCTGCTCTACCGCTGCTACAACGAGGCGGCGGACGGCGTGGACTTCTCTGCCACGCTCGAAAAAATCCGCGGCCGCTTTCAGGACATCATCACCGAGCTGAACGTCGAGTTTGACATTGACGCCGAGATTGCCCAGCTGCGCCGTCATCTGGAGCACGAGCCCAACGCCGATTATATGGCAAGCCGCGGCGAGTATCTCAACAGCAAGATCATCGCTTCCTTCCTGGGCTTCCCGTTTGTGGACGCGGCGGAGGTCATTCGCTTCCGCGCCGACGGCGTGCTCGATGAGGCCTATACCTTCCGCACGCTCAGCGCCCGCCTCATTGGGCTGGATAACGCTGTCGTCCCTGGGTTTTACGGCGCGCTGCCGGACGGCACGGTCAAGACCTTCTCCCGCGGCGGCTCCGATGTGACCGGCGCAATCGTCGCCAGAGCCTCGGCCTCCGAGCTCTATGAAAACTGGACGGACGTCTCCGGCATGCTCTCGGCCGATCCCCGCATTGTGGAGAACCCCCGCGTGATCGATTACATCACCTATACCGAGCTGCGCGAGCTGAGCTACATGGGCGCCACCGTCCTGCATGAGGACGCGGTGTTCCCCGTGCGCAAGGCGGGTATCCCCATCAACATCCGCAACACCAACAGCCCCGACGACCCCGGCACGATGATTGTCGCCTCGCTCCCGGCCAGCACCGGCCGCCGCACCGTCACCGGCATCGCCGGCAAAAAGGGTCTGAGCAGCATCCACATTGAAAAATCCATGATGAACGGGGAAGTGGGCTTTGTCGCCAAGCTCCTCAAGATTTTTGCCGACTGCGGGCTCAGCTTTGAGCACTGCCCCTCCGGCATCGATACGATCTCCGTCGTCATCAACACCTCCTCCTTCGACACGCACCGGGAGGAAATTCTCCACCGCATCCGTCAGGATCTGGAGCCGGACGTCGTCTCCGTGGAGGACAATCTCGCCCTCATCGCCGTCGTTGGTCAGGGCATGGTCTACTCCAAGGGTACGGCCGCGAAGATCTTCACGGCGCTGTCCAATGCGGACGTGAACATCCGCATGATCGATCAGGGCTCGAGCGAGCTGAACATCATCGTCAGCGTCGAGGAGCGCGACTTTGAGCACGCGCTGCGCAGCATCTATCATGCCATGGAGAGTCTGATGAAATAATCGAAAAGACGCCAGTCGTAAGACCGGCGTCTTTTGCGTCTCAAAAGAAATTGTTGTTCATTTCATAAAACTGTTGTATACTGTACATAACTATTGTAACAGGAGGCAGATCCTTATGAAAAAAGCGTTGATTCTCGCGCCTGTCGGTCTCGCTGCTGTGGGCGCCGTTGTGTTCCTTGCCATGAAAAAGCCCGCCGGCGGCAAGCCTGCGGCGGAGAAGAAGGCCGCTCCCGCCAAATCCGGCGGAAAGGCGAAGGCTGCCGCCCCCAAGGATCTGAAGTCCGGGAGCTACAGCTTCATTTCCGGCTTCAAAGACGCCAGGACCGTCGAGGTCTCCGTGGAGTATGACGCCGCTGCCGTGAGCTATGCCGTCATTTCCGAGGATTTCCTCACCTATTCCAGCAACTCCCACGTCGCCGCAATCACGGGCGATGAATACAGCATCCAGCTCGAGTATGCCGGCTACTACAGCGGCGAGGATTTCGCCGCGCTGAAAAAGTCCCTTGCCGAGCGCTATCAGGACGTCAAGGACGTCTCCTTCGGCGCGAACAAGGGTCTGCAGTATATCGACGGCGACAACGTCTGCATGGCCTTCCCGGTGGACGAGTTCAGCTATCTGCTCGTCACGATCATCAAGGGCAAGGAGTATGACGATCCCTTCACCACGCTGCCGGATTATCCGCCCGTTGCGGCGATTCTTGCCAGCATCAAAATGGCGTAAATGCAAAGCAATCCGGGATCGAACGATCCCGGATTTTTCTTTAGGAGTTTGATATGAACACAAAGCAAATTGTCCTCGCCGGGGGCTGCTTCTGGGGTCTGGAGCATCTCCTGCGCTCGATGCCCGGCGTGACAGAGGCCGTGAGCGGCTATGCCAACGGCCGCAAGGCCGAGTGGGCGCAGTATGACATGGTCTGCACCGGGCTCACCGGCTTTCGCGAAGCCGTGCGCGTGACGTACGATCCGAATCAGATCAGCCTGCGCCGCCTCTTGTTCACACTCTTCGCCGTCATTGACCCCGCCATGTACCACCGGCAGGGCATGGACATGGGCAGCCAGTACCAGTCCGGGGTCTACTGGATCGATCCGGCGGATGAGGAGACGGTGCGCGCCGTCGCCGCGATCGAGCGGCCCGCCCACCCCGGCTTCTGCACAGAGCTCGAGCCGCTGCGGCTGTTCTGCCCCGCGGAGGACTATCACCAGCGCTATCTGGAGAAAAACCCCGGCGGCTACTGTCACATCTCCCCGCGCCGCATGGCCGCCCTGCGGGAGTATCCGTATTCGGACGAGACCTATACCCGCAGCGCGCAGATTCTCATCGACGAATATCTCGAAGCAAAATCCCGGGACGACTGACCGCCCCGGGATTCGCTTTGTTTGTTTTGGGGGAAATGTCTCACAGAGTTCGCCTCCTAAGAGGCGAAAAAAGTTCAATCCGTTTTTGGCGGAGCTCTGCCCCGTCAAAAACACCCTGAGACTCGCCGTTTGGCGAGTCCTCGCGCCGACCAACCGAGGCGGAGCCGAGGGCGATGGAGCACGAGTTTTTCTTTCATCACATTGAAAACAGGTTTTCAATGTGATGACTAAAATGTCAATCGCTGCATCGTGGCGTCGTGGCCGTCGATGAGGCCCTGAATGCCGCCGGAGAGGAAGGTCGTGATGATTTTCAGAAAATCCTCCCGGCTGAGACCGCCGTCATCGAGCACCCATGCCACGCAGGCGTCCACCAGCGCGCCGGAGATGCAGTTGCAGACCGGCTGCACGGCGGACCGGTTTTCGCTCTCCATGCTCCGCAGCAGCGCCGTGTTGATCAGCGCCTTGAGCTTGCGCACAATGTCGGCCTCGCTGTGCCGGTTGGCAAAGGCGCGAAGCTCTGTCCGGTGCGACTCAAACGCCTGCAGACACGGCTCGGCCTGCACGCGCTTCGTGCGCTGCAGCGTGCGGTGACATTCCTCCAGAATGCTCTCCTCCAGCCGGTGCTCCAGATCCTCGATGTTCTGAAAGTGCGCGTAAAAGGTTCCGTGGCTGAAATTGGAGCGCGCGAGCACATCCTTGACCGTGATTTTGTCCTTCGGCTTGAGGTAGAGCAGTTCGTAATACGCCTTCTGAATGGCCGCCTTTGCGCGGGTCACGTCCCGTCTTTCCGCCATGATTTCACCCCTTTTGTATTTTTTCGTAGTTTTTTTCGCAAAAGTAGAAAGATTTTCAAAATGTGTCCGAATTTGGAAAAAATCGGAAATTCAGTCCGTTGAAAATCATATTACCGCTTTGTATAATTAAAGTCAAGCAAATGTTATTTGCGGGATTATTTTTTTAAAAGAGGAGAAATCAAAATGAGCAAAGTGTTGCGCACGCTGCTCAGCCTTCTCCTGATCGCTGCGGGCGTTTTCGGTCTGTTTTCCGGAATCGCCGGCGTGAAGGACGCGCTGAGCATCAAGGACTACAAGGAGGCGGACGCCGAGCATGGTCTGGCTCAGATCAATGATGAGCTCAAACCCGGCATCCAGCAGCTGAGCGAGAACTATGACACCTATCTGGATGGTGTTGATACGTTTGAGGCCGGCAAAGTCGCTTATGCCGACGGTCAGGCACAGCTGGCCGCGGGTGCTGCCCAGCTGGCAGACGGCGAGGCCCAGCTTGCCGCCGGCAAGGCGGAGCTCGCTGCCAATACCGACGCTTACAACAAGGGCAAGGAGCTGCAGGGCACGCTCAACACCGTCAATGGTCTCATCGGTCAGTGGAAGGCCACCAAGGAAGCCATTGTCAACGGCACGAGCGAGCTTCTGCGCGCCAACCCCCTCGATCCGCTGGACGTGGGCGGCAATATCTATGACTCCGCGATCCGCACTGCGGAGCAGACCTTCCTGAGTGCGGTCCGCGCCGCGCTGAGCACCGATCTCATCACCAACACGCTCGGCATGAGCATTGACATTCCTGCCGATGCCGACAACTTCCCCAACTGGTTCCAGAGCTTTGTGGCTGACGCGAACGCGCAGCTTGCCCGCTATGAGGACGGTCAGCGCCAGGTCGCCGAGGGCGAGGCGCAGCTCGCCGCGGGCTACGCCGAGTATGCCGCCGGCCAGCAGCAGCTGGCTGAGGGCGCCCAGCAGCTCGCCGACGGTGAAGCCCAGCTTGCCGTCTTTGAGGAAGGCGAGGTCACGCTGACGGTCGGTCTCTGCCGCCTGCTCAGCCAGCCCGCCTATCAGAACAATGGCGTCGGTGCGGTCTATCCCGCTGATGAGATCCCCGAACCCATCTTCCAGTCCCTCGTCGGCAACATTGAGGAGAGCGACAAGGACGCCGTCCGCGCCGCAATCTATCCCGGCTTCTGGGATACCGACGATCAGTCTCTGTGGAGCTTCCCCGTGGCCGAGGGCGAGGGCGATGAGGTCTGCCCCAGCGTTCTGACGATTCTCCGCGGCGAGGATTATCTCGGCGAGAGCTTCAACCCCGCGACCGATCTCTTCATGCAGGAGAACGGCGGCATCATGGTCCGCAACGGCTACCCCGTCGTGAACCTCTACGTCGCTGACAAGATTGCCGACGCCGGCATCGAGTACATTGAGAACTACCAGACCAAGGCCGTCACCAACGAGGTTCTGGGCAAGGCCATCAGCTATATCCTGCTTCTGGTCGCCTCCGTCGCCGGCATCCTCGCCGGTCTCTTCGGCATCATCTCCCTGTTCGGCAAGGGCCTCGGCGCTGCTGTGGTCTTCGGCTGCATCTCTGCGCTGTCTGCCATCGCCGGCATCGTCGTGAGTCTCATCAAGGGCGGCTTCAAGGGCTATGCCTTCGGTCTGCCCACCGGCGCTGAAAATCCGTGGGGTCACGTTGTCGGTGAGATCACCGGCAAGCGTCAGCTCCAGGCGCTCATCATTCTGGCCGTTGTGGCGTTCCTGTTCTGGCTCGTCGCACTCATCGGCAAGAAGAAGGCCAAGAAGGCCAAGCAGGCTGTCAAGGCGCAGGCTTATGCCGCTGCCGCTCCCGTGGCGCAGCCCGTTTACGCAGCGCCCGCTGCCCAGCCTGTGGCGCAGCCCGTTGCCCAGCCTGTGGCTGAGCCCGTCGTGGCGCAGCCGGTTTACACCGCGCCCGCTGTCTCTGCTGCCGAGGCCGCCGCTGCCGCCGCGCAGAAGGCCGCCGCTGAGGCGAAGGCCGCTGTCGCTGCCGGTGATATGACCGCTGCCAAGGCCGCTGCCGCCGCCGCGCAGGCCGCTGCGGAAGAGGCTGCCCGTCTCGCCGCTGAGGACTGAGCTTCCGGCGCACAACCTATTTCGCACGATCTGTTAATTTGCTGTTCTCCCGAATCGTACAACTCAGGAAAAGCTTCTTAACATTCGTGAACCACCCATTTCCTGCCTCCACTCGAAATGGGTGGTTTTTTATAAACAGTCGAACGAAAATTCGACTGCCGCGGCAAGCAAAAAAGCCGCCGATCATCCGATCGGCGGCTTTTATTATATGGTGTTGATTATTTTCCAAGCTTGTCAAAGCGCGCCATAATGGCGGCCATCTGCTCTCTTGTGGCGCTGCCCTGCGGGCGGAAGGTGCCGTCCTCAAAGCCGCTGATGACGCCGTTCTTCACGGCCCAGGCCACGGCGGGCTTGGCGTAATCAGAGATGGAAGCGGCGTCCTTGATCTTGCTCAGATCGCTCTGCGTGTCAGCGGTCTTGCTGTAGCGGTAGAGCATGGCGACCATCTGCTCTCGGGTGATCTGATCGTTCGGGGAGAAGGTGGAGTCGCTCGTGCCCTTGACGACGCCAGTGCTGAACGCCCAGATGACGGGGTCCTTGTACCAGTCGGCGGCGAGATCCTTGAACATGCAGCCGTTGCGCATGGCAGCCGTCACGGTCGGGCTGCCGGCCATGCGGTAGATGACGGTGGCAAACTCCGCGCGGGTCGTGGTGCCTTTCGGATCAAAGATCGCGGCGCTCTTGCCCTGCATGAGACCCTTTTCATAGACATAGGCGATGTCGCCGTAGGACCAGTCGGTCTTCTGCACGTCGGTGAAGGGGAACTCCTTCGCGGGCTGGGCAGTGGGCTGTGCGGTAGGCTGAGCGGTGGGTTCGGCAGTCGGCTGAGCGGTGGGCTCGGCAGTGGGCTGTGCAGTCGGCTCGGCCGTAGGCTGCGCAGTGGGCTCGACAGTCGGCTCCGGAGACGCGGTGGGTTCCGTGGTGGGCTCAGCCGGGACTTCCTCAGTGGGCAGCAGGGCGAGGATCTTCTCGAAGATGAACTGGTGGCCGTTGGCAGTGGGGTGCGTGCCGTGACGCAGACTGCCGAGGAAGGTCATCAGCGAACCGCTCTCGTCGATAAAGCTCTCCATCTCGTGCACCTCGGGATCGCGCACATCGGCGAAGAGATACTCGCTGCGCACTGCGCTCTGATACCGCATGTGCAGATTCAGCGGCAGCACGGCGGCGGACATGAGTCGACCGACGGGGAGCACACCGTTTTTCGTGAGCTTTACTTCGTTGAAGGGGTTATACATGCCCACGGCCACGATGGTGGCGTCGGGATTCAGCGCACGGATGGCGCGGATGGTGTTGTCCCAGTTTTCCTTGAAGGACTCCACGCCCATCGCCGCGTATTTCAGCAGCGTCTGGAGCATCTCGCTGGTGCTGTTGATGGCGTCGAGCCCGGTGAGAATGTCGCTCACGCCGGGAATCTGCATGAGCATCTCCTTGAGCTTCTGGGTCGTCTCATCGGGGGTATCGGTGTTTTGGGAGACCTCGATGGCCCACATGGTGATCGCATAGGTCAGCGTGTCATTGTTGCCGACGTTCACGGTGATGAGATCGGCGTCCTTCACGGCGGCCTGCGTCTCGTCGCGCAGGGCCTGGAAGGCGGGCATTGCCTCGGCGAGCTTTTCCTCGGTGCTCACATCGATGCCCATTGCGGACGCCAGATAGTAGACGGTCAGCTCGTCGCCGGGCGCGTCGTTGTCGAGCAGCCAGTAGAGATCCACGGCGCGGTTGCCGCAGTGCGCCATATTATAATAGGTATTGCAGCCGACGGCCTTGCCCAGAAGGTCGGGGTAGCTGCCTTCGACGCGCGTGCCGTCCAGAATTGCGGGCTCCGGCACGGGGTAGGTGTCCAGACCGTAGCCCGCGGCAATGCTGTCGCCCAGAACGGTGTAGGTGTCATAGTGCTTCGGCACGCGGTCCGCCGCGGCGGCGGACGTGACCAATCCAAACGCCAGCGTCAGCGCAAGGATCAGTGCGAGAATGTGTCTGCTTTTTTTCATGTGCAGTCCTCCATAGTTCTGAATGATAATCAAATATTTCCAGGGACTTTGCACTTTCCATACTAGCGGAGGAACGGGGCGCTGTCAATACCAAGCGCGATGTTTCTAAACGGAGTTTTTCTGCCATCCGTCTGGGGGGCACGGCGCGGCCGGATGTTGATCGGAAATTGTGCCCAAATGATGTTTTTTGACGATTATCAACAGCATGTTGACGGAAAAAATGGTATCTAATTCAGGCCGAAATATCTATTCCGATGTGTAGACTTGTCAGAATAAATATGATATAATCCTAAGCTGATGTATTATGAGATAAGAGTGTATATCGCTGTTTTTCAGCAGATTTCCCGGAAAAAGAAATTGGAGCGATTATGAAAGTTTTTCGATCTGTGTTGTTTGTACTTGTTTGGCTCGGCATGCTTGCGGCTGAGGTGTTTGCGGCCATGCGCCTGTGGAAGCTGACGATGCTGCCGCTTCGCTATAAGCTTCTGATGTGCGTCGTGATGCTCACGGTCTGGCTGCTTGCGGGACTGCTCTTCCTCTCCGGCAGCAAGGCGAAGAAGGGCAAGCACCCCGGACTTGCGCGGCGCATCATCGCCTGGATTCTCGCCGTTGTGATGGCCGGCGGCAGCCTTTACAGCACCCGCGTGGCCGATCAGTTTGACCAGACGCTTGAAAAGGTCACCGAGAACGTCAAGGTGTCCTCGGTCGTCGCGGTCTATGTTCTGGCGGACGATCCTGCCGAGGACATTGAAGACGCGAAGGACTATACCTTCGGCACGGCGCAGAACTATGACACGGCGAACACCCGCACCGCGCTCAACGATTTGAAGGAAGAGATCGGCAGCGTGAAGACCGAGTCGTTCCAGACTGTGCTGGACATGGTGGACGGGCTTTACCACAAGGATATCGGCGCCATGATTCTCAACGAGGCGTATGCCTCCATCCTCGAGGATCTGGACGATTATGAGAACTTTTCCGAGGATACGCGGATTCTCTATGAGATCGGCATTGATGAGGCGGACGCCTCTGAGATCCTCGACAATGTCATGAACGAGGACGCCGAGGATGAGACCAAAGCGGAGACGGACGGCACGTCCACCGCTGTAGAGGTCGGAAGCTACAACACTTCCATCAAGAACTTCGTGCCCGTGAATGTCACGCAGCAGCCCTTTGTGGTCTATCTCAGCGGCTCCGACACGCGCAGCAAGATGCTCTCGACCAGCCGCAGCGACGTGAACATTCTCGTGGTGGTCAACCCCGTCAGCAAGCAGATCCTCATGATCAACACGCCGCGCGACTACTATGTTCCGAACCCCGCTGGCGGCGGCGCCATGGACAAGCTGACCCACTGCGGCATTTACGGCATCGGCTGCTCGGCCGGCGCGCTCTCGAACCTCTACAGCATCCCGGTGAACTACTACGCGCAGATCAACTTCACCGGCTTTGAGACGCTGATCGACGCGGTTGGCGGCGTCACCGTCTATTCCGACTACGGCTTCACCTCCAAGGTCGGTCACTATACCTTCTCTCAGGGAGAGAATCATCTCAACGGCAGTCAGGCTCTCGGCTTTGTCCGCGAGCGCTATTCCTTCGCCAGCGGCGACCGTCAGCGCGGCAAAAACCAGATGATCGTGCTTGCCGCCGTGATCAAAAAGCTCTCTGCCGGTACGATCATTGCCCACCACGCCCAGATTCTCAACAGCCTGCAGGGCATGTTCATCACGAACCTCTCGAGCGACGATATCTCCGCGCTCGTGAAGATGCAGCTGTCCGACGGGGCGGACTGGAATGTGAAGAACTTCTCCGTCACCGGCGGAGACGGCAGCAACTACACCTATTCCATGCCGCGCTTCCGCGCCTATGTCATGTATCAGGACAAGGGGCTTGTCAGCCGCGCGAGCGGTCTGGCGCAGCGCGTTATCAACGGTGAGACCCTCACCGAAGCGGATGTGGAGTCCTGATTGACGAAAGGCGACTTGCCGATCAACTTGAGGAAACGAAGGTAGAAAGCCATATGAACAAGGCATCACCATCTGAAATAAAGCAAACCCACGACAGGCAGCCGGGCTCCGGGCGCTGGAAGGCGCTTGCGGCGCTGCTGGTTCTCTATGACATCGCTGCGATTCACGCTGCCTATTTTGCCGCGCTGTGGGGCCGCTTTGACTTCATCTTCTCCCAGATTCCGGGGAGCTATCTGCAGGCCTATCGGCATACTGTCACGGTTTATGCGATTTGCAGTGTCGTCGTGTTCTGGATCTTCCGGCTTTACCGGAGCGTCTGGCGCTATGCCGGCTCTGCTGAGCTCCTGCGCACGTTTTTCGCGTCCGTGTGTGTCTCTGCGGTCTATTCCATCGTTATTACGGTGTTTGCCGTGCGCATGCCGCTGACATATTATCTCTGGGGCGCGATCGTGCAGTTTCTGCTGCTGATTGCCGCGCGCTTTTCCTACCGCCTTGTGCAGTATCTGCGCGCCCGTCTCAGACAAAGTGACGAGACAGCGGGCCGCGTGATGCTCATCGGCGCGGGCGCCGCCGCAAAGCTGATTCTGAAGGATCTCGATACCAATAACCCGTCCAAGGACAAGGTCGTGTGCATCATCGACGACGATCCGAACAAATGGGGACGGGATCTGAACGGCGTGCCCATCGTGGGCGGTCGGGACGAGATTCTCCTGAGTGTCGAGAAATACAATATTAATAAGATTTACGCAGCGATTCCGAGCGCGTCTGCCGAGGATAAGCGCGACATTCTGAACATCTGCAACGAGACGAGCTGCGAGCTGAAGAGCCTTCCCGGTCTGTATCAGCTCATGACCGGTCAGGTGGCCGTCAGCGCCATGAAGGACGTCTCTGTGGAGGATCTGCTCGGCCGCGACCCGATTCGCACGGATATGAGCGACGTGTTCGCCTTCATCAACGGCAAGACCGTTCTCGTCACGGGCGGCGGCGGATCCATCGGCAGCGAGCTCTGCCGTCAGGTCGCTGATCACAACCCGAAGCAGCTGATTATTGTTGACATTTATGAGAATAACGCCTATGATATACAACTTGAGCTGAGAGAGACCCACCCGGAGCTGAAGCTCACGGTGCTCATCGGCTCGGTGCGCGACAGCCGCCGCATGTTTGAGATCTTTGAGGACTACCGTCCCGAGATCGTTTACCACGCAGCCGCGCACAAGCATGTCCCCCTCATGGAGGACAGCCCCTGCGAAGCGGTGAAAAACAACGCCATCGGCACTTATAAGGCCGCTTACGCGGCGATGGTCCACGGCTGTGAGCGCTTTGTGCTCATCTCCACGGACAAGGCCGTGAACCCCACAAACATCATGGGCGCGAGCAAGCGCCTGTGCGAAATGATCATCCAGAGCTTTGCTGCCAAGATCCACGAGGGAAAGGCGGAGGAGATTCCTCAGCTGTTCACGCACTTCGGCGTGGAAAACGCGGACAAGGACGGCAGCGGCAGCGTCTTCAGAAACGTGAAGACGGAGTTTGTCGCCGTGCGGTTCGGCAATGTGCTCGGCAGCAACGGCTCCGTGATTCCCATTTTCAAAAAACAGATTGCCAAGGGCGGTCCCGTGACCGTGACGCATCCGGACATCATCCGCTATTTCATGACGGTGCCGGAGGCGGTCAGCCTCGTCATGCTGGCCGGCACCTATGCGCACGGCGGCGAGATTTTCGTGCTCGATATGGGCAGCCCCGTGAAGATCGACACGCTCGCGCGCAATCTGATCCGCTGCTCCGGCTACAAGCCGGACGTGGACATCAAAATCGAATATACCGGTCTGCGTCCCGGTGAGAAACTCTATGAGGAGAAGCTCATGGCCGAGGAGGGACTGCGCAAGACGGACAATGATCTGATTCACATCGGCAGCCCGATTCCCTTTGACGCGGATCTGTTCCTGCGCCAGCTTGACCGGCTCATGGACGCGGCGTATTCCAATAAGAAAAACATCCGTGCGCTGGTGGCGGAGATGGTCACCACGTACCATCCCGCGCCGACCGCTGCTTCGGCGGCGCCGGCAGCAACGCCGCAGAGCACTGTCCCCGCGGCAGAACGGGAATTTACATTTTCTCTCTGATTAAGCACACAGAGAGCTGACGATACAGAAGAGGTGCATTTACAGTGATTGATTTCTTGAAAGATCCGCGGTTTTCAGGCATTGAGCGTTTCCCGTCCAAGATCTGGCTTGCCACGCCGACCATGCACGGCGACGAGCAGAAGTGGGTGGTGGACGCCATTGAGAAAAACTGGGTCTCCACCGTGGGCGAAAACATCAATGTCGTGGAGGAAATGATCGCGGACTATGTCGGCGTGAAGTATGCTGTGGGTCTGTCCTGCGGCACGGCTGCGCTGCATCTGGCCACCAAGCTCGCCGGCGAGCAGCTTTACGGTCAGGCGAAGCCCAATCAGGGCACGCTGCAGGGCCACCGCGTGTTCTGCTCGGACTGCACGTTTGACGCGAGCATCAATCCCGTCGCCTATGAGGACGGCGAGGCAGTGTTTATCGATACCGAGCCCGACACCTGGAACATGAGCCCCGAGGCGCTGGAAAAGGCGTTTGAGCTCTATCCGGATGTGAAGCTCGTCATCCTCGCGCATCTCTACGGCACGCCCGGAAAAATGGACGAGATCAAGGCGATCTGCGATCGGCACGGCGCGCTCATCGTGGAGGACGCGGCCGAGAGCCTTGGCGCCAAATACAAGCTGAGCGGCGAGTGGGTCGAGACCGGCACGCTGGGCGACTTTAACGCCATCAGCTTCAACGGCAACAAGATCATCACCGGCTCCGCCGGCGGCATGTTCCTCACCGACTCGAAGGAGGACGCGGACAAGGTCCGCAAGTGGTCCACGCAGTCGCGCGAGGCGGCCAGCTGGTATCAGCACGAGGAGATCGGCTATAACTACCGCATGAGCAACATCATCGCGGGTGTGATCCGCGGGCAGATTCCGTATCTGGACGAGCACATTGCGCAGAAGCGCGCCATCTGGGAGCGCTATGAGCAGGGACTCCGGGATCTCCCGGTCTCCATGAACCCCTGGGACCGCGAGAAGAGCATCCCGAACTTCTGGCTCTCCTGCATGATCATCGATGAGGACGCCATGGCGCCCATGGTGCGCGGCGAGCATGACTATCTGTATCACAGCGAGACCGGCAAGAGCAGCCCGCACGAGATTCTCGATGCGCTCGCGGCTTTCAATGCTGAGGGCCGCCCGATCTGGAAGCCGATGCACATGCAGCCGATCTACCGCTCCCACGCGTTCGTTACGACCGAGGGCAACGGCCGCGGCAGATCGAACGCCTATATCGCCGGCACCGGCGTGGATGTCGGCGCGGACATTTTCCGCCGCGGCCTGTGCCTGCCGAGCGACAACAAGATGACGCCCGAGCAGCAGGACGTTGTGATTGATATCATCCACCGGTGCTTTCGGTAAAGCTTGTTTCAGCGGCTGACAAGACGAGAAGCGCACGGAAATGGTTCTGCCGATGCCGGAAAAGAGAACCGTGCAGAAGGAATAAGTTAAGAGGTGTCAGATGAGATATCCGGATATATATTTTGAGCCCGATTACGCCAGACTGTATGAGACGGAGGACAATAAAGCCGTTGAATACAGATTTGAGTGTGAGTACGGCGTCATAACAAATCTGTTCATGAAGCGAAAGATTCCTGTCGAATTGGGTGACGGTGTGCAGTATTTTGATCTGGTTACGCCTTATGGTTATGGCGGGCCGATCATTCACAGCGCGACAGACCAAAAAAAGTTGGTTGATGCGTATATGGCTGATTTCCATCAGTATGCCGTCCGGGAAAACATTGTTGCGGAGTTTGTCCGTTTTCATCCCATTCTCGGCAACAGCGAGCCCTTCGCAGAAGCATATGCCGTGATCTTTGATCGAAAGACTGTCGGCACCAATCTGACTTATGACGATGTCATTGGCGTGGAGTTTGCGAAGCATAAGCGGAAGGACATCCGCAGAATTCTGAAAAACCCCGAGATCAGCTATGTCGTGGATGAAAATCCCGAAACGCTGGATGATTTTATTCAGATCTATTACTCTACGATGGAACGCGATGAAGCGGATAGCTATTATTTTTTCAAGCCGGATTATTTCCGTCAAATGCTGGAGAACCTGAAAGGGCATATTATTACCTGCAAGGTTTTTCTCGGTGAACAGATCATTGCGATGGGTGTGTATTTCCGCTATGGGAAATATCTTCATGCGCATTTGTCCGGCACGCTGTCTGATTATCTGGAGTATTCCCCGGCCTATATTCTGAAGTATGCGCTGGCGATTTATGGCCATGAAAATGGGTATGAAGTGATTCACTACGGCGGCGGAACCAGCCGGGCGGAAGACAACGGACTGTATCAGTTCAAGCGGAACTTCGGAAAGACTACCTCCTTTGATTATTATATCGCAAAGAAGGTTTGGAATGACGAAGTGTACCGCCGAATCTGCGAAGCCGTCGGAGCGGATATTCACAGCGATTTCTTCCCTGCGTACAGAGTTGGAAGATAACAAGCGGGCTGCCGCAGCGGTTGCCGACGCTTTTTGATTACAGAGGAATGATGCGGTCATGAAAAAAGAAATCGGCAGTGAGTTTCATAAAATGCCGATGGAGAACGGAGAAGGACTGTCCTTACCGGGCGGCGGAGTCCTTGTTTTTTCCGGAAGAACGGCAATGGAAACGGTGCTCAAGCAAGTGCCTTTCGCGAAGAAGGCGCTGCTGCCTGCCTATTGCTGCGATTCGATGATTCAGCCGTTCAGAGATGCGGGCATCGAGGTCTCCTTTTATCCCGTCTTCTTTCAGGACGGGCTGCGGATTAATGCTGCGGTTCCTGCGGATACGGACATTGTTCTCTGGTGCAACTATTTTGGATTCCGTAATTCAATGCCCGATTTCTCGGATTTCCTCCATCGCGGCGGAATTCTGATTGAAGATATCACGCACAGCGCCTATTCTGCCGAGCAGTATCATCCGCAGTCGCAGTATCTTGTCGCGTCTGTTCGCAAGTGGGAACCACTCTGCAGCGGGGGATACTGTGCGTCTATGGTCGGCGCGCTTGACGAGCTGCCGCAGACTCAGCCGACGGATGCGTTCCTTCATCTGAAGACAGCGGCGATGGAGCTGAAGGCGGAATATCTGGAAGACGCGGATGAGGAGAAAAAAACGAGGTTTCTTCCCATGTTTGGGGACGGCAATCATTGGGTTGCCGAGCACTTCCGCGGTCGTACGATTGACGCGTATTCTCTGGCGTATCTGACGCATGTGGATTCGGAAAAGCACAGGGAAAAAAGAATTCAAAACGCGAAGGTGCTGTATCGGGGTCTGAAAAACAAGGTGCAGTTTTTGTTCCCGGAATCGGACATGGACTGCCCTCTGTTCGTTCCCGTGCTGCTCTCCAATCGCGATGAGCTTCGCGCGCGGCTGACAGCCAACCGGATTTACTGCCCTGTGCACTGGCCGAAGCCGGAGGGCTGCAGTTCAAACTTATACGATATGGAATTATCACTCATTTGTGACCAGCGCTATAATTCGGACGATATGGAAAGAATCGTATCTGTGCTGGCTGCAAATCTGTAATTATAATCGGCTGTTCTTTTGACAGACGGAAAGAGAGAAGAGGATTCGCATGAAACTGCAACGTCTATTTCAAAGCATCGGACTTTTACTGAAAAGAGGTGCGTATGACAGAGGCCTGTATCTGAGGAGAAAACGGATTTTTGGGTTAGTCGGAAAAAACGTGCGGTTTCAGCCCAGATTGATTCCGCTCTACCCGGAGCTGATCCGGCTCCATGACAATATCATGATTGCGGCCGGCGTCCGCTTTCTGACGCATGATGCGGCTCAGCGCGTTCTCAACAATCTTGGGATCGGAACGTTCCCGGAGAAGGTGGGCTGCATTGAAGTTATGGACAATGTTTTCATCGGCTATAATGTGACGATCCTTCCCAATGTCCGCATCGGCAATAACGTAATCATCGGCGCCTGCTCCACGGTCACGAAGGATCTGGAGCCCAATGGCGTTTATGTTGGGACTCCGGCAAAGCGAGTCGGCTCCTTTGATGACTATATTCAAAAGCGCGCAGCTTTGCCGAACGGTGATTTTGCCTATCCTTATGTCAAGCATAATCAGGCGATCTCGGAAGAGGAGATTTCCCGCGCATGGCAGATGTTTGACGCAGAAAGAACGGAAAAGCAGGAGAGCAGAGCATGAAGGCTAATCACGATGTTGTGAACCATCGTTTTTATCGGAGATACGGCAAGCGTTTTCTTGATTTTATTCTCTCATTGATCGGCATCATTGTGCTCAGTCCGCTGCTTTTGATTCTCGCAATTCTGGTGAGAGTCAAGCACGGCAGCCCGATCCTGTTCACACCGACCCGCCCGGGCAAGGATGAGCGCGTGTTCAAGCTCCTGAAGTTCCGCACCATGACAAACGCGCGGGATGAAAAGGGCTTTCTGCTTCCCGAGAAGGAGCGAATGACAAAATTCGGCTCCATCATGAGAAAGACCAGTCTGGATGAGCTGCCGGAGCTGTTTAATATTCTCCGGGGCGATATGAGCTTTGTCGGCCCCAGACCTTTGTACAAGGGGCAGCTGACCGCATATTCAGACGAGCACAGACAGAGATACAGCGTCAGACCGGGTCTGACCGGTTACGCGCAGATCAACGGCAGAAACGGACTCCCCTGGGATCAGAGATTTCAATATGATCTGGACTATGTTGAGAGATTGTCATTTGCTTTTGACGTAAAAGTCTTTGTCGATACCTTCCTCAAGGTTTTGAAAGCGGCGGATGTGACCGTACCGGGCACGAACAAGCTGCTGCCGTATAACGCGGAGAGAAGACTTGTGGAAGAAGGCCCCGTTCAGCCCATGGGTGAAAACGGTCTGCGAATGGAAATCGGAGGTTTCTGGGAGGAAACGGACATCTCCGTAGAAAACCGCAATCCTGCGCTTGCATGGCTCCCTCCGGTGCAGGACAGCGCTCTTACGCTGGTTGGCAGAGGCGCGATTGGTCTTGCGCTGACGGATCTCCGCAGGAACGGAAAAATCAGACGGGCTTATCTCCCTTCGTACTGCTCATTCGGGATGGTTCAGCCCTTCATTGATCTGGACATTCCGTATGATTTCTATCCGGTTGACTGGGACGGAGAAACCCTCCGGCTCAGCGTCCCGGATGGTCATGCGAACGATGTGCTCCTGATCACGGATTACTTCGGGATGAACCGGGAGCAGACAGCTTCAGCAATTCAAAAGTTCCGGCAGCATGGCGGCGTGGTCATCGAAGACATTACGCAGACGCTGCTGGATTTCAGAGTGCGGACGATTCAGCCGGACTATTACACCGCGAGCCTTCGGAAATGGTTCCCGCTCTATTCCGGCGGCTGGCTCGGAAAAACGGGCGGCACACTGGCGGAAACCGCTGATCTCTCCGGAGATGAGAAGGTTGAAAATGTTGTGCTCTCCATGCGCCAGAAGCGGGACTACATGACCGGGAAGACGAGCAGCAGAGAAGAGTATGTTTTGAGCCAAACCCGATTTGAAGACTGGCTTGTTCTTCTGGACTGCAAAACCCGGATCGACAGCGCGTCGGCCGAGCGGCTGCAGCAGTTTGATGTGCGTCAGATTGCAGAGCAGCGGCAGAGAAATGCGCGCCGACTGTTTGACAGACTGCATGATGTGCGCGAAATCACATTCTTAAACAAAAAAGAAGACTGGAACGAATGTGCGCCGCTTTGTGTTCCGATCCTTCTCGAGCATGAGCAGCGAAACGCTCTGAAAACTGCGCTTTCCAACCAGGGAATTTACTGCCCGATCACTTGGCCTGAGAGAATGGGCGCGCCGGTCGGCATTAAAAATAATGAGCTGTCTCTGCCTTGCGATCAACGCTATACAGAAGAGCAGATGGACGTCATTGCAAATGCCGTTTTGCGCTTTTTCGGCGCTTCTGAATCGATTTGACAAGCGGCATACAGGTCGGGATCAGATAAAGGAAGTACGTTTATGAAAAAAATTATCATTGTATGCGCAGGGTCGTTTGGCCGCGAAGCACGCTCTGCGATTCGTGAGTATAATCGACAGGCGGATCAGCATGGGACGGAACGGCCTTATCAGCTGCTTGGATTTATTGACGATAACCTGAATGCGCTTGATGGGACGGGCGTTGATGATCCGATTCTCGGACCAATTGACCAATGGAAGCCGATTGGAGACGAGTATTATGTTTTCGGAACAGCGTCCTCTGCCGTAAAGGAAAAGCTTTCGACCAAGCTGAAAGCGGTCGGCTGCCGGTTTGAGACGCTTATTGCCCCCTGGAGTCAGGTCTCGGAGGACTGCGAGATCGGTGAGGGCTGTTTCATCACGGCGCACAGCATCTGTGCAGGCGTAAAGATCGGCAATTTTGTAAATGTCAACGGTTCTCTGCTTGCCCCCGGCGCAGTGATAGGCGATTTCAGCACCGTCACCGGTTTCACGGTTGTCGAGGACGCCACGGTCGGTAAGCGTGTGTTCATCGGAAGTCACGCCGTTGTGACGCCGGGCGTTCATGTCGGCGATGACGCGCAGATCGGCGTCGGCAGCATTGTGTGCGAGGATGTGAGACCCGGCGCCACCGTGTTCGGCGTTCCCGCTGAGGAAATTCAGTAATAAATGAGGTTGTCAGAATGAATGAGATCATCCTTGTTTGTGACGATTTGTTTGGTCTCGAGGTCTATACCGTGATGGAACAGGTGAATCGCTGGGATCGAGAGCACGGCAATGAACCCAGATACCGGATTCTCGGTTATATCAGCGACTCCGAAGCACCTTTCGGAAACTTCAAGTCATCGATGAAAAGACTCGGCGGAATTCAGGATTGGAAGCCGACCGGCGACGAGCAGTATGCGCTTGGGATTCGCATGCCGGAAAGAAAGCGTGCTGTCGTGGAGCAGCTCAAGGCGAATGGGTGCACTTTCTGCACCGTGGTTTCGCCCTGGATCATCGGTTCGATTACGGAGCTCGAGGAGGGCAGCGTGGTTTGTGCGTATTCCATGAAAGTGGGACTGCACATCGGGAAATATACCACGATCCTGAACCCGATGATGGGCGCGTTCGCAAAAAACATCGGGGATTACAGCACCATACTTCACTTTTCCAATATTATTGGTGATATCGGCGAGAATACATATGTCGGAAATCATGTGTTTCTCTCGTCCTGCAAAAACATTGGTGATAACTGCTATGTGGAAGACGGCAGCATCATTGTGAAGAACGTTAAGTCAGGAACCCGGGTTTCCGGCGTCCCGGCGAGAAAAATGAAAGCGAACTGACGCTCTGCCCGCAAGGCAGACCGGGAGTTTTCCATGGAAGATAAGAAGATCAACAAAAAAATACTGCTCAAATCCGGGTTCTGGTACACCATATCGAATTTCCTGACCCGTGCCATGGTGTTCATCACCATGCCGATCTTCACGCGGCTCATGTCCAAGGCGGAATACGGCGACTTTTACGTGTTCGCGTCCTGGCAGGCCATTTTGCTGATCATCTGCGGCATCGAGGTCTATGCCACGCTCAACCGCGCCCGGTTCGACTTTACGGAGCCCGGGGAGTTTGACGGATATATCACCTCCAGCCTGCTCCTGAGCACGATGCTCACGGGCGTTGTCTTTGCGCTGTATCTGATCTTCCCGCATCTGTTCGAGCGGTTTTTCCTGCTGGATCGGAAGTACATGCTCATCATGTTTGCGTATCTCTTCACGTTTCCGGCGCTGTCCATGTTTCAGGCCAAGCAGCGCGTCTCGTATGAGTATAAGCTGAGCGCTGGCGTCGCCTTCGGCGTGTCCATCGCGTCGTCGCTCATGGCGCTGCTGCTCGTGATCACCATGACGTCCGACCGTCTGCTCGGCAGAATCCTCGGCCAGTACGGTCCGCCCGTCATCGTCGGCCTGTGCTTCTATCTCTATTTCCTGTACCGCAGCAGAGACGTGCAGCTGCGCTACTGGAAATACGCGCTGCGCATCGGACTGCCCATGGTATTCAGCTATGTCGGCGCGCAGATCATGCTCTCATCCGACAGTCTGGTTCTCAAGCACATGTGCTCTGCGGAAGAGGTGAGCTACCTCTCCGTCACGCAGACCACCAGTCACATCATGCTCATCTTTGTTCAGACGCTGAACACCGCGTGGGCGCCGTGGTTTTATGATATGCTCAAGCTCGGCAACGAGACCGAGATCCGCAAGACTTATCAGATTTACCTCTGGGGCATCGTCGCGTGTACGTTCGCGGTGCTGCTCATCGGGCCGGAGATCATCATGGTGCTCGGCGGCTCGAAATATCACGATTCGATCTTTATTCTCCCGCCTGTCATTCTCTGCGGCGTCTTCACAGCGCTGACAGCGCAGTTCGGCAATCTGGAGACTTACTATAAAAAGCCCGAGTACGCCGCCGCGCTCACCGCCGGCGTCGCGGTGCTGAATGTCATTCTCGATATCATCGGCGTCAAGCTCTGGGACTACCGCGCCGTGTGCTATACGACCGCCTTCTGCCAGATCCTCCTGATCTGCCTGCACTATGTGGTCACCGGCAGAATGCGCATCCGCGAGCTGCTGCCGCTGAACCGAATGGTGATGGCGCTGCTGGCGAGCGTTGCGCTCATTCCGCTCTCGCTGCTGCTCTATCAGAACAGCATCGTCCGCTATGTCTGTATCGCGGTGGTCGCCGCGGCAGTGCTTGTGATATTACTGAAAAAGAAGAACGAACTGATCGCGCTCGTGAAAAAATTCAGAAAAAGCTGAACCTTACCGCTGAAAAAGGAGCGAAAAAGATATGAAAATCGGCATTTTGTTTTCCGGCCAGGGTGCGCAGTACCCCGGCATGATGAAGGATCTTTATGATAACGAGAGCGCGGCCAAGGCGCTTTTTGACGAGGCGGATGCGGCGCTCGGCCGCAGCATCTCCGACGTCTGCTTCAATGGCACACAGGAGGACCTGAACCTGACGCACAACACCCAGCCCTGCATGCTGGCGGGCGATCTCGCCGCCGCCATGGTGCTCCGGGCGCACGGGATCGAGGCCGATGCCGTCGCGGGCTTCTCTCTGGGTGAGTATGCCGCGCTGGCCTATGCCGGCTCCGTCTCTGTGGACGAGGTGTTCCGCCTCATCCAGATCCGCGCCGATGCCATGCAGGAGGCTGTCGCCCCCGGCGAGGGCGCGATGGCGGCCTTCATCGGCGCGAGCGCCGAGCAGGTCGAGGAGCTCTGCGCAAAGGTCACGGCGGGCTATGTCGTCGCTGCGAACTATAACAGTCCCGTGCAGACCGTCGTCTCCGGCTCTGCCGCCGGTGTGGGCGAGGCCTGCGCCCTTGCGGACGAGGCGGGTCTGCGCTGCGTGAAGCTCGCGGTCAGCGCACCGTTTCACTGCGCGCTCATGGAGCCCGCTGCAAAGCGCCTGGAGCAGGAGTTTCAGTCCCTGTCCTTCAAGGACCCGACCGTTCCCGTCTATATGAACGTGGACGGCAATCCCATCACGTCCGGCGCGCCGGTCGCCGGGCTGCTTGTGCAGCAGGCGATGAGCCCTGTGCGCTGGGTCAAAACGCTGGAGAACATGCAGGCAGACGGCATCGATACCTTTATCGAGTGCGGCGCCGGCAAGACGCTCTCCGGTCTTGTGAAGAAGACGCTCAAGGGCGTGAAGATCCTGCGCGTGGAAAACCTCAAGACCCTGCAGAGCACGCTTGAGGAGTTGCAGGCTTGATGGAAATCAAGCGATATGTGTCCGGGCTTCTGCAGTCCAACATGTATCTGCTCCGCGAGGGGGATCACGCCATTGTGATCGACCCCTTCGAGGATACGTCCCCGGCGGACGGGCTGCTGGTGGATTATATCCTTCTGACGCATGAGCATTATGACCATATCTCCGGCGTGAACGCCTGGAAGGCGGCGACGGGTGCGCCCGTGCTCTGCAGCAGAGCCTGCAGCGAAAACATTCAGAGTCCGCGAAAGAATTTGGCCGGACTGTTTCAGGTGTTCTGCGAGCTGCAGACCTGGATCAAGCTCACCGAGCTTCCCGAGACCGACCCGACGTATAGCTGCACTGCGGACGAGACGTTTGACGATGAGCGGACGCTTTCCTGGCGCGGCCATGAGATCCGCCTGTTTGCGCTGCCCGGTCATTCCATGGGCAGCATCGGCATTTTGTTTGATAATGAACACTTTTTCTCCGGCGACAGCCTGATGGAGCGCGACGAGATTGAGCTGCGTCTTCCCGGCGGCAGCCGGAAAATGTGGATGGAAATCGGCGCGCCCCGTTTAGCGCGTCTCCCGGACGGCGTGAAGGTCTGGCCGGGGCATTTTGAAGAGTTTATTTATGTGAGGGGAGAGAGCTGAATGGCTTTCCTGTACAGCGAGGGAATCGGCATTGCGGGCATCGCCTGCGCCGTTCCGGACAATGAGGTGACGGTCGAGAGCTTTGTCTCGGTCTTCGGCGAGGAGATCCCCGCGAAGTTCACCACCGGGACGGGCATCAAGGCCATGTTCAAGGCCCTGCCGGATCAGACGGCGGGAGATCTGGCCTATGTCGCGGCAGAGCGGCTGCTCACCGGTCTGGATGTGGACCGCGAGAAGATCGGCGGCCTCATTCTGGTCACGCAGTCTCCCGACTATCGCCGCCCGGCGACAGCCTGTGTGCTGCAAAAGCGCCTCGGCCTCAATATGGACTGCGCCGCAATGGACATCGGTCTCGGCTGCTCCGGCTTTGTTTACGGTTTGCAGACTGCGATGAGCATGATGGAGCGCTCGGACATGGAGTATTGTCTGCTGCTTTTGGGCGAGACGGCCTCCAAGCTCGTTGACCCGCTGGACAAGTCCATCGTCATGATGTATGGTGACGCGGGCGCTGCCGTGCTGCTCGAGCGCAGAAGCGGCGCGAAGAGCACGACGCTCCTGCGCAGCGACGGAAACCGCTTCAAGACCATCATTCTCCCGGCCGGCGGCTTCCGCGATATGACCCCCTCCCACGAGAAGTTCATGTGCAGCGACGGGATCGAGCGCTCGCTGTATGACATTTACATGGAGGGAACGAGCGTGTTCTCGTTCTCCATTACGGAGGTCCCCAAGGCAATTGGGGATTATCTCGCAAAGACCGAGACGACTTCGGAGGACTATGACCTCTTCCTGTTCCATCAGGCAAATCAGTTCATCATCAAGCAGCTTTCGAGAAAGCTCAAGCTGCCGAAGGACAAGGTTCCCATCTCGCTCGACCGCTTCGGCAACACGGGCGGCATCTCCATCCCGCTCACGCTTTGCGCCAATTACGGCGATCAGGACGTCGGCGTGAAAAAGGCCTTCATGGCCGGCTTCGGCATCGGCCTGTCCTGGGGCGTCACAAGCGCCGAGATTGACACGGCGAAGGTCTTCCCCGTGGTCAAGACCACCGACTGGTATGAAGACGGCAAAATTACGCCGGGCATGTTTTGAAAGGAGATCAAACCATGATTAATCCGATGGATCTGACCGGTAAGCGCATTCTTGTCACCGGCGCGACCGGCGGCATGGGCGCTGTGACCTCCGTCCAGCTCAGCAAGCTCGGCGCGAAGGTGGTCATTTGCGGCCGGGACGCAGAAAAGCTGCAGAACGTGTTTGACACGCTCGAGGGCGACGGCCATGCGCAGTATGTCCTCGATCTGAATGATGTGGACGCGATTGAGGAGACCGTCAAGCGCATGTGTGATGAGTGCGGCGTGTTTGACGGCTATGTCCACTGTGCCGGCATTGCGCCGATGCGCCCGCTGAAGATGACGAAGCGGGAGAACATGATCAAGGTCATGGACGCCAACCTCTTCTCCTTTATCGAGTTTGTCCGCTGCATTACGCAGAAAAAACGCTTTTCCGATGAGGGCAGCATCGTTGCCATCTCCTCGACCGCGAGCATTCAGGGCAAGCAGTCCAAGGTGGCATACAGTGCCTCAAAGGCCGGTCTGGACGGCGCAATCCGCTGCCTGGTGTGCGATCTGAAAAAGAAGAAGATCCGTGTCAACTCGATCATGCCCTGCTGGGTCAATACCAGAATGTATCAGGGATATATGGATAAGTACCCGGACACGTTCGAAGTTCAGGAAATCAGGGAAAAGCAGTATATGGGCGTGACCGAGCCGATTGAGATCGCGAACACGGCCGCGTTCCTCCTCAGCGACGCGGCAAAGACGATCACCGGTACCTCCATCCTGATCGACGGCGGCATGTCGCAGGGTTAAATCAGACATTCGTTTTTCAAATAAAGGAGACAGAACAGTGAGCTTTATTCAGATGGAAGGAAAACACATCCTCGTTTCCGGCGGCACCTCCGGCATCGGCCGGCAGACCGCCATCACGCTCAGCGAGCTCGGCGCGAAAGTCGCCGTCATCGGCCGCAACCCTGAGAAGCTGGAGGATACCCGTGCGCAGATGTCCGGCGAAGGCCACAGCTTCCATGTCATTGACATGTCCGATCTGGACGGTCTGGAGGCCAATATCAAGGCAGTCGTCGCCGAGACCGGCGCGTTTGACGGCTATGTCCACTGCGCCGGCATTGTGAACAACCTCCCGATTAAAAACTATACTCCCGATCGACTGGATAAGATCATGCGTACCAACTTTTACTCCTATTTTGAGATGGTCCGTGTTCTGAGCAAGAAGGGCCGTTTCAATGAGGGAATGAGCATTGTCGGCGTTTCTTCGATCTCCGCCTATGTCGGGACGCCTGCGCAGGCGGCTTACGGCGCCTCCAAGGCGGCAATGAACGGCGCAATGCACTGCCTCGCCATCGAGCTCGGTGCAAAGGGCATCCGCCTCAATACGGTCATGCCCGGCCCCACGGAGACTGCGATGTACAGCGATTATCTCGCGCTCAAGGCGGACACCATGGAGGGCCCCGATGCGCTCAAGAAGAGCAAGGGAAGAAACTATCTCGGTATGAACACCGCTTCCGATGTTGCCAATGCGATCATCTTCCTGCTCTCGCCTCTCGCCAGAACCATCACCGGCGTGGAGCTGCCCGTAGACGGCGGCTACATGGCCTGCTGAGAAGGATATCATCATGGACTTTACCGGAAAGAAAATTCTCATCATCGGCGCCTCCTCCGGAATTGGCCGCGAGACCGCTGTACAGCTGAGCCGCCGCGGTGCGACGCTGATGCTGGTTGCCCGGCGCGCGGAGAAGCTCGAGGAGGTTCTGCAGCAGCTGCAGGGCGAGGGACACCGGTATCTCACCGCCGATATGGGCGACGTGAACGCGGTCGAGCCGCTGTTCAAGGAGATTAAGGAGAGCTTCGGGGCGCTGGACGGCATGCTCTATACCGCCGGCATGACCGCGACGATGCCGATTTCCATGCTCAAGCCCGAAAAGCTCAATCGCGTGATGACCGTGCATTTCTTCAGCTTTGTTGAGGCGGTTCGCCAGTTCAGCAAGAAGGGGAGATTTAACCCCGGCGCGCGGATTGCCGCCATGTCCTCCATCGCGGCCAAGTGCGGCGACAAGGGGCACACGGCCTATTCCGCCGCGAAGGCCGCCATTGACGGTGCGGTGCGCTGCCTCGCCATGGAGCTTGCGGACAAGCAGATCGCCGTCAATACCGTTGCCGCAGGCATGACCCGCACCGAAATGCTCGCGGGCTTCCTGGAAAACAACGGGGAGGACAGCGATGCTTACCGCAAGATCGTCGAGCGTCAGTATCTCGGTCTCGGCACACCGGAGAACATCGCCAACGCGATCTGCTTCGTGCTGAGCGGAGACGCCGCATTCATCACCGGTGCGACAATCCCGGTCGACGGCGGCTACACCGCCTGCTGACCCACTCTTGCAGAAGGAGCACAGAATCCATGTATGCTAAAGTTCATAACCTGAAAGTCATCGGCATGTCCGCCGCGGTTTCCAACCGATGGGACTCCGTGCGCGAGCTCTCCGACGAGCCGGAAGCCGTCATCAACAAGTTTATCAAGACGACCGGCGTCGAGGGGCGGTATTCCGCCTCCCCCAAGCAGTGCACGTCTGACTTCTGCTATGCCGCAGCAGAGCGGCTGCTGAGGGAAAAGGGCGTCAGCCGCGAGGAGATCGGCGTGCTCGTCTATGTCACGCAGACCTCGGACTACCGCATTCCCGCCACAGCGTGCGTGCTGCAGCAGCGGCTGGGTCTGCCGGAGGATCTGATCGCCTTTGATATCAATCTCGGCTGCTCCGGCTTTGTCTACGGGCTGTATGTCATCTCCGCCCTCCTGCAGACGAGTGAGGCGAAATACGCTCTGCTGCTCGCGGGCGACACCTCTGCCAGAGAGTTTTCCACGAAGGCAAAGACCAAGAACGACCATTCCGGGTCTCTGCTCTTCGGCGACGCCGGCACGGCCACGCTGCTGGAAAAGTGCGAGGCCGAGGAGATGCTCTTCTCCCTGCGCACGGACGGCACGCAGTATAAGGCGATTTTTGCGCCCTACGGCTTCTGGCGCAATCCGGACGCCCCGCCGAATGTGGGCAACAGCTCCCAGATGGATGAGATCGGTGTGTTCAACTTTGCCACGGGCAAGGTTCCGGAGCAGATCAACGCCTATATGGAGCGCTGCGGCACCACGCCGGAGGACTATGACTGCCTTTCGCTGCATCAGGCAAATGCCATGATTCTCAAGCGAATCGGCAAGAAGACCGGCTTCCCGATGGAGAAGGTTCCCGTCACAATGAAGAAGTTCGGCAACACCAGTTCCTCCTCCATTCCGCTCACGCTCGTGGATCTCTACGGCGAGAGCGGGGAAGAGAAGACCGTTCGCTCGCTGTGCTGCGGTTTCGGCGTCGGTCTGTCGTGGGCGACGGTGGATCTCAGGATTGACAGCAGAGACATCCTGCCGCTGATCCACACGGATGATTATTACGTTGACGGAACGGAAGAATCCAGATAAGATACAGGTGAGAGCAAAATGATTTATGCAAACAATGAGGGCATCCGGATTGCTGCGATTGCAGCGTCGGTTCCGGAGACGGTAATCGACATTCGCGCCATGATGGAGGATCCGAACGAGGATTCGAAATTCCTCAAGAAATTCATCCGCAACACCGGCATTGCCGCCAAGAGAAGATCCGGCATGGATCAGACTGCGTCGGACTATTCCTTCACTGCGGCCAAGCAGATTGAGGCTGCCGGAAAGTTCCGGCCGGAGGAGATCGGCGTTCTGATCAACATCACGCAGACGCCGGATTACCGCACGCCGTCCACGGCCATGGCGCTGCATAAGCGTCTCGGTCTGTCGAAGAGCTGCCTCGCGTTTGACATTAATCTCGGCTGCTCCGGCTTTGTCTACGGTGTTTCCGTTGCGGCGAATCTGCTTGCCGGCAGCACGGCTGAGAAGGCGCTTGTGCTCATCGGCGATACCCTTGCCAGAGGCAGACAGGATCCGAACAGAAAGCGCGCATCCAACACGTCGCTTCTCTTTGGTGACGCGAGCGCTGCCGTTCTGCTCGAAAAGTGCGAGGGCGCCGCGCTGCGCAGCGCGCTCATGAGCGACGGCGAGGGTCATAAGGCGCTCTCCGTGCCGTACAACGCCTGGAAGCACCCGGACGGTCCCGAGAGCGTTCCCGGCGACGACATTGCCGTTTTCAATTTCACGATGGACGAGGTTCCCGCCCTGCTGAACGCCTTCATGGCTGAGGCAGGCACGAAGATTGAGGAATATGACGATCTCGTGCTCCATCAGGCGAACATGATGATCGTGAAGAATGTCGCCAAGCGCGTCGGGATGCCCATGGAGAAGGTACCGATCTGTCTGGACCGCTTTGGCAATACGAGCGGCGCGTCTGTTCCGCTCGCGCTGGTGGACAAATACGGTGAATCCGATGAGGACCGCGAGCTCAACCTGCTCACGAGCGGCTTCGGCGTCGGCCTGTCCTGGGGCGTTGTCGATTTCCGGCTGAACGTGCGGGACATTCTTCCGCTCACGATCGGCCATGATCACTATGACGACGGCTACGCTGACGAATTTCCGGAAGCGGAATAAATGAAATTATACCCTTTTATGAGGTTATAATATAGATTATTTAAGGAGGAAACAACAATGACGGAACGCGAAAAGCTGGCCCTTCTGGAGGACATGCTCGAGCTCGACGAGGGCGATCTCACGATGGATAAGGCGCTCGAGGATATCGACGAGTATGATTCCATGGCGAAGCTCTCCCTGATCGTTCTCATGGAGGACGAGTTCGGCGTGAAGCTGACCGGCGATGTGATCAAGGGTTTTGAGACCGTCGGCGACATTGTCGCTCTGATGAAGTAAGCATCAGTAACAGTCTTATTTTGGCATCTGCGTAAAGCGCCTGACGCATTTAGGCAGATGCCGAAATCCGTGTATTTGAGGGAGATACTATGACAAATCTTGAAAAATACAATCAGGTGTTCATGGACGTGCTCGGCGTGAGCGCGGATGCGCTGAATGAGCAGTTTACATTTAAGGATGTCCCGCAGTGGGATTCTGTGGCGCATCTGTCTCTGATTTCCGAGCTGGAGGACGCCTTTGATGTCATGTTCGACTCGGATGATATCCTGCACTATGGTTCTTATGAGAACGGAAAAACAATTTTGAGGAAGATGGAGATTGAGATTTAAGCAGTCTTCTGCGAATCCAAGCTCTGTGCGCCGGGAGGTGGAATAAAAATGAGTGCGGAACTGAAGCTCAGAGTCCCAAAATGGAAGACGGACGAAATCATCGCAGCATTCATCTTTATTACATATTTTTGTGATGAACCGTGTCGAGCGGTGTTTAACAGACTCGTCGGCGGCAGAATGTTTGACACGGTGTATACCGTGGTGTTTTTTGCTCTGGTTGTGATTTTGGCAGCGACATACAAGCGCAATCAGATGATGGCGCCTATCGTGGTTTATCTCACGATCACGGTTCTGTTTCTGGTTACGATTTTGATCCACCCGGAGTATAAGAGCTGGTATTTTGAGCGGACCTACGGCATTCAGGTGCAATTTTTCCGCGCATCCGGCGGTATTTGGGCGTTTTTGGTCGTCTATTTGATGCCGGATAAGGAAAAGCTGTATAAGCTGCTCCGATTCTGCTGCCTGCTGATGTTTGTTTATCTGTGTCTCCGGTTTGCGGCGGCGCGTATGCGCGGATATTGGGTCGTTTACGATGCAAACTATAACAAAATCAAGCTGAGCTACGACCTCGGTTTTGGATACAGCATGCTCTTTACGGTCGTGTTCTTTGCGGCCGAGGCATATCTGCATCGGAAGAAGTTTTATTACATTCCCTTTGCGATCGGCTCTGCGATCATTCTGCTCAGCGGTTCCCGCGGTGCAATTGTCTGGGCGGTTGCGGTGTTTGTGTTTATGATGCCCTATCGGTGGGGATCCATGAGCCGCAAGGAGCGGTGGCGCTCCCTGCTGCTGATGATTATCCTTGTGCCGCTTCTCTGCCTCTTCTATGTGTATTTTGAGCAGGTGTCACATGCGCTGGTCACATTCCTGGCACGGCGCGGAATTGCTTCCCGCTCGCTGAACGCGCTCCTTTCGGGTGAGTTTTCAGAGGCGAACGGGCGAGACAAAATCTATAAAATCGCGATTGAGAGAATCAAGGAAGGCGGGCTGCTCGGCAACGGTGTGTTCGGCGAGCGTGTTGCCGTCGGCCGGAAATTCAGATGGGGTTATTCCCACAATATTTTCCTTGAGATTTACGTAGCCTTTGGCTACCTTGGCGGATCGATTGTCAGCTTTGCGCTGATTGCGAGCATCATCAGCACGGCGGTTCGATGCAAAACACAGGTAGAACAGGTTGTTTTTATCACATTCCTTGTGACCTCGATGAAGCTTTTGCTTTCCGATTCGTTTTGGTTTAACAGCTCGTTCTGGGCGCTGCTTGCCGTCATGACCATGTGGAGAAGCGACAACCGGTCGGTGAAGCTTGTCATGAAGCGGCGCGGCGCTGTGCGCAGCACGTGAGGCGGAAAACCAAAAGGAATGGACAGGGAAGATTGGAGCATTGTTGAATGGAAAAAGAAAAGGTTCATTTTGAAATAGAAGGCCCGTTTGATGAGAATAACGAGCCGATCCCCGTGGAGGTAAAGCCCGTCGAGCCGCCGAAGCCCGTCGAGCTTCCGAAGTGGGATCAGAAATTTGTCGAGACGCTAGATGCCAAACGCGCCAAAGCCGCCGTCGGCGGCGGCGAGAAGCGCATTGTGGCCCAGCACAAAAAGGGCAAGCTCACGGCTCGCGAGCGCGTGGAGTATCTCTTTGACGAGGGCTCCTTCCAGGAGGTCGGCGCGTTCGTGGAGTCCCGCTTCACGGACTTCGGCATGGAGAAAAAGAAACTCCCCGGCGACGGCGTGATCACCGGCTTCGGCACCATCAACGGCGAAGCGGTCTATGCCGCTGTGGAGGACTTCACCGTCATGGGCGGCACCTACGGCGAATATCACAGCCGCAAGATCGTCCGCATCATGGACATGGCCTTCCAGAGCAAGGCGCCGTTTATCACCATCAATGACAGCGGCGGCGCGCGCATCGAAGAGGGCATTGCCGGTCTCGACGGCTATGGCGACATGTTCCTCCGTCACACCAGAGCCTCCGGCAAGATCCCGCAGATTGCGGTCGTCATGGGCCCCTGCGCCGGCGGCGCGTGCTACGGTCCGGCGCTGTGCGACTATGTCTTCATGGTCGACAAGACCAGCCAGATGTTCCTCACTGGTCCCGGCGTCGTCAAGACGGTCACGGGCGAGGATATCACGATGGAGAAGCTCGGCGGCGCGCAGTCTCATGCCAGTCTCAGCGGCGTGGCGCATTTCCACTATGCGGATGAATATGCCTGCCTCGACGGCGTGAAGGCGCTGCTGTCCTACCTTCCGAAGAACTACCGGGAGAAGCCGGTGCGCATCATCGGCAAGGCGCGAGACCACTCCGAGCGGCTGCAGTCCATCGTCCCGGATAACCAGAAGAAGGGCTATGATGTCCACGACGTGATTGAAACCTTCGTGGACGAGGGCAGCTTTTTCGAGGTGCACAAGGACTTTGGCCGCAGCGTCGTTGTCGGCTATGCGCGGCTTGACGCCGAGGTCATCGGCATCGTCGCGAGCAACCCCATGCATCTCGGCGGCTCGCTCGACATCGACTCCGGCGAGAAGGCGGCGCGCTTTGTCCGCTGCTGCGACTGCTACGGCATCCCGATTCTCACGATGGTGGACGTGCCCGGCTTCATGCCGGGCTCCCACATGGAGCACGGCGGCATCATCCGCCGCGGCGCCAAGCTTCTCTATGCCTACTGCGAGGCGTCTGTCCCGAAGGTCAGTCTCATCCTCCGCAAGGCGTACGGCGGCGCGTATATCGCCATGAACAGCAAGGGCATGGGCGCGGACATTGTCTATGCCTGGCCCATCTCCCAGATCGCGGTCATGGGCGCCGAGGGTGCGGTCGGCATCCTCTATAAGCATGAGCTGGAGGACGCGGAGGACAAGGAGACCGTCCGTCAGGAGAAGATTGAGCAGTATAACGATCAGTTCATGTCGCCGTATCTTGCGGCCAAGCTCGGCTTCATCGACGAGGTCATCCAGCCGGAGGAGACGAGAAGAAAAATCCGCTTTGCCTTTGAGAGCCTTCGCAGCAAGGAGCGCAGTGAGATCTCCTTCTCGCACGGCAACATTCCGCTGTAAAGAGGAAACGCTATGAAGGAAATTGTAATCATTGGCGCCGGCGATCTCGGCAGAGAGGTCGTCTGGCTCATCGAAGATATCAACCGCCTGAACCCCACCTATGTCATTCTGGGTTTTCTCGATGATGACGCCGCGAAGCTCGGCGGCGAGTTTTACGGCTACCGGGTGCTCGGCGGCGTAGACATGCTGGAAAAGCTCAGCGAGCGAACGCCGCTCTCGGCGGTTCTCGCCGTGCAGACCGGCTCAGTGAGAAAGAAGATTGTGGAGGCGCACCCGACGTTCCACCGTTGGGAGAGCATTGTGCATCCGAGCGCCGTCGTGGCGGCGTCGAGCGCGATCGGTCACGGCAGCCTCCTGTTCCCGCAGGTTACGGTCTCGGTTGATGCGAAGCTCGGCAGTTTTGGTCTGTATCGAATTCGCGCGACCGTCTGCAATGACTGTGTCATCGGGGACTATGTCTCCCTGATGAACGGGGTAACGGTTCTGGAATATGCGCAGCTGGGCGATACATGCCTTCTTACGACGAACACGCTCGTCCAGCCATATGAAAAGCTGGAGGCGAAAGCGCCTGCGAAAGACGAAGGAGAGGAATAACCCAAATGCTTTCAGGGAAAGTCTGCATTGTGACCGGCGGCAGCCGCGGCATCGGCAAGGCCATTTCGCAGGTCTTCGCGCGCAACGGCGCGGTGGTCTATGCCGTCGCCACCCGCGAGGGCTCGGTGGAGGCGTGGGCGGAGGAATTCAATCCGACCGTCTCCGGCGAGGTTCGCTCGCTCTACTTTGACATCTCGGATGAAAAGGCCGCCAAAAACGCTGTCATGCAGGTCAAAAAGGCCTGCGGTCATATTGACGCGCTCGTGAACAACGCCGGCGTGGAGTTTAACGAGCTGATCGGCATGATCAGCCGCGAGAATATGGAGAAAATGTTCTCTGTCAATGTCTACGGCACGATTAACATGCTCCAGATCGTCAGCCGCGTCATGGGCCGCCAGGAGACCGGCGGCAGCATCGTGAATATCACGTCCATGACCGCCCTGCGCGGCAACCGCGGCCAGCTCGTCTATTCCGCGACGAAGGGCGCCGTCATTTCGCTCACGAAGTCGGCGGCGAAGGAGCTCGCGGAGAAGAAGATCCGCGTCAACGCCATCGCCCCCGGCCTGACGAATACGGACATGATGAAACAGGCGGACCCTGAGAAGCTCAAGGGGCGAATTGCCAACATCTCCATGGGCAGACTCGCAGAGCCCGAGGACATTGCCAACGGCTGCATGTTCCTCGCTTCGGATCTGTCCACCTATGTCTCCGGGCAGGTTCTGCCCGTGGACGGCTGCACCATTATGTGACAGGGGAGCGCAGGATCATGTTTTTGAATCTCGACAAGCACAGACAGGACAAGGTCGCCATCAAGGACGACAGCGGCTGGAGCCTGACCTACGCGGACGTCTGCCGCGCGATTGCGGAGCTCGCCGCGCTGGAGCTTGGGCGCAGCGTTGTCTTCTGCCTGTGCGAAAGCTGCGCCGGATCCCTCCTCGGGTATCTGGCGTTTGAAAACAACCGGCAGATTCCGCTGCTGCTCAGCGCGAATCTGGACGAGGGTCTGCGCTCGAATCTCGACGCAGTGTACACCCCCGGCTATTACTGGGCGCCGGAGGAAAAGGAAGCGGAGCTCGGCGGCGAGCGCATCTATGCCGCCTGCGGCTATGTCCTGCTCAAGACCGCGCATGCGCCCTATCCGGTGCATGACGATCTGTCGCTGCTCATCACGACCTCCGGCTCCACGGGCAGCCCGAAGCTCGTGCGCCATAAATACGGCAACCTCGAGGCCAACGCCGAAAACGTGGCGAAGGTCTTTGCCTGGACGGAGGACGAGATCGGCGTCTGCGATCTGCCCATGAACTACACGATGGGTCTCAATGTCATCAACAGCCACCTTGTCGTCGGCGCTTCCGTGCTCATGGTCAAGGCGAATCTGATGGATCCGGACTTCTGGAAGTTCATCGGTGAAAACAAGGGCACGAGCTTCTGCGGCGTGCCGTTCAGCTATGAGATCATGCGCCGCATCGGCTTTGACAAGATGGATCTGCCCGCGCTGCGCACGCTGGCGGAGGGCGGCGGCAAGCTCACGGACCGCATGTTCAAGTGGGTTGCTGCCTTTGCGAAAAACAGCGGCAAGCGCTTCTGCGCCACGTTCGGCACGAGCGAGACCAGCGCGCGCATGGCGTTTCTCGACCCGGACTGCGCGCTCGAGCGCATCGGCAGCATCGGCAAGGCGATCCCGAACGGCGAGCTGTTCCTGCTCGATGAGACGCCGGCCGAGGACGGCGCCGTCACGGGTGAGCTGGGCTATCGCGGCCCGAACGTCACCATGGGCTATGCCCAGACGCGCGAGGATCTCCTCAAGGGCGATGAATTCTGCGGCGAATACCACACGGGCGACATTGCCCGCCGTGACGCGGATGGTTTTTATTACATCATCGGCCGCAAGGGCCGCTTCCTCAAGCTCTTCGGTCTGCGCGTGAGTCTCGATGAGACGGAGCGCATTTTGAAAACGCAGTATCCGAACAGGGAGTTTGTCTGCCTCGGCGACGATCAGAAAATGACCATCTTCACGCCGGAGGCCGCGCTGAAGGACGAGCTGATTCCGTTCATCAGCGCCAAGACGCATCTGCACAATTCCGCCTTTCGCGTTGCCATTGTGGACGCCATTCCGAGAAACGAATACGGCAAGGTGAAGTTCGCCGAGCTGGAAGCCATGCGGAAAGGGTGATGGCAATGGAACCGCTGACAACGCACCATCTGGTTCGCAGCGAGGATCTCAACCACCACGCGACGCTCTTCGCCGGGCGCATCTCCGAGTGGCTCGTCGAGACCGGCTATATGACTGCGACGCAGTTTCTGCGCAGCAATCATCTCGTCTGTGTGAATATCCATGACATTCAGTTCCGCCGCCCTGTGCACAGCGGGGAGATCGTCCGCCTGGACGGCACGGTTGTGAAGGCGGGGCGCACTTCGGTGCAGACGGCTGTCTCCATGACGGTGGACGGCGCCGCCGCGGCGGACGCTTTGATTACCTTCGTCCATGTGAATGCGGACGGCAGACCCGAAGCGCACGGCAGAACGCTTGCCTGACCGCCATGCTGATTGTTCGCTGGACTCCGATCATCGAGACGGAGGAGATTCCGCCCCTCGGCAGCGCGCTCGCGGCGCATCTCACCGAGAAAAAAGGCGCCGTGCGTCACGCGTCCTGTTCGGCGTGGAATCTGCTCTGGCAGATTCTCCGGGAGAATGACCTCCCGATGGACGAGGTCGCCTTTGCCGCGCGCGGCAAGCCGTATTTTCAGCGCGGCGGGCTTTACTTCAGCCTCTCGCACAGCCGCGAGCTCTGCGCGGCGGCGGTGTCGGATCTGCCCGTCGGCGTGGACATTGAGCGCTGCCGCGATTCCTACCGGGCGCATATGATCGAGCGCTCGCTCCATCCGTCGGAGCGGGACGTGTTCGACGGCGACTTCACCCGGCTCTGGTGCCGGAAGGAGGCCGCAGCGAAGCTGACCGGCGAGGGCATTGTCGGCTTCCCGAGCGGGATCGATACGACGCGGTATTCCTATACCGAGCAGAAAATCCCGTTTCAGGGAGAGACCTATTGTCTCGCTGCAGTGACCGGGAAAATTGAATAAATGTTAAGGCTGCCGCCGGGCGAAGGGCCCGGCGGCAGCCCTGCTCTTTCAGAGCGGTTATGGTATAAAAAAAAACA
>JAZQDI010000024.1:0-3860 GCA_045546715.1 Oscillospiraceae bacterium | reverse complement strand
ATCATGGATAAGCTGCCGCGATTCGACCCGGAGAAGGGCACGGTTGAAAACTATCTGAAATATCCGATGATGCACGCTGTGAAAGAAGAGCTCCGCGTGATGCGGTCGGGCTTTGCCATCTCCACGAAATCCACCGATCCATTGCTGCGAAAGATCATGTGGCTCTATCACGAGAACAATGACCGTCATGATCCCGAGGCGCTTGCGGAGATCGGCAGACAGGTGAACCGCAAGCCGAAAACCGTACTCAGATATATTCTCGACGGAACGACCAACGAGATCATTTACGAAGAAGACGAGAAGGACAAGAAAAAACGGGAGGATGAGGAAAAAGAGGATCCGCTCCTGACTGCCCGCGGGAATCCCGAGTGGGAGCCGGAAAACAGTCTGCTCCAGTCTGAACAGTCCAGTATGGTCATTCCGCCGTTTGCGGCGCTGGGCAATGTGAATCGGGACATCGTGTCGCTGCATCTGGGCTTCTGCGAAAACTGTTTCCGTCCGGCAGAGAAACAGACCTTTCAAGCGCTCGCACTTCGCAATAAGCGCCGATCCGCGCAGGCGGCGGAGAACATCTATTACCGCTCCCTGAATCAAATGCGGGATGCGCTGGTTGAGCGCGGATTTCTGCATACGGTAAGGCTGAACCGGCTGAAAAAGACAAAAGCCGCCGTTGTCTACGCCTATCAGGCGGACAACGACGGCGAATGGGGCGAGATCGTATATGATTGGAAAACCGAGAAATTCACGGTCACAAAGCTGGCGGAGCTGGATCTCACGAAATCGCAGCCGTTTGCAAAGCAGGCGATCCGGCGCATCCGCCATTGGATTCAGCGGGAAGTGCTTCCGAAAAAGGATCAGATCTGGTTTCCGCTCTGATTTTGCCTCACAGGAGATTTTCGCTGCTTCGCAATTCTTGCTGTTTTTTGAAAATCTCGGCATAAGCTAGATAGAGGGACGGTTCCCCCTCTCAAACTCTCCCCCTCCTTACCGGCTGTACCGGCTGAAAAAGGGAAAATGAGCCTCAAGTTTTTTCTTTTCAGCCGGTCAAATGGTGGTTGAATGAACACACTATAATTCGTATTCCGCCCAATGTTAGCGAAGTCTGTGGGCGGATCTTATTTTTTTCTTAGAAGAGTTTATTTTCCGTTTAGATTGTTCCTGTATTCTCTGAAGGCATCCGAGAATATCCTTTTGGAGGTCTGGAGCCATGAAGAAAAAGCGGGTTGACTACAACGGCTTTTCACTCAAGCGGCTAAATGAGCCGCGCTTTGCCCATGCCAAGCTGCTCTCCGGTTGGCTTGTGTACTTTGCGCTGTATTTTCTGACGGAAAATCTGATTCCCCCGGAGCGCTGCCATGTGATCCACAGCTTTTTGGACAATGTAATCCCGTTCAACGAATTTTTCGTAATCTTCTATGTAGGCTGGTATTTGCTCGTGGCAGGATCGCTGGCCTATACCTTTTTCTATGATGTGGATAGCTTTAAGCGGCTGCAGGTGTTTCTGATGATTACCCAGGCCGTCGCCGTGCTCTGCTATATCGTCTACCCCAGTGTGCAGGATCTGCGCCCGGCGGTCTTTCCTCGGCAGAACTTTTTCACCTGGATCCTGGGGATCATCTACGCTTTTGACACGCCCACCGGCGTCTGTCCCTCGCTGCATGTGGCCTACTCGCTCGGAATCCTCTCTGTGGCTTGGAAGGACAGAGATTTGAGTGCCTGGATCAAAGCGGCGCTGGCAGCCTTTGCGCTGATGGTGTGTCTCGCCGTCTGCTTTGTCAAGCAGCACTCCTCCATCGACGTGATAGCCGCGCTTCCGGTCTGCCTGTTGGCGGAGGCAATCGTATACGGGAAAGATTATTGGCGAACCAGATGGCGACGGTTGTTTTTACACGCAAAAAGAAAAAATGCATAAAGGAGAAAGAGAGATAACATGTCTGACTACATCATTGCCACATCCTCCACATCCGATCTTCCCCGCACCTGGCTGGATGCGCACCACATTCCCTTCATTTCTTACACCTACACCGTCAATGGCGCGCTTTGCGAGGACGACTGCCGGGAAGAAAGCCGGGAGAAGGTCTATGTCGGTATGCGAAATGGGGATCTATTGAGGACTTCCATGATCAACGAATTCGTCTATTACGATTTCTTCAAGAGCCTGCTGGAAACCGGCAGAGATGTGATCTTCCTGGATATGTCCCAGAAGATGTCTGCCTCCTTTGTTAATGCCAACATGGCAGCGGAGAAAATCCGGACCGAATTCCCGGAACAGAGGCTCTATGTGATGGATACGCTGTGCATCTCCGGTGGACTTGGACTGCTGGTGGAACACATGGTGGAGCGCATGGAGCGCGGTGCAGGCTTTGACGAGGTCATTGCCTGGGGCGAGGCAAACAAGCTAAAAATCGCTCATCGTTTTACCGTAGACGATTTGAATTATCTGAAAGCCGGCGGGAGAGTATCCAATGCGGCGGCGCTGGTAGGCTCCGTGCTCGGCATCAAGCCTGTTCTGTATGTGCCGGACGGAGGAACACTGGATGTGGTCAAGAAGGCTCGCGGACGCAAAGCGGCGCTGCATGCCATTCTGGACGGCGTATTTCATGATTTGAGCAAAGTCGCAGATCCCACAGGGCTGCGGATTCACATTCTGCAGGCTGACTGCCGCGGAGATGCGGAGTTCGTGCGGGACAGCATTCGAGCGGCTTATCCCCAGATTGGGGAGATCACCATTACGAGCCTGGGTGTGGTCATTGGCGCGCACTGCGGGCCCGGTCTGCTGACGATATTCTATCTCTGCAACGGCAGAAGCCCCGAATAAAGAAACAGCGCCCTGTGTTGAGCAACACAGGGTGCTTCCTACACTGCAACTTCACCCACTGAACTTTGAAGGACGGATGCAAAGATCCCAACACGAGCCCTGCTCTATGCTGTGCAGCGAGCGTTGAGCCATTCGTCAGGAATTCAAAATTTTCATGAACTCCTCGCCGGTAATGGTCTCCTTCTTGTAGAGATACTGGGCGAGCTCATCGAGCTTTTCGCGGTCGGCCATGAGGATGGACGCGGCTTTCTCGTGCTGCTTTTTCACGAGCGCGACCACCTTCTCGTCGATCTCGCGCTGCGTCTCCGGGCTGCATGCCAGCGAGGAATCTCCGCCAAGGTACTGGTTCGTGACGGTCTCGAGCGCGACCATGTCGAACGCGGGGCTCATGCCGTAGCGCGTGATCATGGCGCGGGCGAGCTTCGTCGCCTGCTCGATATCGTTGGAGGCGCCGGTCGTGATCGAGCCGAAGACGATCTCCTCAGCCGCTCTGCCGCCGGTGAGCGTGGCGATCTTATTCTCCAGCTCCTCCCGGCTGACGAGGTAGTGGTTGCCCTCCTCGACCTGCATGGTATAGCCCAGCGCGCCGGAGGTGCGCGGCACGATCGTGATCTTCTGCACGGGAGCGGACTGCGTCTGCCGCGCCGCCACGAGCGCATGGCCGATCTCGTGATAGGCGACAACGCGCTTCTCCTGCTCGGAGAGGATCGCGTTTTTCTTCTGGTAGCCCGCGATGACGACCTCGATGCTCTCCTCCAGATCTGACTGCGTCACCGCGCCGCGCCCGTCGCGCACGGCGCGCAGCGCGGCCTCGTTGATGATGTTCGCGAGCTCCGCGCCCGAAGCGCCGGAGGCCATGCGGGCAATTTTCTCAAAGTCCACACTGTCCGACATCCGGACCTTTTTGGAATGCACTTTCAAAATCGCCTCGCGACCCTTCAGATCCGGCAGATCCACGGGCACACGCCGGTCAAAGCGCCCGGGGCGCGTCAGCGCAGGGTCAAGACTCTCCGGGCGGTTTGTCGCCGCGAGGATGATGACA
>JAZQDI010000023.1:0-3828 GCA_045546715.1 Oscillospiraceae bacterium | reverse complement strand
GGCGCGGAGACATTTGCTTCGCCGATCTCTCTCCCGCCGTCGGCAGCGAGCAGGGCGGCGCCCGCCCCGTGCTCACCATCCAGAACGACGCCGGAAACCGCCACAGCCCGACCGTGATTGCCGCTGCCATCACGTCCCGTCTGGGCAAGGCGAATCTTCCGACGCATATCCGTGTCGCCGGCCGCAGCTGCGGCCTCAGCCGCGACAGCATTGTGCTTTTGGAGCAGATTCGTACCATCGACAAAACCCGTCTGCGCGAGCGGATGGGCTGCCTGGACGGCTCTGCCATGGCGAAGGTGGACAGCGCCATCGCTGTCAGCTTTGGATTACCGCAGTAAAAAAGGAGCGCTTTCCAATGAAAAACCGGTTTCTTCTCACGTTCCTGAGCCTTTTGCTCGTCTCCGTTCTGATTGCCGGAGGCGTGTATGCCGCCGTGCGCTACGGCACGCAGGACGATCCGCTCATCACCCTGAGCTACCTCACCGATGTTGCGGAAAAGGAGATCACGGAGCAGACCGATACCGCGATTCAGACCGCAGTCTCCAATGCCCAGTCGCAGATGCAGGAACAGGTGCGCGCCGCATCCGGCGTCTACCAGTCCGTCAGCCTGACCGCCGGGCAGACGCTCAAGTGTGATCCCGGCACGGAGATTCTGCTCACGAGCGGCGCCGCTGTCATGACCGGCGCAGGCTCTGACGTCACAACCGGCGCAGCACTTGCTTCCGGCGCCAATCTCGCGGTCAACCATCTGTGTCTCGCCGGCTCGGACGGCGTCACGCTTTCGACCGGAGACAAGGCGGCGCTCATGGTTCGCGGCAATTACAACGTCGGCTGAGAAAAACTGCATATTCACCCGCTCCCGGACATAGACTTGTCCGGGAGCGGCTTTTTGTAAATGGGGATTGATCGGGGTGTTGCTGCGCGCTTTTAAACCTTCCCCCCCTTCCCACGTGAGGTTTTATGCCGGAGAACTCGACAAATCTTTGTTTGCAAAAAGATAAAGGAAACATAACAAAGGAATTATTAATATTATGTCTACTTATCGAATTTTAAATAAAAATCAACTGATCGGCACGCTGGAATCTGCCGCAGACGGTCTCTATACCGTGTTTACGGCTCGGTGCGAGCCGGTTTCGCCGCGCCTGCGTCTCGCGGTCTTCGGGGAAGACCGCAGCGCCTATCTGGGACTGATGCTCCCTGACGGCACAGGCAGTCTCTATCTGCGAAAGCGCCTGACGCGGCTGGAGAGATCCAGACTGCCCGACCCCATTTTATTCGCAGCGGAGGAGGGAAGTCCGCGCTCTGCGCCCGCGCCGGAGCCCGCCGCCGATACCTGGAGCCCGGCGCCGGACGGGACGCTCCGCCGGAGAGCGGAGGGCACGGAGTACGTTGCCGTACCGGTCGAACGCGTGCGCGCGCCGCTGCTGCCGCGCCGGCTGCTGCGCCGGATCCATGGTCGGGACTACCTTGTGTTTCCCCTGTGATCGTGATAAAATAAAGTATTCCAATACAGGGGAGTGACCGGAATGCAGATGAACGACCTGATTGTGAAAAAGCGGGACGGCGGCGCCCTCACCACCGAGGAAATCCAGTGGATGATCCGCGGCTTTGTGGAAGGGTCTGTGCCGGACTATCAGATGTCCGCCATGGCCATGGCGATCTATTTTCGCGGCATGGATCGGCGGGAGACACTCGATCTCACCCTTGCCATGCTCCGCAGTGGAGACACGCTCGATCTCTCCGGCGTCTCCGGCGTCAAGGCGGACAAGCATTCCACCGGCGGCGTGGGGGACAAGACATCTCTCGTGCTGGTGCCGATGATGGCGGCCTGCGGCGTGAAAATGGCAAAGATGTCCGGCCGCGGTCTCGGTCATACCGGGGGCACGCTTGATAAGCTGGAGAGCTTTCCCGGCTTTTCCTCGGCGCTCTCGCTGGAGCAGTTTTATGAAAATGTGGAGCGCGTCGGCATGGTCATCGCCGGTCAGACGGCGAATCTGGTCCCGGCGGACAAAAAGCTCTATGCCCTCCGCGACGTGACGGGCACCGTGCCGAGCATTCCCCTGATTGCGAGCTCCATCATGTCCAAGAAGCTCGCAGCCGGCGCGGACGTCATCGTTCTCGATGTCAAGTGCGGCGGCGGCTCCTTCATGAAAACGGAAGCGGACGCCCGCGCGCTCGCGTCTGAGCTCGTGGAGCTCGGAAAAATGGCGGGCCGCAAAACCGTTGCCGTCATCACGGATATGGAGGAGCCTCTCGGACTTGCCGTCGGAAATGCGCTTGAGGTGCGCGAGGCCATCGCCGCGCTCTCCGGCGAGCGGCCGGGCGAGCTGATGGAGCTGTGCGACACGCTCGGCGCCGCCATCCTCACGGCCTCCGGCATCGCGTCGGAGGAAGCCGAGGCGCGCGCCATGCTCGAGCGCGTCATTGCGGACGGCTCTGCCAAGCGCAAGCTTGCGGAGTTCGTTGCCGCGCAGGGCGGAGATTCTGCTGCGGTCTATGATCCGAGCCTGCTTCCGACTGCGCCGGTACAGCTTGCGGTGCCATGCAAGGAAAATGGTTATGTAAACCACATGGACGCCAGCGGCATCGGCATGGCCTCCATGCATCTGGGGGGCGGCAGAGCGACCAAAGACAGTGAAATTGACCTTCGGGTGGGAGTTGTTCTGCAGAAAAAGGTCGGAGATGCCGTGAAAGTGGGGGAGAGCCTTGCGGTGATCCATGCCGCGGACGAGGCCTCCGCTGCCAGAGCTGCAGAGACGCTGAGAGCCTGCTATACGATTTCTGATCAAGCGCCTGAGCGCACGCCTTTCATCAAAGGAATCGTTCGATGATTTATGATGATCTCTGGCCCGGCGCGCGGTTTCTCCGCTCACCGGACGGCTTCCCGCTCGGCACAGACAGCGTTCTGCTTGCGGATTTTGCCCGGGGCAGCGGCAAGATTCGTGCCATTGCCGATCTCGGCTGCGGCGCGGGTGTGCTCACGGTGCTTTTGCTGCAGAAGTTCCCGCAGGCGAATGCTCTCGGCGTGGAGATTCAGCCGGAGGCCGCTGCGCTCTCGCGGGAGAATCTGGCGCTGAATGCGCTTTCCGACCGCGCGGAGATTCGCTGCGGCGACTTGCGGGAAAAGGGCTGTCTCACGCCCGCGGGCGGATATGATCTCGTCGTGTCCAACCCGCCTTATTTTGCCTCCGGCAGCGGCTATACCGCGCCGAAGGAGGGCCGTGCCGCCGCCCGGGACGAGCGGTTCTGCACGCTGGAGGATGTCTGCCGCGCGGCGGCCTATCTCTGCCGTTGGGGCGGCAGCTTTGCCGTGGTGCACCGGCCGGAGCGGCTGAGCGAGCTGCTTTGCGCCATGTCTGCCGCCGGTCTTGAGCCGAAGCGCCTGCGTCTTGTCTGTCCCCGGGCGGAGACCGCGCCCAGTCTGGTGCTTGCGGAGGGACGCCGCGGCGGAAAACCCGGTCTCACAATTCTGCCGCCGCTGGTGCTCGCGGACGCATCCGGCGCGGATTCGGAAGAGATCCGAAGAATTTACCATTTGGAGAATGAATGATGAGCGGAATGCTGTATCTTGTCGCCACTCCCATCGGGAATCTTGGCGATCTTTCGGTTCGCGCGCTGGACACGCTGCGCGCGGCGGATTTCGTTGCTGCGGAGGACACGCGCGTCACGGCGAAGCTACTCAATCACTTTGAGATCAAAAAGCCCACCGTGAGTTATTATGAACACAATAAAGCCGCGAGCGGACAGAAGATCCTCTCGCGCCTGCTTGCGGGGGAGACCTGCGCGCTGGTAACGAAGTCGGATCGTAGCCATGTCGTTCTGTGAGCC
>JAZQDI010000022.1:0-22745 GCA_045546715.1 Oscillospiraceae bacterium | reverse complement strand
AGGACGACGGCGAGATCGCGCCGAAACCTGCGGACCTGACGTCGCGCAGGCTGGATCGCAGCCGCGTGACGGAGCTGGAGGAGATCGGCGGCCACGGCATTGTCGCGAAGATCGACGGCAGAACTGGTGCCGTCGGCAATGCGAAGCTGATGGAGCAGTTGGGTGTGCAGTACATTGACTGCCACCATGTCGGCACCATCGTCCACATGGCGATCGACGGCGCTTACGCCGGCCACATTCTGATCTCCGACGTTGTGTAGCCCACGGCGAAGGAGGCCATCCGCGCTCTGCATGATGCAGGCGTCGCGCGCACCGTCATGCTCACGGGCGACGCGCAGAAGGTTGGCGAGGCGGTCGCGTCGCAGCTCGGCATCGACGAGGCGCGCTGTGAGCTGCTGCCGGCGGATAAGGTCTCGGCGGTGGAGGAGCTGCTCAAGACGAAGCCGGAGAAGCCCGTCCTCGCCTTCGTCGGCGACGGTATCAACGACGCGCCGGTGCTGGCTCGCGCGGACGTGGGCATCGCCATGGGCGCCCTCGGCGCGGACGCGGCCATCGAGGCGGCGGACGTCGTGCTCATGGACGACGACCCGAAGAAGATCCCGCTGGCCATCCGCATTGCGAAAAAGTGCATGCGCATCGTCTATGAAAACATCTGGTTTGCCATCGGCGTCAAGGTGCTCTGCCTGATCCTTGGCGCGTTCGGCGTCGCCAGCATGTGGCTCGCCATTTTCGCGGACGTCGGCGTCATGGTCATCGCCGTTCTGAACGCGATCCGCGCGCTTTTCACCAAACACCTGCATGCCTGAATATCCCCCATAGAGGGTTGCGGAAACCGACGTTTCGTCGTAAAATAAGGCACTACGAAATGATTGCAAGGAGCTTTCTCATGGATCCGTTGAAACAGAGAATCATGGAATACTGGTCCCGCCGCGCGGATTCGTTCTGCGATCAGCGCATGCGCGAGCTCGTCGATCCCAAGCGGGAGCGCTGGCTCGCGGAGCTTCAGCGCTATCTGCCCCGGGACGGCGGACGGCTGCGCGTGCTCGATCTCGGCACCGGCACGGGCTATTTTGCCTTTCTCTTCGCCGCCGACGGACATGACGTCGTCGGCATCGATCTCACGGAGCAAATGATCGAAAAGGCGAAGGAGGCGTCCGAGACGCTCGGCCTCCCGGTGGACTTCCGCGTCATGGACGCGGAGCATCCGGATCTGGAGGAGGCGAGCTTCGATGTGCTCGTCACGCGCAACCTCACGTGGACGCTGCCGCATCTGCCGTCGGCCTATCACGAGTGGTATCATCTGCTCAAGCCCGGCGGCGTGCTGATCAATTTCGACGCAGACTATGCCAATTACGCCGAACTGAACGATCCGGACAATCTGCCCGAGAATCATGCGCACAAGAACATTCCTGCCGAGTGGAAAGAGGATAACGACGAGATTACCATGGAGGTCGCGGCCTATCAGCAGCCCCGCCCGCAGTGGGATGTGCAGCTGCTCTTGAGAGCGGGCTTCGAGCAGGTCCATGTGGACAACGGCATCTGGAAGCGGATCTACGCCGAGATTGACGAGTTTTATAACCCCACTCCGATCTTCACCCTCGTGGCGTACAAAGCCGAAAAATGAATCAGAAAACACAACAGCGGAGCGATCACTCGCTCCGCTGTTTGCTGTTTATACGCAGATTAGATCGTGATATATGATCTCAGAAGCCTGATTCTGAAAGGTGGTCATCTTTTGAATCCAGAGCATCTGGTTTTCAGACTTCAGTTTTTCTGTAATTTTCTCGCGTTTTGCCATTTGCTCCATCAGTCGATCCAGCATCGCCTCCGCGGATCGGTCAACCTCTGACAGATGTGCGTTGAGAGTCCCATTCATCATCATGGCATCGTATACTGACCTCTGATGACTGCGGAGAAATCGCCGTCTGCGCTCACCCCAGATGCCAATGCTCGGTGATTCTGGCGGTAGCAAATCTGGGATCAAATAATCTCCTTCCCAATGGTAAGTCAGTTTTTCGCTCATTCCAAAACTCTCCTCCAAAAGCTCGCGTCCGGCATGTCGATGATCTTCAGAATCAGCTGCTCCAAATCAGGCCGGAGCAGACTGTCCGTGGGCAGTTCGTTGCGCCAGTCGTACAGCGCCTTGACAATCAGCTGCCGTTCCTCGTCGTTGTTTTTGATTTTATATCGCATGAAAAAAGCCCTCCTTCGCTTGCTGGTTTCATCTTAGCGAAGAAGGGCGCTGCTGTCGAATGTGCGAAAAGCAAAAAACAGGACTGCCTCGATTGAGACAGTCCTGCTGGTTTTATCAGGCGCAAGTGTTTGAGCGTTTTGGGTACGTTTTGGGTAAATCCGCTCTTTGCTTTCCGAAAAACCGTTGAAAATCAACGACTTTTCAGAGTTTCTTAGTACATGCCGCCCATATCGGGAGTGGGGGGCACGGGAGCGGTCTTCTCCGGCAGATCTGCCACGAGAGACTCGGTGGTCAGAACCATGGAGGAGACGGAAGCGGCGTTCTCCAGCGCGCTGCGGCAGACCTTGGTCGGGTCCACGATGCCGTTTTCGAGCATGTTGCCGAAGGTATCGTTCGCAGCGTCGTAGCCATAGTTGGCGTCCTCGCTCGCGGCGACCTGGTTGAGGATCACAGCGCCCTCGACGCCGGCGTTCGCGGCGATCTGGCAGATGGGCGCCTTCAGCGCGGCGGCCACGATCTGCGCGCCGGTCTTCTCGTCGCCGGAAAGCTCATCGGCCACGGCCTGAGCAGCCTTGCTCGCCACGACGTAAGCCGTGCCGCCGCCGGCCACGATGCCCTCTTCCACGGCAGCGCGGGTAGCGTTGAGCGCGTCCTCGATGCGGAGCTTCTTTTCCTTCATCTCGGTCTCGGTCGCAGCGCCGACCTTGATCACGGCCACACCGCCGCTCAGACGGGCAGCGCGCTCGGCGAGCTTCTCACGGTCGTAGTCAGAGGTGGAAACCTCGAGCTGCGCCTTGACCTGGTTCAGACGGTCGATGATCTGGCCGCGGGTGCCGGCGCCGTCGACGATGGTGGTGGTCTCCTTCGTGACCTTCACCTGACGAGCCTGACCCAGCTGATCCAGCGTGGTCTCCTTCAGATCCAGACCCAGATCCGCGCTGATGACCTGACCGCCGGTCAGGATGGCGATATCCTGCAGCATCTCCTTGCGGCGATCGCCGAAGCCGGGCGCCTTGACGCAGACGCAGGTGAAGGTGCCGCGCAGACGGTTCAGGATGATGGTGGCACGCGCCTCGCCCTCGATGTCCTCGGCGATGATCACGAGCTGACGGCCCGCGTTCAGAACGGCCTCGAGGATGGGCAGAATCTCCTGAATGTTGGAGATCTTCTTGTCGGTGATGAGGATGAATGCGTCCTTGATGACAGCTTCCATCTTCTCGTTGTCGGTGACCATGTAGGGCGTGATGTAGCCGCGGTCAAACTGCATGCCCTCGACGACCTCGGAGTAGGTCTCGGCGGTGTTGGAGTCCTCGACGGTGATGACGCCGTTCTGGCCGACCTTTTCCATGGCCTCGGCGATCAGGCTGCCGATCATCTCATCGCCGGAGGAGATGGAGCCGACGCGCGCGATGTCGCCGCTGCCCTTCACGGGCTCGGAGTTGGTGCGGATGGCGGCAACGGCCGCGTCCGTGGCCTTCTGGATGCCGCGGCGCATGACCATCGGGTTCGCGCCCGCGGCCAGATTCTTCAGACCCTCGCGGATCATGCCCTGCGCCAGAACGGTGGCGGAGGTGGTGCCGTCGCCGGCGATGTCGTTGGTCTTGGTGCTCACTTCGCGGATCAGCTGCGCGCCCATGTTCTCAAAGGCGTCCTCCAGCTCGATTTCCTTGGCGATGGTCACGCCGTCGTTGGTGATCAGGGGAGAGCCGTACTTCTTGCCGAGCACGACGTTGCGGCCCTTGGGGCCGAGGGTAATCTTCACGGTATCGGCGAGCTGATTGACGCCGCGCTCGAGCGCCTTGCGCGCCTCTTCACCATAAATAATCTGTTTTGCAGCCATTGTAATTGCCTCCTAACTTAGTCTTCCACGATGGCGAGAATGTCGTTCTGGCGAACGATGCTGTATTCCTCGCCGTCCACCTTCACGTTGGTGCCGGTGTACTTGCCGACCAGGACGGTGTTGCCCTTCTCGACGTTCATGACGACTTCCTTGCCGTCCACCACGCCGCCGGGGCCGACTTCCACGACCTCGTACATTTCGGGCTTCTCCTGGGCGCTGGTGGCCAGAAACAGACCGCTCTTGGTCTTCTCTTCGGCCTGCAGCTGCTTGAGCACGACACGGTCCGCCAAAGGTTTCAGTTTCATGATGTATGCCTCCTATATATTTTATTAACATGTTTTCGGGGTTAGCACTCAAAATCCCTGAGTGCTAACATTGCATATCATACCACATTTTTAGGAATTATCAAGCCCCAACTGCAATTTTTTTGTGAACAGAGAAAAAAGGATTTGTGAACGATTCCGAACGCCGCGCGGATCAACGGCTTCCTTGATTTGCCATGGAAAGAATGATATAGTGAAAAAAACCTGGAAATACAGGAGATCTTCATATGAAAAGAACGCTGACTGCATGGATTCTGCTTTCGGCCATGCTCTTCGCGCTGCTTCCGACGGCTGCTTTCGCGGAGGAGCTGTCGCCCGCGCCGACGGAAACGCCCGCGCCGACGGAAACGCCTGTACCAACAGAAACGCCTGCACCGACTGCGACGCCCGAACCCACTCCGACGCCGGAGCCGGGGATGTCCGCCTTTGAGACGGAGACGTCCGCCGGGAAGCTCCCGTTTGCGGACGTAAAGCCCGGCGCCTGGTACTATGAGGCGGTGCAAACCATGTATGCGCTTGGTCTGGTCAGCGGCGTGAGCGACACGGCGCTGTCTCCCGACACGGCGCTCACGGCGGGACAGTGCGCCGCGCTCTCGGTTCGCATTTACGAGTCGTATCACGGCATTGACGCGGCGCATGAGACCAAACGCGGGGAGGCGTGGTATACCCCGTGGATGCGCGCTGCCGCGGATTACGGCATCTGCCCCGACGCGTGGCAGGGCGGGCAGGTGCTCTCGCGCAGACAGGCGCTGCACCTGCTCTATCGCACGCTGCCGAAGTCGGAGCTTACGGCGCTGCGCCGGTGCGGGCGGATTCCGGGCGTAACGGAGCTGGACGCGCAGTATGACGAGCTGCACTGCCTCTATGACGCGGGCATTCTCAGCGGCATGGACGAATACGGCTGGCTCGACGGCGCCTCCTGCGTCACCCGCGCGCAGTATCTCACGCTGCTCGCCCGTCTGATTCTGCCGGAGCAGAGAACCTCCGAGCCGCTGCCGGTCCAGACCGGGATGGCGGCCTTCCGCCCCGGCGACTGTGACGGCACGCAGCCGTTTCGTGACGTGGCGCAGGGGAGCTATTACCACGACGCCGTGGCCATGCTCTGTCAGATGGGACTGCTGAACGGAACCGGCGGCGGGAAGTTCTCGCCGGACGGCACGGTGACGCTGCGGGATGTGGTGATTCTCTCCGTGCGGGTGTATGAGATCTATCACGGGCTGACGGCCAGCGTGCGCCTGCGCGATACGGACGCCTATCTCGCGCTGGGGCGGGAATACGGTATCGTCCCCGAAGCATGGGACGATCTCACCGGCGACGCCACGCGAAAGCAGACCGCGATTCTTCTCGGCCGCACCCTGCCGGAGACGGAGCTGAAAAAGCTGCGCACGATCGGAGCCATCCCGGATCTGAAGCAGAGCGATCCGTGGTATGCGCTGCTCCACCGCCTGTTTGAGGCGGGCATTCTCAACGGCGCGGACACGGATCACACTCTCCGCGGCGGAGAGTCCATCCGCCGGGGCGAACTTGCGGCGATGTTTGCGCGGCTGGTTGATCCGTCCGGGCGCATCCGGCGCGACATGTCGCTCCCGGCGCAGGTCATCCGCACTGCCGTCGCCGGCTATCCGGGCGTCTGGTCGGTGTATCTGCGCGACGTCTCCTCCGGCGAGACGGTGCTCCTGAACAATCGCCGCGCCTGGTCCGCGAGCGAAATTAAGCTCTATGTGATGGGCACGGTGCTCGACACCATTGAGCGCGGCACGCTGAAAAACACGGACTATGTGCAGTCGCGTCTGGAGGAGATGATCACCTGGAGCAGCAACTCCGCGTGGAAGAGTCTCGCCGTCACGCTCGGCGGCGGGGACTACTCCGCCGGGATGCGCCGCGTGAATGACTGGTGCGCCAAAAACGGCTATCCCGACTCCGGGCTCCTCCCGGGCGAGCGGCAGAGCACGACCTCGGCTGCCGATACCGGGCTGTTTCTGCTGCGGGTTCTGGAGGGGACGAATGTCTCCGCCGCCGCGTCGAAGCAGATGCTCGATCTGCTCCGGCGGCAGGAGGTGCTCTATAAGATTCCGGCAGGCGTGCCGAAGGGCGTGCCCACGGCGAACAAGACCGGCGAGCTCGACTATGTGGAAAATGACGCCGCCATCATTTTCGCCCCGTTCGGGACTTACATCCTCGTCGTCATCACGGAAAACGGGCAGATTTCGGATGTGCGCGATCTCTCCTCGCGCGTGTATGCCGCCATGGAGAAATCCGCGGGCTGACCGCGCCGTTTTTTCCGGTTGCGGAGCCGCGGGGTTGGTGCTATACTCTAATCAAGAAGACAGAGGAAAGAGGAGATTCGGATGCGTCGATATATCGCGCTGCTGCTGGCTCTGCTTGCAATCTTGCTGCTGGCGTCCGGCTGCGCCGAAGAAACAGAAGAAGAGGCGTATCCCGTCGCCCGCGGAAGCTGCGGCGACTTTGTCTCCTGGGAGCTGGACAGCGAGGGCCTGCTCACGATCCGGGGCGAGGGCGAGATGGAGAGCTATACCGACCCGGATGCGAGAGCGCTTTCCGCCTGGGGCGGCGATCTCGACGCGGTGCGAAATCTCGTGGTGGAGCCGGGCGTCACCGTCATCGGCGCCTATTCCTTTATGAACTGCCTGAATCTCGAGACCGTGCAGCTGCCCGAGGGGCTGCTGCGCATCGGCGCCTGCGCGTTTCAAAACTGTGTGCGTCTGCGCGAGGTCTCCCTGCCGGACGGGTTGGAGACCATCTGGGGCGGCGCGTTTTCCAACTGTGAGAGCCTCAAGGAGCTGAAGATCCCCCGCAGCGTCGAGACCATCGGCGGAAACGCCTTTCTCGGCAGCGGGCTGACTGATCTCATCCGCTCGCATGAGCCGGACGTCGGCTGGAAGGTAAAGGACGGCGCCATGCGCTACTATGACGCCGCGGGCACGATGTGCACCGGCTGGCTCCAGCTGGAGGACGGGCGCTACTATCTCGGAGAGGACGGCGTGCGCCGCACCGGCTGGACGGACATTGACGGCAGGCGCTATTACTTCGATCCCGACGGCGCGATGCACACCGGCTGGCTGCAGCTCGGGCGGGACCGCTACTATCTCGATCAGAGCGGCGTGCTCGCCACCGGCACGCGCACGGTCGACGGCCGGATCACCCACTTTGCCGAGGATGGACGGCTGCTCCATTATAATCCATACATGGAATAAGAATGACACGAAAAACGGCTTGCCGGTTCGCCGGCAAGCCGTTTTTATAATTTAAAGGAGGAATGGCAATGGTTTATGGTTATATCCGTGTGTCCACCAAAGAGCAGAACGAAGATCGGCAGCGGATTGCGCTGCAGTCATGGGGCATCCCGCCGGATCGGATCTTTCTCGATAAGCAGTCCGGCAAGGACTTTGAGCGCCCGCAGTATCAGCGGCTCCTGCGCCGGATGAAACGCGGCGACGCGCTTGTTGTGAAGAGCATCGACCGTCTCGGTCGAAATTACCATGACATTCTCGAGCAGTGGCGCATCATCACAAAGGAGAAAGACGCGGACATCGTTGTGCTCGACATGCCCCTGCTCGACACGCGAAACAACCGGGACCTGATCGGCACGCTGATCGCCGACATTGTGCTGCAGCTGCTGAGCTATGTCGCTCAGACAGAGCGGGAGATGATCCGCCAGCGCCAGGCCGAGGGCATTGCGGCGGCGCGGGCGCGGGGCGTGCGCTTCGGGCGGGCGCCGCTGCCGGTTCCGGCGGAGTTCGAGGGCGTCTATGACTTGTGGAAGGATCGGCTGATCTCGGTGCGGGCGGCGTCCCGACGCCTCGGCGTGAGCCATCAGACGTTTGAGCGCTGGGTGCGCGAGAGGCGGGGACAATAAAAAATCTGCTGCGGAATACAGCAGATTCAACAATTCTGAGATACAAAAAACGGACAGAAGTGCAGGAATTACAAAAAATGCGAAAAAAGGTGTAATTTTCCGCGCACTCCGATTTCTGGAACATATTGATACAGATGCATTATAAATCATTTCGCTAAATAATACAAGGGAGAGAAAGAAAAAATGTACACTTTTGCGCGCGCTGGAACAGCGTGTGCTTTTTTTATTTTGGATAATCGCGGACATCCTTTCGCCCGCATTATCATATGGGGTGCGCATGCCCGGCTGCAGACGGACACGCGCGAATTGCGCCGACGGAATAGGGGTATTCCGCTCGGCGTCTCCTGCCGGGGCTCCCTCCGGCAGGAGTTTCATCCCGAGCCTGCCGAGGGCATCGCGCCCTACAAATCCATGCCAAATCGAAACCAGATGGTTTTGATTTGGAAAGGAAGATCGGGGGCACGGATATGGAGACGGCGTTAAGGCGGCGGAATGGAGCAAGCCCGATCTGACGTCGTAGGGGCGACCTGCGGTCGCCCGCGCACACCGCACCGAAATGACCGGAAACGTCCGGCGAATTGGCCCGCATCTCCCGTTGGGGCGACCTGTGGTCGCCCGCGCACACCGCACCGAAATGACCGGAAACGTCCGGCGAATCGGCTCACATTTCCCGTAGGGGCGGACGACCTCGGCCGCCCGCGCATACCGCACCGAAATGACCGGAAACGTCCGGTGAATCGGCTCGCATCTCCCGTAGGGGCGACCTGTGGTCGCCCGCGCACACCGCACCGAAATGACTGGAAACGTCCGGCGAATTGGCCCGCATCTCCCGTAGGGGCGACCTGTGGTCGCCCGCCAACACCGGCAGTCATTCCACATGCGGGCGACCGCAGGTCGCCCCTACAAACGCTGTTGCAGAGCATTCCAACATCTACCCGCCATTCCTCCGCAAAAACATTTTTGTTTTTATATAGATCGCAATCCCAATATCTCAAAACCAAATCAAAGCCCGGCAAAGTGGGTTTGATTTGGAGAGGAAGACCGGGGAAGTGGCTGCGAAGCCGTCGAGCTTGTCTCGGCTGCGGAGCGAAACGCGCCCGGTCAGACGAAATGAAAGGAAAAAGGAAAACATGAAGAAAAGACTTTTAAGCCTCGTGCTGTGTCTCGTCATGGTCTTCTCGCTCCTGCCCTTTGCGGGCATGGCTGCGCAGGAGCCTGTAACGGCTAACGGCGCCACAGTTACGAACCCGGACACGGCCTATTCCACCCGCCGTGATCTGAACCTGTCGAAATCGCTTTCTGCGAATGACGACGGCACCTTTGATCTCCAGCTGGAGAGCTATGCCACCGGCAAGGTCACCACGAAGGTTGTCACCACCCAGACTCCCACGGACTTCATCTTCGTCGTCGACCAGTCCGGCTCCATGTCCTATAACGATATGCCGTTGGGCTATGAGGCTGTCGAGGGTAAGACTACCTGGAAAATGAGTGACATCCCGTCGTCCGATTCCAGCTCCGGCTCCACGGACGGCGCGTATTACTACAAGGATCCCACCACGGGCGACTATTACCGCGTCTATAAAAAGTGGGGCGCCATGTATGAGTTGGTGGAGCGCAACTCTCTCTACCTGCAGGAGCTGATCGACCGCAGCAGCCTGAGTTGGTTCCGCGACGCGGGCGAGCAGACCCAGAGCTTTGACTCCATGTATTATTATCAGCCCAGCGCCGACCCGCTGATTGCGCACAGCAAAAACCCGGATAAGGATCTGGCGAACGATGATCATTTCTACCCGCTGAAAATGGAGGTAGAGAACGCGCCGCTGTATTATTACATGACATTCTCCTACAAGGATATCAATAATACTCCGCGCACCATGAAGTATTACTATAACCGTTATACGCTGGACGCGCCAAGAACGAACGGCGTTCCCTATGCGGAAAGTAATTCCATCATTTACTATAACTCTGTCTCCAACGGCGGCATTTTCGGCCCCGGCCAGAGCTTTGCGCTTTCTTATGAGAACATCAACCGACTGGTTGTTTATGCTGCGGGCGAGGGTGTAAGCCCTGCCTCTGCGATCGCAAATTCCCTTTTCGGCGGTTATCCTGACGAGGGCTTCTACTATCGCTATACCTACGCGCAGGCGCTGGGTATGAACACCGGCATGTACATCCAGAACCCGATGTTTATCGGACATGTGGGCTACCATCAGCTGTGCTACCGCGACGCCAACGGCGTGGAGCATTATCTGATCAACACCCCCTACTGCAGCAGCGATGAAAAGCCGTTGGACGGTATGCGCGGCAGCGAGGCCACTTGGAACGGCACGCTCTATCGCGTCGCGGGTACGGCTGCCGGCCAGCCCCAGACGGAGAGCCGCCTGCAGGCGCTGAACACCTCGCTCAAGGCTTTTGTGGACGAGGTGGCCGGTCAGACCGACTCTGACGGCAACGTGCGCCACCGCATCGCCATCGTCGGCTTCTCCAGCGAGGGTAATTACAACAACAACGAGATCCTCACAGGTGTTAATCTGACCCCCGGCAGCGCGGGAAGTATGAGCAGTACGCCCAATAACACCAACGGCTATTCTCTCGACGGCAGATCGCACAATGGCGTTGCCTATTCCAACAGCATCAGCCAGGATACCTACTATGGCGCACTGGTGGACACGGCTACTGCCGACCGTGCGCTGGATCAGGCAAAGGTTGACAGCCTGAAGACCTCCGTCGACGCCATCACCGCCTACGGCGGCACCCAGCCGGAGATCGGCTTTGCCATGGCGCAGAAGATCATCGAGGCGCGCAATGCGAAGGATCCCACTGCGAGCAGCCGAAACACGGTCGTCATCTTCTTTACGGATGGCCGTCCCGGAAATCATACTTACGATGACCAGTATGCTGAGGCGAACGAAGTTGTGCTCGCGGCGAAAGGCGTCAAGAACCTCGGCGCCACGGTCTATTCTGTCGGCGTCTTCAATGAGGCGGACGGCAACCCGCTGACCTATCGAGATAGTCTTGGTATCTATCAATCCTCCACGATCAGTACCAATAGAGATAAAGATTGCGAAGCAAGTCACGGCCTTTTTTACATACACATTGGCAATGGGGAACTCAAAAATGGATATAGCGTAAGTGAATACATGAATAAGCTCGAGGGTGAGGGTTATGTCATTGAGCAGAAATCATCGAACGGAAAGTTTATTCAGGAATATAGTACAAATTTTGTAAAAAAAGAGGCTGGTTCTACAAACTTAACATATTCCAGCACATGGTACTGGGGGGGAACTTCCCACTACGCTACAGTCAGCTTCAAATATTACAGAATGTACTTTTACTATCGTGACTGCGTTGAGAGCACCTATGGTTATCCCGACCAGCCGAACGATACCATCGCGGACTACATGACCACGGTCTCCTCCACCTATTCTGGTGCAACAGGCTTCTTTGTACCGCGCTTCTGGGAGAGCTACAACACATATAACGATTCTATTGCAGCGATCAGAGGCAGCCGTGATGCGCAGAACTACTACATGCTCGCCACCAACGCCGACCGGCTGGAAGAGGTCTTTGTCACGATTTCTCAGGACGTGGACGTCTCCGGCACGACCGTGAATCTGAACGACAAGGCCGAGCTGCAGGACGTGGTGAACAGCGATGCGTTCGTCGTTCCCGCCAAGTCTCAGGTCGAGGTCTGGACGCAGCCGATGATCGCTACCGAGAACGGCGATTCGGTCACCTACGCACCTACCGGTACTGCGACCAAGAACGATGCGCTGACGAACGCGGTCGTCGTTGACGCAGACGGCACTGTGCACGTTTCCGGCTTCGATTATGAGCATCACTATGTCATGCCGAATCCGCCCGCAGAGACCACGCCCATGAAGCTGATCGTGAAGATCAAGGGTCTGACACCTACGGATGAAGCACTGAGCTCCACTGTTCCAGTGGCTTCCAATGATCGTGCCGGCATTTACGCCGGTGATGACAGCGGCGTGAGCACAATCCCCTCTGTAGAAGTCAAGAACTCTCCGACATTTGTATTTTCCGGTGCGACCAATCCCACCTTCGTCATTGACTTCAACGCCAAGATGAAGGTCGCAACGGACGTCACCAAGCTGAGCGGCGCGACTGACAACAACGGTGAATTCAATCAGTCTGGAACTGATGTTACCTATCAGCTGAGCACCGAGAGTCAGGCGAATAAGACCGCCAAGATCAACGAGGGCTACACCGGTGTGGATACCGCCACGGTTTACGGCAAACCCGTCGGCGCAGAAAGCGTCGCCTGGAACAAGATCACCACCGTCCCCGCGAGCAGCGTCTACTATGATGACGATCTCGCGAAGGATGAAACGCCCGCCGTCACCGTCGGCGACGGCTCCGGCAAGATCACCGGCGTGAACGACGCGAACATCTCCGAGAACGCGAGCAGTAACGCTGGCACCTATTACTTCACTTTCTACGGTACCGGCATTGACGTCTACTGCACCACGCACAGCACTGCAGGTTATGTGAGCGTCAGCCTGTACAATGGTCAGGGTACCTATGACAAGACTACGCGTGTCGGCACTGCGAAGACCATTCGCAATTACTCCTCTGCAGACTATTACAATACGCCGTCTGTCAACTTCACCGGTCTGACTGCAGGAACGTATACCGTTAAGATTCAGGCGATTGATTCTGCTGCGTATAAGCTCGATGGCGTCCGCGTCTACAATCCCGTCAAGGCGACGGAGAATGGCGCCGCGACGGCTGCCGCCAACGAACTCGCCAAGACTCCCGAGGCGAACGCCAACTATCTGAACCTCCGCAAGGTGCTTCTGAATGATAAGAGTGTCAGCGGCAGTGGCTTCTCCGTTTCGAATGATATTCCGAACGGCGATATCAACCCGGCAACCGTATCCGGCGTCTTGTTCATCGATAACGTGGGTGCTGTCAAGACCATGTCTCACTACAGAAACGTCTATAATGTGGAGACCAAGACTTGGGATACCGAGAAAGACGAGAACGGCAATCCGAAATGGTATGATGAGGAAGCCCCGTTCTACCAGACGCAGTTCGACGTCTACAAGGCCAACGGTCCGTTGAATGAGATCTATCTCGACGGTCAGCAAGCGCTTACCTTCCAGCTCTCCAACAAGGTGCCTGAGGGCACGAAGGTCTGGATCGGCCTGAGCGCGCCTAAGACCGGCAACGGCTCTGTGACCATCACGGGCAAGGAAGGAACCGTTTCTGTGAACTCCGTCATGGATATGTACTATGACTTCACGGTCCCGGCGAGCAGACAGATCACGATTACGAATCAGGCGGCCAAGGACAGCGGCAACATCATCTCCGTCACGAACCTCAAGATCACCGGCATTGCCGATCTGATCCCGGCTGCTGCGGCGAACAATGAGCAGGAGTTGCTCCACGCCACCCGCGCCCTGTTCAATCAGGTCACGATGAAGTCCGTCCGCATGGCGGCGAATAATGGCGTCGATCCGGAGGAGACTGTCGTTCCCGAGAATCCCCCGGTGGAGCCCACCGTGGAGCCCACTGTGGAACCCAGCGTGGAGCCGACGGTTGCGCCTACTGTGGAACCGACTGTCGAGCCGACGCCTGTTCCCAGCGCAGAACCGACGCAGCAGCCTGCGACCGGTATCGCCGGCATCATCCAGCAGATCTTCTCCAACTTCGTGAACAGCCTGTTCCAGAGCATCGCCCGGCTGTTCGGCAACTAAGGAGGCAAGCAATCTATGAAGAAACCCTATCAGAAGCCCCGCGTGTACGCCGAGTCCTTTGAACTTCTGGAGCATATCGCCAGCTGCAAAGTGAATGGCGGCGAAGGTGGAATCACCACAGTCACTTATCGCTCTGCAGAAAGCGGCTGCACCTATTCAGACGGCAAGGTCACGCTGTTTTTGGACTCAAACAGCAGCTGCACAAACGAATATTGGGAGCACGGACAAGGCGACTATGATACTTGGAATCAGTATCTCGATTCTTTCAAACCAGAAAACGGCGGCGGCTGCTATAACGCCTTCGCGGACGGCAACTTCTTCGCCTCCTGAACCCCCAAACCAAACAAAAAATCCACCGGCGTGAGCCGGTGGATTTTCTATGTTTATTTCTCTCACGCAAACATCTTCATACCCTTCGGCACGATGAAGTTCACCGCAGCGGGAACGAGCGTGAAGTTGATGTGGTCGCTGTAGAGCGCCTCGCCGTCGATGTTCACGACGATGGGCTCCGGCGTCTCGATCTCGATGTGATTGCCGATGACGTGATAGAGCTTCTCCTGCGGCAGAGCGCGCCAGTTGCCCTTGGCATATTTCATAATGAGCGCCGGGAACTCATGGAGCTTGACTTCCTTCACGATGAAAAACTCCAGATTCCGGCTGTCGGGCCGCGCGTCGATGGAGGGGCGGAAGCCGCCGCCGTAATACTGGCCGTTGCAGGCCGTCACAATTGCGCTCATGCCCTCATAGGTAATGTCGCCGCACTTGACCTTTATGGGCATGTTCAGACCCTTGAAGACGTTCACCACGAGACTCGTCACATAGGCCATCGGGCCCGCGCCGAGCACGGGGATGCTGCTGTATTTGTGCACATCTGTGCCGATGCGCGCGTCCGCGCCGACGGAGCAGATATTCACGCTGTAGCGTCCGCAGCTCTCGATCAGGTCAAACTTGCGGATCTCGCCGTAAACCAGCTGGGCCAGATCGAAGAAGCGCTCCTTGTCCTCGCCGAAGCACTTGATGAAATCGTTGCCTGTGCCGCCGGGGTAGGAGGTCACGGAGACGTTATTCAGCAGCGCCGCGCCGTTGACGCACTCATTGAGCGTGCCGTCGCCGCCGCAGGCGAACACACGCAGATCATCACACACGGCAGCCTCCGCGCGGATCTTCTCCACGGCGTCCATCGGCGCCTTGGTCACATAGACCTCATATTCCAGACCTGCCGGGCCCAACACCGCCTGCGCGGCCTCGGCGACGTCCTGCGTGCGGTCTCTGCCGCCGGCAACGGGATTGACAATAAACAGATGCTTCATGACTTGGCCTCCACTGGCTATTTACTCAAAAAAATAAAAGCATTTTAATGATAACGCGGAATTCGCCTTTTTTCAAGTATTTTCTACTTTATTTTCATTTTCTTAACTTTTCCCTGCGCGCGAACCTTTTGGCGCGCCGGAGCGTCCATTGCATTGTAAAGACCGAGTCTTTATGATATAATATAGAATCCGTAATTCTGCAATCACATGAAGAAAGGAGGCGCACACATGCCGGAAATTGCGATGGACCGCGCGCAGCAGCTGCTGCCCATGATGGATAAAACCGACCAGCTTCTGCCGGTTCTGGCGCAGGTGGCGCGTTTTCTGCTGCCGATTTTGGCGCTGGTGGTGCTTGTGCGCTGTATCCGTTCCATGCTCAGCGGGCGGGCCGACCCCGAGACCTGGGGCTATCTCGTCACGCCGCAGGGCGAGGTGCATCCCCTGCAGCACTGGGAGTGTCTCATCGGCCGCTCCCGCAGCGCGGACGTCACGCTGCCGTATGAAGACGTGGCGAGCGTCCACGCGGTTTTGACGCGCAGCGACAAGGGCGCCTGGCACGTCCATGATCTCAGCCGCGGCGGCGGTGTGTTCCTCAACGGGAAGAAGGTCGAAGAGCCCGAGCAGCTTGTGGACGGCGATATCATCCGCTGCACGAAGCACATGGTGAAGTTTGCCGCCAATACCGATCAGCACCGCGCCATTCAGGAGCGGCGGCGCGAGGTCGCCGGCTGGCGGATTCATTCGGGCACCACGCTCTTTTTCCTCACGCTTATGCAGCTGCTGCTCATGCTGGAGTTTTTCGTCTCCGCAGCTGACGAATACCGCTATGAGACCATGCTGGCCTTTTTCGCCCTCATTCTGATCGAGTGGCTTTGCTATCTTCTCATGCGCACGATGGACCGCTCCGGCTTCGAGCCGGAGACGCTGGCGTTTTTCCTGTGCACGCTGGGGCTGTGCGTCTGCGCCACGGCGACGCCGGGCGAGCTGGTGCGCCATATTGTGCTGCTCATGGTCTCGGTGGTGCTGTTTTTCCTCTTCGGCTGGTGGCTGCGCGACTTAAACCACGTCAAGCTCATGCGCTGGCCGGCGGCGCTCTTAAGTCTCGCGCTGCTGGCGCTCAATCTCGTGGCGGCGCGGGAGCTCTTCGGCGCGCGCAACTGGATCACGGTTGCGGGCTTTTCGCTCCAGCCCTCGGAGTTTATCAAGGTCGCCTTCATCTATGTCGGCGCCACCACGCTGGAGCATATGTTCCGCAGCCGCAGCATTTTCTATTTCATCGGCTTTTCCGCCATCTGCGTCGGCGGTCTCGCCCTCATGGGCGATATGGGCGCGGCTCTGGTGTTTTTCGCCACGTTTCTCATCATCGCCTTTCTCCGCTCCGGCAGCTTTGCCACGGTCTTTCTTGCCATCGGCTCGGCGGTCATGGCGGGCGTGCTCGTTTTGAGCATCAAGCCCTATGTGGCGCAGCGCTTTGCCACGTGGGGCCACGTCTGGGAGGACGTGAACGGCGCCGGCTATCAGCAGACGCGCGCACTCTCCGCCGCCGCCTCGGGCGGTCTTTTCGGGCAGGGCGCGGGCAACGGCTGGCTCAAGAACATCGTCGCCGCCAATACGGACATGGTCTTTGCCATGGTCTGTGAGGAGCTGGGACTCATCATCGCGGTGTTCGCCATGCTCGCGATCATCGCGCTCGCGGTGTTCACGGTGAAGAATGCCGCGCGCAACCGCTCGTCTTACTATGTCATTGCCGGCTGCGCCGCCGTGACGATGATGATGGTGCAGATGTCGCTCAATGTGTTTGGCTCGCTGGACATCCTGCCCTTCACCGGCGTCACGTTCCCGTTTGTGTCGCGCGGCGGCTCGAGCATGCTCTCGTGCTGGATGCTCCTGAGCTATATCAAGGCGGCGGATACCCGCCGGGGCGGCAGCTTTGTCGTGAAATCCGGGACGAAGACGCCAAAGGAGGATGCCGCGTGAACAAAGTCAAGCATCGCGCCATTGCGACACTTCTGGTCGCCGCGCTCATCCTGGTGGGCATCGGCGTTTACGTCGCTCGCTATCTGGAGCACGGCGGGCGCTGGGCGACCTTCGCCGTCGGCGGAAACTACACCTCCGGTGTTGTGAATATGGGCACCATTCTCGACCGCAACGGCGTCGTTCTCGCCAATGCGGACGGCTCGAGCCGCACCTATGCCGAGGACTGGAGCGTGCGCCGCGCGTGCTACCACGCCGTCGGCGACTACAGCGGCAACATCGGCACCGGCGCGCTCACGGTCTTTGCCTCGCAGCTCGCGGGGTATAACCCCATCACCGGCACCTATGCCAAGGGCGGCCACGAGGTCGCGCTCAGTCTCGATGCGCGCCTGTGCGTCACGGCGCAGGAGGCGCTGGGCGGGCGAAACGGGGCCGTGCTCGTGTCGAACTACCGCACGGGCGAAATCCTCTGCATGACCTCCGCGCCCACGATTGACCCGGCGGACAGCTACGCCGAGATCGCGGACGGGACCTATCTCAACCGCTGCATCAGCGTGGCATACACGCCCGGCTCCGTCTTCAAGCTCATCACGAGCGCCGCCGCGATTGAAAACCTCTCTGACATTGAGCAGCAGAGCTTCACCTGCTGGGGCAGCGTGGACGTCGCGGGCGTCACGGTCAACTGCTCCGGCACGCACGGCACGCTGAATTTTGAAGACGCGCTCGCCAACTCCTGCAACGTCGCCTTTGCAAACATTGCCCTGCAGCTCGGCGGCGACACGCTGGAGAAGTATGTGCATGATTACGGCTTCACCTCCACCCAGAAGCTCGACACGATCACCACCGCCGGCGGCGCCTTCACCAAGGACAATCCCGGCACGCCGGGTCTCGCCTGGTCGGGCATCGGCCAGTTTGAAGACGCGATCTGCCCCTATTCCATGCTGCGCATGGTCTCCGCCATCGCATCGGACGGCATCCTGCAGGAGCCGACGCTGCTGCTCGGGAAGAATAACGGCACGACCAACTTCATGTCCAGCACCACGGCCAACAAGCTGCGCGACATGATGAGCTATAACGTGCAGGCGCACTACGGCACGTGGAATTTCCCGGGTCTCAATCTCTGCGCCAAGACCGGCACCGCCGAGGTGGGCGACGGCACGAGCCACGCCTGGTTCACGGGCTTTCTGCTTGACGAGGCGCATCCCTATGCCTTTGTCGTCGTGGTGGAAAACGGCGGCGCGGGCATTTCCGCCGCGGCCCCGGTGGCCAATGCGGTGCTGCAGGCGGCGGTGGCGCCATGATCGAGACGCCAAAGCTCCGGCGCTGGATCTTCGGGATCTACTGCGCCGTGATGATCTGGCTGCTGTTTCTGCAGCGCAGCCCCCGCGCCATTGAAAGCGGCTATCTGGAGACCATGCGGCAGAACCTGAATCTGCTCCCCGGCGACACGATCCGCCGCTTTGTCGCCGTGTGGAACACGCCGGTCTATCACCGCGCGGCGATCGTAAATCTCATCGGCAACGTTGTCATGTTCATTCCGCTGGGCTTCGGTCTTCCGTGGGCGCATGACGGCCTGCGCCGGTTCTGGAAAACGCTGCTGTTTTCCGCCGGTATCATCGCGCTCGTGGAGCTCACGCAGCTTGTGACCCTGCTCGGGCGCTGTGATGTGGACGATTTGATTTTGAACCTCATCGGCGCCGCAGCGGGATATCTCCTCTGGCGCATTGCGGCAAACCGCGAGACCACATAATCTCCACTCTCCACTTTCCACTCTTTCTCTATCGGAGTTACCCTTATGATTGATCTAACCGTCCGCGGCCTCGTCAAGAGCTTCGAGGTCGGGAACAACATTCTCGACGGCGTCACCTTCGAGGTGAACACCGGCGAGCGCATCGGCATCCTCGGGCGCAACGGCTGCGGCAAGACGACGCTCTTTCGCATTCTGTCGGGGGAGATCCCGGCGGACGCGGGAGAGGTTTCCATCGCCTCCGGCCGCCGTCTCGGCCTCATCAGCCAGATCCCCGTCTATCCCGACGGCTGGACGACGGAGGACGTCCTGCGCGACGCGCACCGCCGTCTCTATCAAATTGAAGAAACGCTCACCGTGCTCGCCGAGCGCATGGCGGAGGACGATTCGCCCGCCCTGCTCGCGGAGTATGACCGCCTGAGCGAGGACTTCCGCCGTCTCGGCGGCTATGACATGGATTTCGAGCGCGACCGCGTGGCAAACGGTCTGGACATTCCCGCGGCCATGCGCGCGCAGCCGTTTGAGAGTCTGTCCGGCGGGGAGAAGACGCGCGTGAATCTCGCCCGCCTCATTCTGGAGGATACGGACATCCTCCTGCTCGACGAGCCGACGAACCATCTCGACCTGCGCGCGACCGAGTGGCTGGAGGAGTACCTGCTGCATTTTCGCGGCAGCGTCCTCGTCATCAGTCATGACCGCTATTTTCTCGACCGCGTGGTGCAGCGCAGCATCGATCTCTCCACCGGCAGGGCGGAGTTTTACAGCGGAAACTACAGCTTCTACGTCGTCGAGCGGCAGCGCCGCTTTGACGAGCAGCTCAAGAAATATGAGAAGGATCAGGCGAAGCTCAAGCAGCTCACCGAGGCCGCCGAAAAGCTGCATCTCTGGGCGTTCATGGGCAATGACAAGCTCCATAGACGCGCCTTCTCCATGGAAAAGCGCATGGAGAAATTGGAGCAGACCAAGCGCCCGACGCAGGAGCGGCGCCTGAACGTTCACTTTTCCGAGAGCGAATTTCGCGCCGACGAGGTGCTCGTGGCGGACGGCGTGCGCAAGGGCTACGGCGGGCGCACGCTCTTTTCCGACGTGGCGCTCACGGTCACGGGCGGGGAGCGCATCGCCCTCATCGGCGACAACGGCGCCGGCAAGACGACGTTCCTCAAGCTTCTCATGAATCAGGAGACGCCGGACGCGGGATGGATTCGCCGCGGGCCGACGGTGCGCGCAGCGTATCTGCCGCAGATCGTCACGTTTGAAGATCCCGAGCGCGACATGGTGGACACGATGCTCTATGAGTGCAAGTGCCAGCCGCAGGAGGCGCGCGACCGTCTCGGCGCCTCCGGCTTCCGGGGCGAGGATGTGTTCAAGAGCGTCTCGGCGCTCTCCGGCGGCGAGCGCTCGCGCCTGAAGCTCTGCATGCTCATGGGCAGCGAGATCAACTTCCTCATCCTCGACGAGCCGACCAACCATCTGGACATCACGAGCCGCGAGTGGATCGAGGACGCCCTGTCGGACTACGGCGAGGCGCTGCTCTTCGTCTCCCACGACCGGTATTTTATCGAGAAGTTTGCCACGCGCGTCTGGGCGCTGGAGGGCGGCGTGCTCACGGACTTTCGCGGCACGTTCGAGGAATACCGCGCCTTTGCCCAACGGCAGCAGGCGCTGCAGCAGAATGCGAAGGCCGTCGAGCGCAAAAAGGAGCCGAAGCCGAAGAAAAAGAGCGGCGCCAGCCCCGAAAAGCAGCTGCAGCGGCTGGAAAAGGCCATCGAAAAGGCGGAGAGCGCCATGGCGGAGCTCGACGCGCAGTGCGAGACCTTTGCCACGGACTATCAGAAGCTCATGGAGCTCTCCGGGCAGAAGGACGCCCTGCAGACGGAGCTCGATGCGCTCTATGAACAGTGGACGGAGATGGCCGAATGAAACAGACCGATAAAAAGAAAAACACCGTCGCCATTGCGGTGCTGCTCGTGCTCGGCGCGCTGCTGCGCTTCGCCGTGCTGGGGCGCGATTTTCTGGGCTATGGCTGCTGGGCGCTCGCGCTGCTGCTGTTTCTCTTTCCGCGCCTGCCGCGGTGGGGGAGAGGCGTTCTCACGGGCATGATCGCCCTCGGCGTGATCGTCTTCGCCGTGCTGGAAGTCCCGATCGTGCGCGATGCGCGCACGGATGAAAACCCCGCGGCGGACTATCTCATCGTCCTCGGCGCGGGCATTCGCGGCACGGAGCCGACGCGCTCGCTGCAGGACCGTCTGGAGGCCGCGCTGGATTATCTTCACACCTATCCGGAGTCGGTCGCCATCGTCTCCGGCAGTCAGGGACCGGACGAGATCGCCACGGAGGCCTCCGTCATGGCGGCGTGGCTGGAGCAGGCGGGCGTGGACCCTGCGCGCATCGTGCAGGAGTCGGAGGCGGACAACACCCGCGAAAATTTAGAGAACTCCTTTGCCATCATTGCTGACCGCGGCGGAGACCCGGCAGACGGCGTCGCCATCGTCACGAGCGAATATCATCTCTGGCGCGCCAAGCAGATGGCGCGCGCCCTCGGGGCAGAGCCGCTGGGCGTGGCCGCGCGCACGGCGTGGCCTGATCTCATGGTCAACTATTTCATCCGCGAGGCCTTTGCCGCGGCGTATATGCGCGTGGCGGGCACGCTCTATTGAGAGGTGGAACCTTATGGAGCATGTAAACGTCTATGACTGGGACAAGACCATTTTCCCCGTGGACAGCACGGCGGCGTTCTGTCTCTGGTGCGCCAGGCGCTATCCGCGCGTGGGGCTGCACTTTGCCGGCGTCGCGCCGAGCGCAGCGGCGTTTCTGAGCGGCAAGCTCGAGAAAACGCGCTTTAAGGAGCGGCTCTACGGCTTTTTGCGCTACATCCCGGACATTGACGCCGAGGTCAGGGCGTTCTGGGACGTAAACTTCCCGCGCATCAACGCGTGGTATCTCGCGCAGGCGCGGCCGGATGACATTGTCATCTCCGCCTCACCGGAGTTTCTTGTCCGAGAGGCGACAGACCGCCTCGGCATTCGGCTGCTGGCCTCGCGCGTAGACAAGCGCACCGGCGCGACCACCGGCGAAAACTGCTGGGGTCCGGAGAAGGTCGAGCGGCTGCGCGCGGCGTATCCCGATGTGACCATCGCCGCGTTTTATTCCGACTCCCACAGCGACGATCCGCTCGCCGCGCTCGCGGACGAGGCGTATCTCGTAAAGGGCAGCGAGCTGCTGCCGTGGTGAACGTTTGCAGAGAACCGTAGGGGCGACCTGTGGCCGCCCGCCATAACGCAAACATCAACAGAGAAAAGGAGAATACACATGGACAACGACGGATTCAACACCTGGCAGGCGCCGCAGGGCGATCCCTTCGGCGAGCAGAGACCGCCGAGAGGGGAGACGGAGTCTCTCCGCGCGCGGGACTACCGCGCCATGGCGCGAAACGCGCTGCGCGGCTTCTGGGCGCTCGCCGTGATCGTCACGCTCATCGCCGCGATTCTGGGCGGCGTATCCAGTGCCTCGGCGCCGAGCCTGGATTTCAATTTTGGAGAAGAGGATTTCTCCATGGAGGAGATCCAGCAGATCCCCGGCGCGTCGGAAAACCCGATCATTGCCGTCATGCAGGCCGTCAGATCGTATTATGACCAGCATCCCGCGCTGAGGGTCGTCTCGGTCATTCTGAGCGTCCTCGCGGCGGTGCAGTTCGTCAAGTCGGATCGTAGCCATGTCGTTCTGTGAGCCAAGGAGTTGGGTCTAGTCATTTGTCTTC
>JAZQDI010000021.1:0-33738 GCA_045546715.1 Oscillospiraceae bacterium | reverse complement strand
TTTGTGTATTTCGAGGTCACCAAAGCGCGAGCCGCATCAAAAGATCCGGTGAGAGCGGATAAGGCGATTTGGAAACCGTGCCAAAGATAAAAAGGGAGCGGGGCGAATGTTCTCGCCCCGCACGGACTCCCGTTTTGCTTCAAGCTGCCATTTCGTGTTCACCCACGTTTCGGCGCTCAAGCAGACAGAACCTTGCGGCCTCTTGCACGGCGGCGGGCGAGAACTTTGCGGCCGTTGGCAGTGGCCATTCTCTTGCGAAAGCCATGCTCTTTCTTGCGCTGACGCTTTTTGGGCTGGTAGGTACGGAACATCGTATTTCTCCTTTCTTTGCGGCGGCGAGACCGTCTCGACGCACAATGATACTCAACAGCGGGTAATCCCGCAGTAGTTGGTAAACACGCGGCGCATGGGCAGCGCCGATTTGGTATTATAACTGATGACCGGGTCAATTGTCAAGAAGATTCGTCCGTGGAAGATTGACGAGCGCGCGCAGGGCAGCGGCGGGCGCTCTGTTCCGGCGCAATTTGTGAAATATGTTTTAAATAGCCGTTAAAAAAGTATTCACATTCTACATCTTAATTTCACAAAATAATGTAGAATCCTGCCGCTAACCGTGATATAATTCGGATTTGCAGACTGAGCTGCTTTATATATTTATATTGTCATTCGTTTGCAGACAGATAGTCAGAGGATGAATCAACTTGTTTCATTTTACGTTCAAATCCAAACGCTTTTTGACGGGCGTGGTGCTGGCGGTGCTGGCGGCTGCGGCTCTGATCGCCGTGCGCACGCCGGACTGGGTTGTGCCGCTGGTGATGCTGGGCTTTCTGGCAGCAGGCAGTGTGCGCTGGGAGCCGCAGGACCCTTGGCGGACGATGGCCATCGTGCTCATTCCGATCGTGGGCGCGTTTCTGCTCATGTGGCTGGTGCAGGGCGCGATGGGCTCGCAGGTGCTGCCCCTCACCTTCCAGGAATTCATTCTCGGCGTCGCCATCGGGTACGGCATGATCCTGTTTTTCACGCTCGTCAACGCCAACGCCGCCATTGGCGCCGCGCTCGGCATGGCGCTGCTGATGCTGCTCGTGACGGCGGACTACTATGTTTACACCTTCCGCGGCACGGAGCTTCTGCCGACGGACGTGCTCGCCGCGCGCACGGCGCTGAGCGTCGCGGGCGAATATAACTACACCCCCAGCGCGAATCTGGTGCAGGTCTGGGTGTTTTATGCGCTGTTCGTGTTCGCCATCACCATTGTGAAGCTCGGTCATCTGGGCCGCAAGCGTCTGACGCTCACGGGCGTGCCGATTCTCGCGGCGCTCTCCATCGCCATCGGGCTCGGCATGACAGGGCTCACCAGCCAGCAGTGGCACTTGCACGGCGTGAACTACAACGGCTTTCTGCTGAACTTCGCCATCGAGCTGCGCGACAGCTTCATCCGCAAGCCCGCGGGCTATGACACGGCTGCGCTGCGAAGCCGGGCGGAACCCTTCGCCGGAACCCCGGCTGCCGCGAAGGAGGACGATCCGACCATCATCGTGATCATGGACGAATCCTTCGCCGATTTCAAGGTCATGGGCGACTTCCAGACGAACATTGACGTGACGCCGTTTGTGGACAGTCTCCGCGAAAACACCATCCGCGGCCACGCGCTCTCGAGCGTTTACGGCGGCGGCACGGCCAACAGCGAATATGAGTTTCTCACGGGCAACACGCTTGCCTTCCTCCCCTCCGGCTGCGTGGCCTATCAGCAGTATCTGCCGGAGGACGCCTACTCCATGGTCTCCTCCCTGCGTGACCGGGGCTACGCCACCGTGGCGATGCACCCCTACTACGCGAGCGGATGGATGCGAAACAAGGTCTGGCCGCAGCTGGGCTTCGACGAGACCTACTTCCTCGAGAGCTTCCCGATGCGTGACATCGTGCGCACCTTCGTGAGCGATCAGGAGATGTTCGACAAGGTCATCCAGCGCTATGAGAGCCGCGACCGCACACGGCCGCTGTTCCTCTTCGGTGTGACGATGCAGAACCACGGCGGCTACCGCTACATCGGCCCCAACTTCATGAACGAGGTACGGCTGCGCGGCTTTACGCAGTCTTATCCCCGCGCGGAGCAGTATCTCACGCTGATCCATCAGACGGACGCTGCAGTGAAAAATCTGCTGGACTACTTCTCCAACGTGGACGAGAAGGTCGTGATCGGCTTCTTCGGCGACCATCTGCCCAGTCTGGATCAGGAGTTTTACGAGGAGATTTACGGCGGTCCCTTTGAGGATCTGACGGCGCAGATGCTGCAGTATCAGATTCCGTTCTTCGTCTGGGCCAACTACGATATTGACGAGCAGGAAATTGAGCTGAGCAGCATCAACTACCTCTCCTCCTACGTCTATGAGGCGGCCGGGATTGAGAAGCCGGCCTACACCAAAATGCTCGACGAGATTCAGGACACGATCCCCGCGATCAACTCCAAAGGCTTCTGGTTCAAGGGCGGCAGCTGCATGCTCCCCTTCGATCAGGCCGAGGACGACGAGGCCGAAGCACTGGGGCTGTATAACCAGCTGCAGTACAACAATACCTTCGACAAAAAGAATCGGCTGGAGATCTTCCACCGAGACAGCTGAAAATGAGAAAGCCCGTCCTGCGGCAATGCCGCGGGACGGGCTTTTCGCTTTATTCGGCGCCGGAGCCTGCCGAGGCCGTCACAGGTTCGACGCAGATTTCCGCCGTGCCGGTAACGGGATTGACCGTAATGACCTCAACGGTGTATTCGCCCGGTTCCATGGTAAAGGACGTGCTGTCCCCGCCGCTGACGACAGTCTCCACACGCTCCTCCGGGAGTGTTCCCGACGTGAAATCTCCGAGCGCCATGCAGACCTTAATCTGGCCGTCTTTGTTAAAATCGGCCTTGATGGTCACCTGCTCGTTTTCCCCCACCGTGAGCATGGTGCGGCCGCCGCTGTCCGTGGCCGCGTGATTTGCCGTCACCAGAATGTTTTTCTCCCCTGCGGATTCCACGCCAAAGCTCGAAACTTCGCTGCCGCCGCATGCAGCGAGACCGAGCAGCAGAACGAGACAAAGTACAAATGTGATGCTGCGTTTCATGGTTTGTCCTCCTGAGACTTTGGTAAATCTCAATATATCACAATGGAGAAAAAGAAACAACACCCCTGAACCGTCAGGGGTGCTGCTTACATTACAGGTTTTTCACGGCGAGTGCGCGGGTCGCGTTCAGAACGCAGAGGATCAGAACGCCGACGTCCGCGAAGATGGCAAGCCACATGCCCGCAATGCCGAGCGCGCCGAGCACAAGGCACAGGAGCTTTACGCCGAGGGCGAAGATGATATTCTGCCAGACGATGGACATGGTTTTGCGCGCAATGCGCATCGTGAGCGCGAGCTTCGCGGGGTCATCGTCCATGAGAACGACGTCGGCGGCCTCGATCGCGGCGTCAGAGCCGATGGCGCCCATGGCAACGCCCACGTCCGCGCGGGCAAGCACCGGCGCATCGTTGATGCCGTCGCCCACGAAGGCGAGGGTTTTCCCCTTCGCGCCGCCAGCAAGAAGGGCTTCGACCTCGTTCACCTTGTCGCCGGGGAGCAGCTCGCTGCGCACCTCGGTGATGCCAAGCTCCTTGGCTGTGGCGAGCGCCGCCGCCTTGCGGTCGCCGGTGAGCATGACGATGCGGCGGACGCCGGACTCCTTCAGCCCCTGCACGGCAGCCGCAGCGCCGGGCTTGGGCCGGTCGGCGATCTCAATGCAGCCGAGATAGCGCCCTTCACGCGCGACATGGACGAGCGTGCCCGCGCCGAAGACGCCCTTGCCCTGCAGACCGAGCGCGTTCATGAGCCGCTCGTTGCCCACAGCGACCCGCTGTCCGCCCACCAGAGCGATGACACCCTCGCCGGGGCGCTCGGCGGCATCGGAGGCGATATCGTTTTCCGCCATGGGGCCCGCAGCCGCGCGGATGCTCTGGCTCACGGGATGGTCGGAATAGCGCTCCGCCGCAGCAGCGACGCGCAGCAGCTCCTCGCCGGAAATCTCCGGCTCGGGATGCACGCCCACGACCTCGAACGTGCCGCGCGTGAGCGTGCCGGTCTTGTCAAAAACGACGCGGTCGGTCTTGGCGAGCAGCTCGAGATAGCTGCTGCCTTTGATGAGAATGCCCCGTCCGCTCGCGCCGCCGATGCCGGCGAAGAAGCTGAGCGGAATGGAAATGACCATGGCGCAGGGGCAGCTGATGACAAGGAAGGTGAGCGCGCGGTGAATCCAGTTGGCCCAGTCGCCGGGGTCATGGTGCATAAGGTTGATCGCCGGCGGCAGCAGGGCCAGCACCACGGCGGAGAGCACCACGATGGGCGTGTACCACCGGGCAAAGCGCGTGATGAAGTGCTCCGTCTTTGCTTTTTTCATAGAGGAGTTTTCCACGAGCTCCAAAATGCGCGCCACAGTGGAGTCGCCGTAGACCTTTTCCGTGCGCAGGCGAAGCACGCCCGTGAGATTCACGCTGCCGGAGAGAATGGCGTCTCCCGGCTTGACATCTACAGGGACACTCTCGCCCGTGAGGGCAGCGAGATTCAGGCTGGACGCGCCGTCGATGACCGTGCCGTCGAGCGGGACGCGCTCGCCGGGCTTGACGACGATGACGCTTCCGACCTCCACCGTCTCCGGCTCCACCTGCTGCAGCACATCGTCAATCTCCAGATTCGCATAGTCCGGGCGAATATCCATCAGATCCGCAATGCTCTTGCGGCTGCGGCCGACGGCGATATCCTCAAACAGCTCGCCCACCTGATAAAACAGCATGACGGCGACGCCCTCGGGGTACTCGCCCAGAATCATGGCGCCGATGCTTGCAATGGCCATGAGCAGGTTTTCATCAAAGGGCTGGCCATTTCGGATGCCGAGCCACGCCTTGCGCAGCACATTCCAGCCCACGAGCAGATACGGCGGGAGGGCCAGAATCAGATGCAGCCACCAGAGCTCGGGAAACAGATGGTGCACCAGCAGGAGGACCAGAAACAGCGCCGCCGCGACAAGAATGTTCCGCAGCTCCCGTTTCTGCCGTTTTTTCAGCTTCATGAAAAATCAGTCCTCGATCTCAAAATCCGGCTCGATTTTGCGCGCGACCTTGAGCATTTCCTTCAGCTTCACCTTTTCATCCATACCATCGGCGAAGCTCACGATCATCTTCTGCGCCATGTAGCTGATGGAGCAGGACTCGATGCCGTCCAGCTCGCTGAGCTTGCGCTCCACGGCGGCGGCGCAGTTGGCGCAATCAACTTCAATGCTGTACTTTTTCTGCATGATAAGCTCTCCTTTTCTCACTTTTCCAATACATGCTCCATGCCCAGCTCCAGAATGGCGCGGACATGGTCATCGTCCAGAGTATAAAACACGGTCTTGCCCTCTCGGCGGAAGCGCACGAGCTTTGCATCCTTCAGAATCCGGAGCTGATGGCTCACGGCGCTCTGTGTCAGACCGAGGAGCTTGGCAATATCGCACACGCACAGCTCGCTCTCAAAGAGCACATAGAGGATGCGGATGCGCGTTGTATCGCCGAAGACGCGGAAGACCTCCGCCAGATCATACAGCCGCTCCTCCGCCGGGAGCAGCGAGAGCACCTTGTCTACGGCGCTTTCATGCACATGCAGATAGTCGCACACCGGGGCGCTGCGGTTGTCGTCCATGGGAATGTCCTCCTTTGCGATAACATATGAACGATTGTTCACATGAATATATAAGCACAACACTTCTCCCCTGTCAAGGGCTTTTTAAAAAGTAATGTATTTTCAGTCAAGATGTGGTATAATTCTCGTATCGTTCCAAAAAGGAGGAACCGATATGCTGACGATGATTCTCACCGCCTCGGCGGTGCTGGCAGCGGAATATGGCATCCGCAAAAAGGTGAACGAAGCGCCAAAGGAGCGTTTTCCGCGCGCGCTGGGCAGACAATATGAGCTGCGGCAGGCGCACAACTACGGCATTGTGGGGAGCCGCTTCGAGGGCAAGCCGAAGCTGGTGCTCGCCTATCAGACCGGCGCGACCTGCGCGGCCGTGGCGGGCGCTGTGATTGCAAGCCAAACGATCGGCGTATCCAAGCCGCTCGTGCGCCTCGGCGCGGGTCTCGCCGCCGGCGGCGCGCTCTCCAATCTCATTGAGCGGGCGAAGGACGGCTATGTGACGGATTATATTCACGGCGTGTCCGCGCCCATTCCCCTGCTGCAGAAGCGAATCTGGAACGTGGCGGATATGGCGATCTTCAACGGCTGTGTGATCGCAGCGGCAGGGTATCTTCTCTGATGGAGCGCTGGGACGTCTACGATCTCGACCGGCGGCCGACCGGGCTGATTCTGCCCCGCGGTGCGGCGCACGCAGAAGAATTATGTCAACTTGTCGTGCATGTGTGTCTCTTCAACCGCGCGGGGCAGATGCTCATTCAGCAGCGGAGTTTGCTGAAAAAGGGATTTCCCGGATATTGGGACGTCTCCGTCGGCGGAGGCGTGCTTGCGGGCGAGACCGGGCGCGAGGCCGCCATGCGGGAGACGCGGGAAGAGCTGGGACTGCGGCTTCAGATCGACCGGGCTCCGGCAGTGACGCTCTCGTTTGAGGGCGGGTTTGACGATTATTTTCTTCTGGACTGGGACGGGGCGCTCTCGGAGCTCACGCTGCAGACCGAGGAGGTGCAGGCCGCGCGCTGGGCAAGCTGCGAAGAAATTCAGGCCATGATAGAAGACGGCACGTTCGCGCCGTTCTGGCCGAGCTTCGTGCAGCTGCTGTTTGACCTGCACCGGCACACGGGACTGAAGGAATGAAACCGTCATTTCGGAATCGAAAGCCCACACGCCTGCGGTATTATGATTATTCGCAGAACGGAGGATACTTCCTCACGGTATGTGCAAAAGACAAGCAGTGCCTGTTCGGCCCCTACGAACGCGGTAGTTCCACAGTTCATTTCTGCTTTCAAGCGGCTGACAAATCGCGAAGCCGGCATTTCTCTTTGGCAAAGAGGATACCACGATCACATCATTCGTGACCAAGCGGACTACGAAATTCGATGGAATTACATTGAAACGAATCCGGTTCGCTGGGCGTCAGATGAACTGTATATGCCATGAACGAAACCTTGCCCGAAGGGAGGGCGAATTTTGAACGATACAAAACAATCCGGCGGCGGGAAACTGCTGATTCTGCTGCTGATTCTCATTCAGGCGGTCGGTCTGGCGCTGTTTCCGTTCGGCGTGCGGCGCATGGTGGATCTCGGCGTGCGCCAGAGCGGCATCCGGTATGCCACGCCTTTGCAGCTGCGCGAGCAGACGCTGGAAGATCTGCGGCTGTTTCTCACGCCGGGCGACTATAAAACCATCCACGACGCCTACGACATTGAAAACGGCGTCTGTACGCTGCGGGATACGGCGGATCTGCAGGCACTCAATGATCTCTTCGCCCCGGCGGAACGGCTCTATCTGCGCACGGTACAGCGCGGCGGAAACGCCATGGCCGCAGCCCGCGCCGCCATGGAGAGCGGCACCACGACGCAGAGCATGCTGCTGGAGCAGGCCAAAGAGGGCCTAAACGAGCTCACGCCCGCGCAGGCGACCATGGCGGGCATCGCCTTTCTGCGCTCGGAATACTCCGTCATGGGCACGGACCCGAACGCCATCCGCGCGGCGTATCTCAGCCGGTGGACCTGGACTCTGATCGGCGTCGCCGTCATCATATTTCTCGCAGCCGGACTGGAAGAGCGTCTTCGCCGGGATCGGAAGGAGACGCAGATTCCCAAGGGTGCAGCGATTCTGCTTGCGGCGCTGCTTGCCGTCGTCCCGCTTGTCTGGGGCATTGCAGAGACGGCAGCATCCGGACTGAGCAAGCCCGGGGCGCTGGTCATGGCAGCGGTCGCGCTGGGGCAGGTTGCCCTGCCTTTCCTGCCCGCATCGCTGCGCCGCAAGGCAACACTCCCCGCGCCGCAGACGCGAAACGAGACCATGCAGTGTGTGCTGCCCGGCATCATCGGCGCGGCAGGCGCCGCTGCAGCTGTGGCCGGAATCACGCTCGCAAGCCGGTCTGCAACGGCTGTAAACGCAGGTCTCAATCGAATTCTCGCGGGCTCCGGCGGCGTGGACACCGCGGCGTTCTGGCGCGCGCTCGGCTTCGGCGCGCTGCTGATGCTCGCCGGCATTGGGCTGATTGCGCTCTCCAGAAAGCTGGACCGCGATCAGAAACACGCCTACCCCGGACGGCTCGGAACTGTGCTGGACATTCTGCCCGGCGCCGCAGGTATGGCGGCTGCGCTGATCGTCATCTGCGGCAATCGCTTCTGGCTGGGTGTGCTCATTGCGCTCTCGCTGCCGCTCTCGGTCGGGTTTATGGCCGTGATCCAGAACCGCAGATCCATGCTGGTGGAGACCAGCGTGCATCTGCCCGGGCGCGCGGCGCTGGCCGCGCTCGCGGGACTGGGTGCGAATCTCGCCGCGCGGAGCACAATTTCCATGGGCGGTTATCTTGCTTGCGTTCTGTGCGCACTGCTCTTCACGCGCACGGCAGCAAAGCTCCTGACCCGGCGTTGACATGCAGGAGCGATTGGAGTAAAATAATCGGGCCGCGCAATCCGCGCGGCCCTATATGCCCTCATAGCTCAGCTGGATAGAGCATTCGCCTCCTAAGCGAAAGGCCGCGCGTTCGAATCGCGCTGAGGGTGCCATACAGCGTTGAAAATCAACGATTTTCAGCGCTGTATTCTTTTTTGTATTTGATATTGAAGAGATCCAGTTTTCTGAGCTGCAAACGGTTTTGAACTCCAATCTGCCACCGTTTTTCTGCTAATAAAAAATAGCTGGAATGACCCGATCTTGGATCGTTCCAGCTAATTCTATTTTTTGGAAGCCAGCTAATTTAAAAGGTGGCAGGTTTATTTTTTCCTTCTATTTGTAATTGTATTTGATATTCTCTGTTTGGTGTGGTAAACTAATTGCGCCACACAATCTGAATACTGTTTTGAACGACTATAGGTGTGCGTTTTTACTCCGGTAAAAATGCATGCTCATTTTGGCATACCTTTGGTTGTTCAAAACAGATTGTGTGGCGCAATCGGAGCTATGCGTTTTTCGTGCGCAGCTTCGGCTGCGCACTTTTTATTTGCCGGAGGAAACAGGAATGGCAGAAGAGAAAAAGCTGACCGGATACCCGTCGATTGACAAGCCGTGGCTGAAATATTACGCAAAAGAGTCTCCGGTTACGCCATCTCCCGAGATGAGCATGTACGCATTTTTATATGAGAACACCAAAGAAAACCTTGAATACACTGCTCTGAATTATTACGGAAACAAAATCTCCTACCGGGGTTTGTTTGAGAATGTTGAAACCGTTGCTTCGGCTTTACAGGCGCAGGGCGTTCACAAGGGCGATATTGTCAGTCTTTGTGCGCTCAATACGCCTGAATTTGTTTATCTGCTGTATGCGTTGAACAAAATAGGCGCAGTAAGCAACTGGGTGGGTCTCACTTCTCCTGTTTCTGACTTGCACAAACAGTTTACATCCACAGATTGCCGCATTGTATTCACAATCAATATCGCATATTCTCAAGTCGCGGAAGCAGCAAGGGACAGTAAGGTCGAGAAGATCATAACGGTTCCCATAGAGAATTCCATGCCTGCATTCCTGAAAATGGCGGTTGCTTTTAAAAACAGGCGCCTGCCAAATGCAGGACTGCACTGGAAAGAATTCATTAAAGCAGCAAACGGCAGCGTCAACGCTGCTGAGATTTGTCCTGATGACATGGCTTTGATCGAATACACCGGCGGCTCTACCGGCGTGCCGAAAGGGGTTATGCTAAGTAACAGAGCCTTGAATACTCACTATGTGAACTTTTATGAGACGAACTACAACGGCATTTTTTCTTTCTGCAAGGCAGATAAAATGATCAGTGGCGTTCCGTTCTTTCTTGTATTCGGAATGTGCGCATGTTGCCACAGTCCTTTATGCCATACGATGGAACTCGTGTTAGCGCCTGATCCGAGTCCGGCCGCCGGAACAAATCTAATTTTGAAGCACAAGATTAATCATATCATGGCCGGTAGGCTCCTGCTTGAAGAATTACTGAACAAGACAGAGACGGCCAAGTCAAATCTGTCATATGTCAAATCCGTGATGTACGGGGGTGAAGAAACAAATAAAGCATGGGAAAATGACATCAGAAACCGTTTCAGAAATTATCAGATGAATGCCCCAATCCTTAACAGCTACGGAATGTCAGAAACATCAGCGGGAGTATTGACCGCACCAGACGATGATACAGACGGCTTGATTCCCTGCGCAAACATTGAAGTAAAAATTGTCGATCCAGAAAACTTCGCTACAGAATACGGCTGTGACACGGAAGGCGAACTGTGCATATCTACAAACCAGCTGATGCTCGGTTATTTTCGAAACCCCATAGAGACACAGGATGTCATAATTGAAACAGATGGCGTCAGATGGATTAAAACGCACGACCTAGCAACGATCTCGCCGGATGGCATCATCAAGATTACCGGGCGAATCAAGCGGATTTATTCGAGAATGACACAGGACAAAATTCAAATCAGAGTCTATCCGATGCGCATAGAAGAAACGCTTTTGGAGCATGAGACGGTTCACAAGTGTGCAGTCGTCGGAATTAAAGATGATGTCTTGGCATATCGGACTTTTGCATATATTGTTCCGTCCAATCAAACCATGCCGCATGATGAAATAAAGGAACAATTGAAAACCCATTGCCGCAATCATCTTCCTGATAGTCACTGGCCCGATGAGTATGTTTTTGTTGAGTCTTTTCCCATTACGAGAGCCGGCAAAGTCGACTACCGCGCACTCGAAAAGCAGGCGGCGGAAATGCAGCAATCATAAACTGCTTTCTATGATGACGCCGAAGTGGCAGGGCTTGCCCTGCCCGCGCGGGACAGATATCAAGTGACAAAATACGTGAGGCGAATTCGAACCATTCCCGAATTCGCCTCACATTTTTCATTTACATCAATTCTTCAATTTGTTCTTTCAGCGCCGGGAAGTCCGCCGCGACGGTTTCGTACACATCCTCCATGCGCAGGGTCTGATACTTATGCGCGGCAATGTCACGAAAACCGGCTATCGCTTTCCACGGAATGTGCGGATACTGCATCCGCGTTTCATCCGTGAGATTCTTGACAAGCTCTCCGATGTTGATGACCGTCATACCGATGGCACGCGTCAGCATTTCGTTTTGCAGAATTTACTCCATGGTACAGCCGTCCATCATCTTCTGCGCAATGGCAATTTCGCTGAGCACCTTTTGCAGAATGATCCGATCTCTACGCTCCATACAGCGGAATCCTCCTGTCCACCTCCAGCAAGCTGCCCTCGGGCAGCGGCCCATGCACAATGTCCACGTCTGTTCCCAGCAACTCCTCCATGCGGAACTTCAGTGCACTGATTGTAAGCAGCGACACCCGCGGCTGCAAAAATTCCACCAGAAGATCCACATCGCTTTGCGGCGTGTTCTTCCCGCTGGCATAAGAACCAAACAGCTCCACCTTGCGAAGCGGATACTCCCGAGACGCCACATGGACGCTGTCGGCAATCTGCTGAACCGTAAGCATGTTGAACCCTCCTTCCTGAATGTCTGCTCTGCATTTTGTCATTTTTATTATATCGGATTCCATATCGTTCGTCAAATGGAAGTGTCAGAAAAGATTCGACAGCAATCAAGCCCAATCAAATCTCCCACCGTTTTTCACCGCTCTGCGAATCGCCAGCTAATTTTTGAGCGAAATAAGAAACAGCAATCAGCAGCAAACGGCAGCAAAAGAAAACAATCAAACCTGCAGAAATCGCGTAATTCCAATGGTTTTACAGCAAACTACAGCAATCAATACTACCAAAACATTGGTACTCCTAAGCGGCAGCCGGAGGTTCGAATCCTCTCGTGGGTGCCATCGTCGGAGATCCCTCCGCACGGCTCGAAAAAAGCAGACCCTTTCCGGGCCTGCTTTTTCCTCATCTGTGCTTCGTGTCTCCTCCTCTCAAAACCGGACCCGCTCTGCTGGGCTCCGGTTTTGTTGGTTGAGAGAGATAATCACCGATTTTCGGGTCTGAAATCGTTTTTAAGCCCCAATCTGCCACCGTTTTTTCTAATAAAAATGGCTGGAACAGCTCAATTATCGTTTCATCCAACAATCAGTTTTTCTTCATCTGCCCATCCGCCCAGTTGTAAATGGACTCCAGTGCGGGAATGAGCGTTTTGCCGCGCTCAGTGAGCGCATACTCCACAGCAGGCGGGATCGTCGGATAGACCGTCCGGGACACCAGACCATCACTCTCCAGCTCGCGCAGGCACTTGGTCAGCATGGTGGCCGTGATGCCCACGACCTTGCGCTCCAGCTCACGGTATCGCAGGGTCTGATGCTCCGCATCTGCGAGATACCACAGGATCGGAAGCTTCCATTTCTGCCCGATCAGCTCCATCGCGTAGAGAATCGGGCATTCGGTCTCATAGATGTTTTCATCCTTCGGCAGGGGCATGTTATCCATTGATATTCTCCATTACTATATTTTTTATAGCGGCAAAGAAAATTCTGCCTTCTTGTTTTTCCGCTGCTGCTTATTATAATAGGCATTAAGAAAAATGTAAAGGAGAATCAGAATGAAAAAGGTGCTTGAAGAGACCAGACTCGGCAATCTGACGCTGAAAAACCGGATGATCCGCTCTGCCACGTGGGAGGGCATCGCGCTGCCGGACGGCGGCGTGACCGAGACGGCTTACGAAATTTACGAGAAGCTGGCAAAGGGCGGCGTCGGCGCGATCATCACGGGCTTTACGAGCGTTGCTCTGAATGACCGCTATTTCGGCGGCATGATGCGTCTGTGCGACGATACGCTGATCCCGCAGTATCGAAAGCTCACGGATCTCATCCACGCCGAGGGCGTTCCCGTGATCTCGCAGCTCGCGCTCGGCGCTTTCTACCGCGCCGGGAGACAGGTCGAGCCGGACGACATGACCGTGGACGAGATCCGTCTGGTGATCCGGCAGTTCATTGACGCCGCAGTTCGAGCCGAGAAAGCAGGCTTCGACGGTGTGCAGATCCACGCAGCGCATTTCTTCTTCCTCTCCCGCTTTGTGAGCCCGGCGGTGAATCATCGCACGGACGCTTACGGCGGCAGCACGGAAAATCGCGCCCGCATCCTGATGGAGATTCTGCAGGGCATCCGGGAAAGCACGTCTCTGCATATCACGATCAAAATCAACAGCAATGATTTCACCCACGGCGGGCTGACAGAGGCAGGCTGCATAGCCATCTGCAAACTGCTGGACGCGGCCGGCATTGACTCCATTGAGGTCAGCGGCAACGGCACCTCCGTGGGCGGCATCCGCGCGCACCGGAACGAGGGCTATTTCGTTCCGGCTGCCGCCGCGGCTGCGGAGGCGGTGTCCTGTCCGGTGTTCGCGGTGGGCGGCTTCCGCGCGCTGGACACGATGGAAGCGGTTTTGAACGAGACAAAGCTCGAAGCGCTCTCCCTGTCCCGTCCGCTGCTGCGCGAGCCGGATTGGCCAATGAAACTACAAAAAGATGCAGAGGCCATTTCCAAATGCGTCTCCTGCAACGCATGCTACGCTTCCGCCGCGCACAAGTGCGTTTTCCGTGGGAGGGATCGAGCATGATGTTTCGGCTGGACGTACCGACGAAGCGCGGCGGCGTCTTAAACGGCGTATTGTTTCGTTCCCAGAAGGAGCGAAAAGCGGAGACCGTCATGATTGCCATCACCGGCATCCACGGAAATTTTTACTCCAATCCTTTCTATTACAACATTGGAGACACCCTGAACGCAGGCGGCATTGACTTCATCTATGCCCAGACCAATGACGCCTTCGGACGAATGGAAACCGTCAATGTCCATACCGGGCAAAAGGAGATCATCGGCTCGTGGAACGAGCGCTTTTCCTATACAGACGAGGACATTGACGCCTATCTCTCCTTCGCGGAGAGCGAGGGCTACGCGCACATCATTCTCGCCGGGCACTCTCTTGGCGCAAACAAGGTGATCTATTACCTCTCCCGCCATCACGACGCTCGCGTGGAGCGCTTCTTCCTCCTGTCTCCGGCGAATCTCACGCACATGATGTCCGGCGTTACTGCGCGGCAAAAGCAGATGATTCTGGACCAAGTGGAGCGCGGCAACGGTGAAAACATGCTGCCGTTTCCCTTCATGGGCTGGGTCGAGTGCATCGCAAACACGGCACACGACTGGCAGTTTTCGGGGCTTCTCAATAACGTCCACACCGCAAAGGACGGCGACTTCTCGCAGGCGGCGCAAATTACGCACACCGGCGCGCTGCTCGTGGGCACCTATGATAATTTCACCGACGGCGATCCTTCGGCGTTCCTGCGAAACCTCAATAAGCACATGCCCATGGCGAAAGACAATCAGCTGATCTTCATTGAAAAAACCGGGCACACCTACCAAATGAAGCATCAGGAGCTGGCGGATGACATTCTCCGGCAGCTGCGGGAATGGGGGTGTGCGTGAGATGCCGTTTCTCATTTCCAGAGTGAACGTCCCACTCAGCCGCAAGCAGGAAATGGAATTGAAAGTCCTGCTCGGCAGGGCCATCGAGCTGGTGCCCGGGAAAAGCGAAGCTTACCTTTTGCTGTGCTTTGAGGACAACTGCCGTCTCTGGCTGCGCGGGGACGACAGCGCGCCCATCGCCTACATTGAGGCGAACATCTTTGCCAACGAGCGCCATGCCGGATACGACGCGTTCACGCACGAAGTCACAAGGATCTTTCATCAGGTGCTGGGGATTGGACCGGATCACATCTATCTCCACTATACGGACATTCCGGACTGGGGCGTCGGCGGGCTGCACTTTGACCGCCGGGCATTTCGATGAGGTGCGCCATGCAAGTTCCAATCGTGATGACGGTTTTTACAGACCCCATGATGGGTCTCAGCTATGAGAGCGAGCCGATTCTGGACGCGCTCTCTGCGCAATATGGCAAGCGGCTTCAAATTCGCTATGTGATGAGCGTTCTGGTGCGGGACGTCAGCGATTTCATGACGCCGAACGGACGCGCGGACGCCGCTTTAGAGCAGGATCTCGCTTTCACACGGCGCATGGGCGTCCGAGCTCTCCCAAGCTACCTGATTCAGCGCGGTGAGCACGCGGTATTGATGCAGAGCTTTCATGCTGAAGAATTTGCCGCGGTAATCAACCGCCTTGCAAGGGAGGCTTCTTCATGCTAAAAAGAACACCAGCCAAGCCCTTTTGGGCCTGACTGGTGCTTTTTAGCTGCGCGTTTTTTTGCAGCGCGCCCGAAGGGGCACTCTCGCTCCATCGCGGCAGACGCTGCCCGCCTTGGTCGGCGAAGCATCGAAACGCTCCACGTCAGGAAACGTCGATGATCTCGCCGGGGCGTTCCAGCGTGTAGCCGCCCATGGCCTCGATCCGGGCGCGGAAGGCGTCGCTCTGCAGCGTTTGAATCAGCTGCCTCACCATCCGCGTGCCCCACGCATTTTCGGGGATGAGCAGATCATATTCCTCTACGCAAATCGGCAGGAAGTCCAGATCATAGAGCTTCGCGGTCGAATAGATCCCCATGCCTGCATCTGCTGAGTTCCCGGCAATCTGGACGGCCACGGAATTGTGCGTCAGCTCCTCGCGCTCATAGCCGTAAATCCGATCCCGGTCCACTCCGTGCTTGTCGCAGAGATAATCCATCAGCACTCGGGTGCCGGATCCCTTCTGGCGGTTGACATACCGCACGCCGTCTCTTGCGATATCGGCGAAGGCTGTGATCCCGAGGGGATTCCCTTTCTGCAGCATCATGCCCTGCTGACGCCCGACACAGCGAACCAGATACACGCCGCCCTGCGGAAAGAATTTTCGGATGAAGCTCCGGTTATATTCTCCGGTGTCACTATCAAGCAGATGGACGCCGGCTGCGTGCGCCTCGCCTCGGCGCACGGCCATGATGCCGCCCATGGAGCCAACATGAGAAGAGGAAAGATACAGCTTTCGGTCATCTCTGTGGATCAGATCCGCCAGTTCGTCGAGCAGCGGATCGTGGCTGCCGATAACCACGAGCGTGTTTTTCAGACGCTGCTTCTCCGTGAGCAGGCGGATGCCCATTTCCTCGCCAGCCGTATACCCCTCGGTGCCCTGCGGGACCTCAAGGATCCCGTCGGCCTTCATAAAAGAGGACACCACGCCGCTGCCTCTCGGAAGCGGAGACGCCGTGAGCTTGTCGCCGACATACCCCATGCGGACGCGCACATACTCCTGGTACTTGAGCCCGGACACGACCGGTCGTGTGAGTCTGGCGCGCATCCGGCTGCCGTCTACGGTCTCTCTGCCGTACCAGCAGTCGACCAGCGGGCGCAGCAGCTCGTCGATTACGATGATGCCGGAGACCGGATACCCCGGAACGCCGAGAATCGGCACCGCGCCTCGCAGGCCGAGGATGGCGGGCTTGCCGGGCTTGATGGCAATGCCGTGATGCAGAATTTGCCCGACCTCACGGATGGCGGCGGCAGAATAGTCATCCCTCCCTGCGGAGGAGCCGGCGTTCAGGAGCACCATGTCGCACTCGTCCGCGGCCTTCTGCAGCGCAGAGCGGATCTGCTCATAGCAGTCGGGAACAATCGGATAGGTTTTGGCCTCTGCTCCCCAGGTCGAAAGCATTGCAGAGAATATGGAGGAATTGAATTCCAGAATGTCTCCGGGCTTCGGATCAGCGCAGGGCGAAACGATCTCGTCCCCGGTGGGAATGATGCCTACGACGGGCCTTGCGAGAACCTCTGCCTCCAGCACGCCGCCTGCGATCATGGCGCCAATGGCAGCTGGCGTAATCTCCATGAAGCTGGGGAGAATCATCTCTCCGGCGCAGATATCCTCGCCGATCTGGCGGATATGCTGCCAGGGCGCCGCCGGCGCGTGAATCGTGACGCTGCCGTCGTCGCTTTTAACAAGCTCCTCAACCATAATGACTGCATCGCAGCCCTCAGGAATGGGGTCGCCCGTGTCCACCTCGGCAAACTGCTCAGGCCTAAGTGTGACAGGCGTGGTATCCGTTGCTCCGAAGCTGTCGCGGGCATAGAGGGCAATGCCGTCCATGGCGCTGCAGGCATAGTGCGGCGCATTAATATGGGCATAGACCGCTTTGGCTGTGATGCGCCCGAAGGCGTCCTGTACGCGGATACGCTCCGTGCGGGCGCCGAAGCCCTGTGCCTCGAGCGCCTGCAGATAGTCCTTTCGCGCCTGCTCCAGCGGTACGTTCGTGAGATAAGCAAAAGCCATAGATATTCCTCTCTTCTCTGCTCAGATCCAGTATACGTCCGTGACGGCATCCTTTGGGAGTCCCTCACAGTCACGGTCAATGATAAAATAGCCATCCGCACCGGCAAGCTGCGTGATGAGGCCGGATTTGGAGCGGATGGGAACGGCCTTGAGACCACTGTCCGTCTCTTTAAGGCGGCAGGCCGTGATCTGCATACGACCGTGGTTTGCGTTCAAGCTCTCCGAGAGCTCCGCCCGGACGGGGTAGCTGCGCAGCGATCTGCCCTCCAGCCGCGCCAGAAGCGGAAGGACAAAAAGCTTTGCCACGAAATAGGCCGCGACCGGGTGTCCGGGAAGACCAATCAGTGCTTTGTTTCCCACTCTGCCGAGGATAGTCGGCTTGCCGGGCTTCATGGCGATACCATGCAGCAGCAGCTCGCCGAGGCTGCGGATGATGGAGCAGGCCGCGTCCTTCACGCCGGCGCTGCTGCCGCCGGAGAGGATCACCACATCGCACTGTTCCGACGCCGCTTTCGTTTTTTCCAGCAGGAGCGCCTCGTCATCCAGCACGATTCCGAAATCCACGCACTCCGCGCCGTATTCCTCGAGCAATGCCGCGAGCATTGGGCTGTTCACGTCCCGCACCTGTCCGGGACCTGGGGTCTGATTGGCCGGAACGAGCTCATCTCCCGTGGAGATCACGCCCACACGCAGCCGCTGCCGCACCGGAATCTCCGTTCTGCCGATGGCGGCCAGTGCGCCAATATCCTGCGGTCCCAGCCGACGTCCTGCCCGGAGCACGGTCTTGCCGGGGAACACATCGTCGCCGCGGAAGATCAGATTCATCCCCGGCGCACCGGGCTTGAGAATGCCGATGGTCCCATCGCCGTAATCCTCGGTATACTCGATCATGACCGCGCAGTCGCAGTCTGCGGGAATCTCGCCGCCGGTTGGCACGTATGCGCAGGCGCCGCGCGGAACACGAATTTCAGCGCGCTCGCCCATCTTTACCTCTCCCGCCAATGTTAAAGCAGCGGGAATGGCGTCCGAGCAGCCAAAGGTATCCTTCGCGCGCAGGGCATAGCCGTCAACGGTGGAGCGGTTGAAGTCCGGCACATATTCCTCCGCGAGGACATCCTCCGCCAGCACTCTTCCGAGCGCCCGGGACAGCGGGACCGTCTCTTCACAGTCCAGCGGACAAAAATCCCGATCAATCAGCCGGAGAACCTCCTCCGGTGTTTTCACTTCCAGCACAGCTTACCCCCCACAATGCTTTTTCTCATATCCCGGTAATCATTTCCGGTAAAGTGGCGAACCTATTTTGAATGGTGCAGAACAAAAACTAGTTCAGAATGGCTGCGATACCGCTCTGCGCTGCACAGTGAACTCTGCGAAAGGAATAACAGGCTTTGTTCGCACGAAAATTGTCCGTTTACCTCGGTTCTGCCTTCCTGTTACTTTATATAATATCAAGAGTTCCTGTTTTTTCAACTGTTTTGCGCACTTTTTGCAGAATATAATAGCTTCATCCTCATCACAGCGTTCGCTGTGCAGCACAGGGCTTGTCCCTGTGTTGGGAAATTTGCATTGAAATGCAAATTTCAGAGGATGACGTTGCAGTGTAGGTATCTGAAACATGGTTATAAAATCATGTTTCTGCGGGCTTTGCCCGCTTACCTCCGCTTTCACGGAGGTGATACCGAAACTATGAAAAACAGCTCAAATCAACCTGAGCAAATGATCGTTGGCAGCAGGCTCGGCGCCAAGATTCTCAGTGGTGAGGACATCGCGGCTGGGTCAGCGCTTTCCCGACCGACGAGACGCTTCAAAGACCGGGTCTTGACGAATGCGTCGGAAAATAAGTATACTGTGATCAAAGGGAGAGGCATCTCGTCTCTCCCTTTCTGCAACGACGGAGTTGTTCCAATATGATCGAAGTGCGCTTTTTCACCACGCTGCGAAACGGAACAGGAATAATCACGCAGATTCCGGCCGGCAAGCCTGCATGTGTCGGGGATCTCCTCCAGCAGTCTGAAATGCCTGCGGAGGAAGCGGCCAATCAGCTTCCGTTCCAATGCGGACATCCTGTAAAGACGGTGATGTCATTTCGATTTTCCCCGGTAGGAGGCGGTTGAAGCATGGAAGAAAGATATATCCGAAACCTCGGTGCGCTGACAGAGCAGGAATGTGCCCTGCTGCGCACGAAGTCCGTGTTTGTGGCAGGCTGCGGCGGCTTGGGCGGCTATCTCATCGAAATGCTGCTGCGTCTCGGCGTGGGGACAATCCGCGCGGCCGACGGCGATGTTTTTGAGGTCTCGAACTTGAACCGTCAGCTGCTCTCTTCGCCTGCATCTTTGGGTCATTCCAAGGCGGAAGCGGCTGCCATGCGCGCTGCGCAGGTAAATCCTGATGTGCAGTTCGTTCCGATTCCGGAATTTGTGACGGAGGAGAACGCGGCAGAACTGATCCGGGGCTGCGACGCAGTACTGGACGCGCTGGATAATATTCAGGCGCGCCGCATCCTTGCCCGCGCGTGCGCGGAAACAAAAATTCCGCTGATCCACGGCGCGATCTGCGGCTGGAGCGCGCAGGCTGCCGTGATCATGCCGGGCAACAATCTCATCGACAGGATCTACCCGGAAGGTGTCAGTCTGAGCAGCAAGGCGTCTCTCTCTTTTACCCCACCCTTCTGCGCCGCACTGCAAACAGCACTCTGCACCAGGCTTCTGGTTGGGCGTCCGCTGGAGACTGGGCGGCTCTATATTGCGGACCTTCTGGGCATGGAGATGGAGAGCGTCTTTTAATCCGGAAGCCGCATACGCTCTTTCGCAATTGGCTTAATGGCAATAGCTGCTTCAGGAACCAAGGCTGCTATGTTTTACGACAAGAGCACATGATGTTCTCTGGAAGCATCAACCGCTTTGCAATCTGTTCCAAGTTTTACGAGCTCTGCGGCAGCATCGCCACCTGCAGGATCATGTCTGTCAGCTCCGTTCTCTTTGCCCTGCTGCAGCAGTGCACCCGCGCGCAGTCGGTTTACCTCCTTGCCTCGTTTTGACTGTTTGTTAAGCTGCCAAAAAACGCAGCAGGAATCTCAACCATTGGGATTCCTGCTGCGTTTTTGTATGTGATCTGACTCATCTTTAAGGAGCGGAGACTCCATTCATTTATGATCATTTTTCCGCACGGCTTTGCACAGTATTAGGTGCCATGTATGTATTTCTTCACTCGGGCATTTACAGAAACTGAATAATCTTGAATCATAAGTTGCTCTCCATCTAAAGACTTACAATTGGGACTGCAGCTCCTCCAAAAACAGCTTTGCCGCCTTGGAGAAAATCTGATGCTTTTTCCAGACCAGCCGCAGCTGCCCGCGAAGCGGCGGGTCGAGCGGACGAAAACAGAGGTCGTTCCGGCTGGTATCTGCGAGTCCGTCGATGCACAGCGCCGCGCCGAGCCCGGCTTCTACGAAATAGACCGCATTGTGCAGGAGATTATACTCCCCCACCAGATGAAGTTCCTCCGGTTTTTTGCCGAGCCAGCCGGTGAGCTCGTTATTCTGCAGCGCCTGCCGGGAGACGATGAGCGGTTCCCGCCGAAGGTCTTCCGGTCTTACACAGTCTCCCGCCGCAAGCGGATGATCCGCGCGCAGCAGCACGCCCCAGACATCAGACGCCGGGAGCGGGAGATAGTCATACCTCGCGAGCGCTGATTCTCCCACCAGCACGCCGAAATCCAGCAGTCCCTGATCGAGCCGCTCCGTCACATCCTCGGCGATGCCGCTGTAGAGCTGAAAGCGCACGAGCGGGAACCGCTCATGCAGACGCGCTGCGGCGGAGGCCAGCAGCCGCATTCCCTCTGTCTCTCCCCCGCCGATATACACGGTGCCGGAAAGCGCCGTTTCCCGCTCCGTGAATTCCTCCACCGTGCGGTCAGCAAGCGTGATCATCTCCTCCGCGCGCAGACGCAGACGCTTGCCCTTCTCCGTGAGCTCAATCGGCTTGCCGCGGCTGCCGCGCAGGAACAGCTTTGCGCCGAGCTCCTGTTCCAGATCCATGAGCTGCCGGGACAGAGCCGGCTGCGTGATATGCAGGGCGTTCGCCGCACCGGAAACACTCTGCTCCCGCGCGACCGCCAGAAAATATCGCAGCACTCGAAGTTCCATCATGATCCCTCCCGCTTCGATTATACAGCGCTTTTCTATGCTCGTAAAGCATATAATTTAATAAAATATAAGTATTTGATAATAAATTTCACCTCCGGTATAATCGAACCAGAAAAGAAAACAGGAGGGCAATGATATGAAGGAAAAAATGCTGGAAGGCAAGGTCGCCATCGTCTCCGGCGCGAGCTACGGCATGGGCTTCAGCATGGCGGAGCTCTTCGCAAAGGAGGGCGCGAAGGTCGTGATGACCGCACGCGGCGAAGAAAAGCTCAGCGCGGCGGTGAACGCTATCCGCGCGCAGGGTCTGGACGCGACCGGCGTGGTCGCGGACAACAAAAATCTCGATGACGTAAAGCGCGTGATTCGCACGGCGCTGGACGTCTACGGCGATCTCGATATCGTCATCAACAACGCGGCCATCGGCGAGCAGAAGATGATCGACGAGACGGACGACGAATGGCTGGAGCATGTGTATCAGACGAACGTGTTCGGCCCCTTCCGCTTCATCCGAGAGGCGCTGAAGGTCTTCCTGCCGAAAAACGAGGGCTGCATCATCAACATCTCCTCCGTTAACGGCGAGCGTCCCTTCTGCGGCGCGAGCTACACCTCGTCCAAGGGCGCGATCAACACGCTCACGAAGAATGTCGCCATGCGGCTGATTGATACGAACATCCGCATCAATGCCGTCGCCCCCGGCTCCACCGTGACGCCCGCGCATCTCGCGAACAAGGCCGGCGAGCAGCCCGGCGGCGCGAAGATGCTCGAATACAGCAAGCACTTCGTCTACTTCCCCGGCCCGGAGTGCGACCCGATGGATCAGGCGAACGCCTGTCTCTTCCTCGCCTCTGATCTCGGACGCCACGTCAAGGGGCAGGTCATTCAGGTCTGCAACGGCGCATTCCTCTAAGAAAGAAGGACCATTCCATGAAAAAGATTCTTATCATTTCCACCAGCCCCCGCAAGGGCAGCAACTCCGAGACACTGGCGGAAGCCTTTGCCGCCGGCGCGCGGGAGGGCGGACACGAGGTTGAGCTGATCACACTGCGCGGGAAAGACCTCCAGTTCTGCCGCGGCTGCTTTGTCTGTCAGGAGACGCAGCGCTGCGTGATTCACGATGACGCCGACGCGCTGCGCCAAAAGGCGCTGGAGGCGGACGCGCTCGTCTTCGCAACGCCGATCTATTACTACGAGATGTCCGGGCAGATGAAAACGCTGCTCGACCGCTTCAATCCCCTGTTCCCGAGCGACTACGCCTTCCGGGACGTGTATCTCCTGACCGCCGCGGCGGAGGACGAGGAATTTGTGCCGCAGCGGGCGCTGAATGGTCTGGAGGGCTGGGTCGAATGCTTCGAGCGCGCGAGGCTCGCAGGACACGTCTTTATGGGCGGCGTGACCGAGGCGGGCGAGAACCCCGCGCACCCTACGCTCCGGCAGGCCCATGACATGGGCAAAAACGCATGAAACGCGCTCTTGCAGCGCTGATTGCCCTTCTCTGTCTGCTGCTCTCAGGCTGCAGCAAAGCGGAGGCGCCTGAGATCTCAGCCAGCCCGGAAATGTCCGACACGGAGGAAACGAGCATGAAGCTATTCATCAATGATACGGAAGTCCCCATCACCTGGGAGAAAAACGACGCCGTGACCACGCTGCGCGGGCTCGCCCGGGACGGACTGACAATCTCCATGTCCATGTACGGCGGGTTTGAACAGGTCGGCTCCATCGGGCAGACTCTGCCCCGCAGCGACAGCCAGACGAAGACGGAATCCGGAGACATCGTTCTCTATTCCGGCAGTCAGATCGTGGTGTTCTACGGCTCCAACTCGTGGTCCTACACCCGTTTGGGGCACGTGGATCTGTCCCGCGCGGAGATGACCGAGCTGCTCGCAAACGGCGACGTCACGCTGCGTATCACGGAGGGCTGACAGGTAGTTTTCATGTTTCATATTTGATGCAGGGAAAGCGTGAGGCGAATCGCCTTACGCTTTCCCTGCTTCTATTTCCGGCGCGGTTTTGTCGGTTCTATGTTGTAAATATGTCTTTTCCTATGGTATGATAGATCAATAACAATCCCCGGAGGAGGGACAGTCATGAACCGAACCGGCACAGACGGAAAGTCCAAGCAAAACGGCAGTATTATCTTTCAGGTCGCAATCCTGTTTCTGGCCGGCATTTTGATCACCGGAATGCTGACCTATTTCACAGAGCAGGAGCTCTCCAGCGACTATGTGACGCAGCAGACAGAAAATGACGCGTCCGAGGTGGCAGACGAGGTCATGCGGTCCGTGAAGGAATACCCGGCATATGAGTGGCTGATCCGCTACTGGTACTACCACGCCGACTCCATGGACATTGATTATGACGACAATTTCAGCGCCGCGAGCGCTACGGCGGAAAAGTGCCGCACGCTGATTGCGCGGCAGCCGTGGATCTCGCTGGTATACGCGGAGACCTCCGAGCTGGAAACACTGCCGGAGGCGGATCAAAAGCTCTACGCCGAGATCTGCTATTCCTGGCTGATCTCTCGGCTGGATCAGATCAAGCAGGCGCACAGCATCGACTTCCTCTTCTGCATCGTGACCGAGGCGCCGTACGACTCGCAGTTTTTCCTCTTCAGCGGCGCAGACCCCGGCGCAGTGCGCGGCACCGAATATGAGGAGGTCTACCCGCTGGGGCATGTCGTCTCCGTAGAGAAAAGCCAGCAGATTGCCATGCAGAGGGCTCTGGAAAACTCCAACCACATGGCGGACGCAGGCGACTACATGGACTATTACTCCCTGTTCTATGAATTTGACGGGCACGCCGCACTGATCGGCATGACCTACAATCTCTCGGACATGCACGCAAGCATGAAGGTGATGAGCCAGAAGGGCACTGTTTATGCGATTCTAAACCAGATTGCACTGTCGCTCATCTGCCTGACGCTGCTCTATCTTGTGGTGCTGCACCCGCTGAAGGAAGTGCAGAAGAACATCCGCCTGTATCACAGCACCAAGGACAGCGCTCCGGTCGTGGACAATCTGGCGAAAGTGCAGCCGCGAAATGAGATCGGCCGCCTGTCGGAGGACGTCTCCGCCCTCGCAGCAGAGATGGACGACTATCTCAACCGGATCGAGCGCATCTCCGCCGAACGCGAGCGCGTGAAGACAGAGCTGCACACGGCCACGCAGATTCAGGCGTCCATGCTGCCCTGCATCTTCCCGCCCTTCCCGGAGCGCACGGAGTTCGACATTTATGCCAGCATGAATCCGGCGCGGGAGGTCGGCGGCGACTTCTACGACTTCTTCCTCATTGACGATGACCATCTCTGCATGGTTATGGCTGACGTCTCCGGCAAGGGCGTGCCTGCGGCGCTGTTCATGATGGCGAGCAAGATCATGCTCGCTGAAAACGCCAAGATGGGCAAGTCCCCGGCGCAGATTCTCATGGACACGAATGACGCCATCTGCAAAAACAACCGCGAGGAAATGTTCGTCACGGTCTGGCTGGGCATTTTGGAGCTCTCGACCGGCAAGCTGACAGCCGCCAACGCCGGGCACGAGTTTCCAGTGCTGCAGAAGCCGGGCAAACCGTTTCAGCTGATCCGCGACAAGCACGGCTTTGTCATCGGCGGCATGACGGGCATGCGGTATCAGGACTATGAGCTGACGCTCTCGCCGGGCTCGAAGCTCTTCGTCTACACCGACGGCGTGCCGGAGGCGGCAAACGCGGAGAACGAAATGTTCGGAAATGAGCGGATGCTCGCCGCGCTCAATGAATCCCCCGGGGACTGCCCGGAGACGCTGCTTCGCCGCGTGCGCGAGAGCGTGGACGGCTTTGTGAAGGACGCGGAGCAGTTTGACGATTTGACCATGCTCTGCATGGAATACAAAGGCCCCGCGGAATAAACAGGCATTTTAAAACCACAAAGCGGTGAAGCTTCTGCTTCACCACTCTGTGGTTTTGTTTTTACTTCAGCCGCCAGTCATCAAAGCGCTGGATGATGGCGGCAGCCTGCGCACGGGTGGCCGTGCCCTGCGGCTGGAGGTAGTTCGCGCCGTTTTCCGCAACGCCGTTGATGATCTTCGCGTTCACGGCCCAGGCAAGCGCGTCCTTGGCATAGGCCGAGACGCTGCCGGCGTCGCCAAAGCCGAGAAGGCTGGTCTTTTCAGAGGTGTCATAGCCGGCGTAGTCGGCATAGCGCTGGAAGATCGTGACCATCTGCTCGCGGGTGATGAGCGTGTCGGGCGAGAACTGGGTATCGCTGGTGCCCTTGACGACACCGGTGTGATAGGCCCAGAGCACCGCGTCATGATACCAGACGCTGCTGCCGGAGGGGACGTCGTTAAAGGGCATGGACAGATCCGTGACCGTGGGCGTGCCCACCATGCGGTAGAGCACCGTGACGAGCATGGCGCGGGTCATGGAGCCGTTCGGGTCAAACCGCGTGGAGGAGACGCCGGCCATATACTCGTTGTAAGCCACATAGCGCACGGAGGAATAGAACCAGTCACTCTCGCGCACATCGGCAAACTTGTTCGTCCAGGTGCCTTCCTTCTTGGGCATGGCCTCATAGCGCAGCGTGCCGCAGGCAGAGCACTTATAGCAGATCACGCCGCGGGTGCGGTTGGTAGACTCGGTGCGCCACTCCTCTTTCCAGTCGTGGCCAGTGGGGTCTACATAGCTGTCCGTATCGATGAAGCTCACGCCGTCATCGGGGCAGGTATATTTGGTGTAGCCCTTTTCGGTGCAGGTTGGCGCCACGGTCTCCTGCACGTCATAGTGGTGGGTGTGCTGAGAGGGAACGATGGGGATGGTCTCAATTTCCTCTTTCAGGCAGCGCTTGCAGACGCGGTGGCGGGAGCCGGGCGTCGTGCCGGTGGCAGGGATGTCAATGACCCACTCGCCGAAATCATGGCCGAGCGCAGCCTCGCGGATGGTACGGGGATCGCCGCAGTAGGCGCATTCGCTCTTGGTGTAGCCGGACTCGGTGCAGGTGGCAGGCTTGGTCTCAATCACACCGTAGTTGTGGCCGTGCGCCGGGATAATCTCGGCGTGCATCTTGCCGCAGCGGGAGCAGGTATACTCCGCGAGACCCTCTTCGGTGCAGCCGTTTTCGATGATGCTGCGCGTGTCGCTGTCGCCGGTATAGGTGTGGCCGAGCGCAGCGGTGCGGGTGCCCGCGACCTCAATGGTGTCACCGCAGCCGCAGACACGCAGCTCCATGCCCTCCTCGGTGCAGGTGGGCTCCACGGTCACATTTTTATAGGTATGCACATGAGAGGGGCCGGCGAGAACGCGGTCCTCGCGCTCGCCGCACGTTTCGCAGAAGCGGTGCTGCTTGCCGTCCGTCGTCTCGGTGGCGTCCTCGTCAATGATCCAGTCGCCCCAGACGTGGCCGGCCGCTTCGACGGTCTCGGTGTACCACTTGTTGCAGCGCTTGCAGACATAGAGGTGATAGCCGTCCTCGGTGCAGGTCGCGTCATAACCGCTGACATCATAGTCATGGCCGAGCGGGGCGAGACTGCGGTGGTAAACCTTGCCGCAGTCGGCGCAGGTGTAGACCATTTCGCCGTTATTCTCGCAGTCGGGCTCAGAGATGGTCTCCTTGTTCCAGTCGTGATCGTTTTTAAACGTCATGGTCACATCGAAGCCCGCTTCGGTCTCCTGATAAGTGGCCTCATAGTGCTCGACGTTGCCGGGCTGGATCGTATAGGTCAGGGCATTGCCCGCCTCGTCCACGAGCGGCATATTGTGCAGCAGGACGCTGGTATCCGCAGCGGTCATAAACGTGCGGGCATAGGACACGCCGCCCGCCTCCAGATCCATGGAGACGCTCGCGGGACGGTCGCCGTCATACTTCACGCCGGGCTCGATGAACTCATTGGTCCAGCGCAGATTGATGGTGATGTCGCGCATCTGATCGGGCTGCAGCGCGCGCACCTGCGCCGCGCGGCGCAGCGCGAGCTTCCCGCCGGAGAGCATCGGGACCTGTACGGAGGGATCGATCACGCTGTAGGCAGAGCCGTCCTCAAACGCGGAAGTGCAGGAGAGAACATAGTTGCCGTAGAGCGTCTTGGGGAAGGCGATCAGACCGTATTCATCGCTCGTGGAGGTGTATTCCTGCAGCTTGCCGTTTTCATCCGAGCCGCGCAGCGTAAAAGTCTGCCCCGCCGCAGCGGGATCGCCGGTGGCCTGATCGGTCACATAGAACCAGAGCACATCCTGCGAGGTGTTGAGCTTGGTGGTGGAGTTGTTCGGCACATCCGTGCCGAGATAGTCATAGGTGGAGAAGAAATTGTTGCGCGTCGTGTTGGCGCGGTAATTGTCCACCATATAGATATCGCTCTCTTTGGCAGCCTCGGTCTCGATGCGCTCAGGCATGGTGCTGATGTAGGTCGTGCCGGCGCGCTTGGCGCGGAAGGTCACGGTCACCAGCGTGAGAATGCTCTTGGAAAACTCCGCGCCGTTGGGCATATAGCCATGCTCCACGCGCAGATCACCGGGCTCGTCAATCTTGGAAACCGTCCCGCCCTGGAAGTTCGGAAACTCCGCCGAGACATATTCCAGACAGGCATCGTCAAACAGAACGTCCAGCCAGACGCGGTCGAGCTGATAGGTACCCAGAAGGCGCAGGGCATAGGAATATGTAACCGTGTCGCCAACCCGCACGGAGCGTCGTCCGCCGGACTTGGTGTAAACGGTGAGGGCGTCCCCATCCGCTGCCCAGGCTTCCGCGCCCAGGACGGAGAAGAGCATCACCGCACACAATAACAACGAAAGCAATCGTTTCATAAGCTTTCTCCTTTCGGTGCACATAGCTTTACATTTACATCATACCAAGAACCCGGAAAAGATTCAAGTCTGATTCCACATCCAGATCCACCAATTTGTACCACAGGAAAACAGAGGCTTGACTTTAAACCGTATTACTCGTATAATACGGTTAGAAAGTGTATTAGTCGACTAACACGGTTGAACGGAGGTTCACGAATTCATGATCTCCTTTGAACAGTTTCAGAGCGTGCCGGGCACGCCGATTTATCTGCAGATCCTGCGCTTTATCCAGCGCGGGGCGGCGGCCGGGCGCATTCTCGACGGGGACGAGCTGCCCTCGCGGCGCGTGCTCTCGGCCACGCTGGGCGTGAACCCGAACACAGTGCAGAAGGCCTATCGTCTGCTGGAGGAACGGGGGCTCATCTGCTCGCGCACCGGCGCAAAGAGTTATATGGTGCTGAACAAAGAAACCGTCGCGGCAATCCGGCAGGAGCTGCTGGAGAGCGACGTGCGCGCGCTCGTGACCGCCATGCGTCAGACCGGCGCGGAGAAGACGGACGCGCTCGCGCTCATTGCGCAGATCTGGGAGGAAGAAGATGAAAACTGAAGTTCGATCTTTTTGGGGTCTCGCCGCGCGCGGCTCTCTGCCCTGTGCGATGTGGATCATGGGTCTTATGACGGCGCTGGAGCCAATCTTGTTCCGGCTTCTGGGCTGGAAATCGGAGGCATTGGAGTTTGCCGTGCGGGACGCGAATCTCTATCTGGTGTTCACGCTCGCCATGGTGAATCTGATTGTGGCGCTCTGCAACCGGAGCGTGCTCGGCGCGGACACTGAGACGCTGCGGCGCCTGCGGCCGGACGGGCGTGCGCAGTTTCGGATTCTCGCAGGACAGAACGCACTGTGCGCTGTGGTGCTCTGGGCGTGGCAGACGGTGCTTGCCGTCCTGCTCTGCCTCTGGTGGGGGCACGCACACCCGGAAGCCATGGGCGCGCACGGCGTTTATCTCGCGTTTTACCGCGTGAGCTTTCTGCACGCGCTGCTGCCGCTCGGCAGCTGGCTGCTGTGGATTCGGAATCTGGTTTTCTGCGCGGCGATCGGTGTGTGCACGGCGAAGGCCGCGCTCACGCGCGAGAAGATCGGCCCGCTCGTCGTCTGCTGCGCCGGGGCTGCCTTCTGGCCTGCGGGCATGGGCACGGAGATTCTGCTCATAATCGAGATCGCGTTTCTGCTTTTCTGCGGCTGGGTAAGCTGGGCGTTTGGGAGAGACGCAGTGGACGAAGTCTGAAAGGAGAAAGCAATGGAACGCTTGAAACAGCTCACCCTGCCGGGGACGGACGGGATAAAGACGATACAGATCATTGCGGCGCTCTGGGTGCTCGCGGCGATTGAGCTCATGGCGCGGTTCGCCTTCTATTTCCCCATCGTGCTGGGCCCGCTGCCGTGGGGCGGCGGCACGACCTATGTGGAGCTGCCGATTTATCAAAACGGATTCGGTACGCTGATGGGCGTGGTGTTCACCCACGCGATTATCGCCGCATGGCCGATGCCGCCGATCGCGGGGATTGGCATGATTTTCTATCTGCTGGTAAAGGGCGTCGCAAACGAGCAGTCCTATCGGCAGGGCAGCCGCGCGGACTACACGATGAAACGGCTTCCGGACAGGTGGGAGCGGCACCGCCGCGCATGGGCGCTACCGGGCATCGGGCTGTTTGGACTGGCAATCATTTATCTCATTGTGACGATCGTTTGCCATCGCATTTTCGGGATTTACATCGCGCAGTAAGGGAGGAAAGGCCATGCTGAAGCTGGAACACATTTCAAAAAAATATCTCTCCGGGACAGAAGCACTCAAGGACGTGAGCTTCATGCTCCCGCGCGGCGAGATCGTCGGCCTCTTCGGGGAGAACGGCGCCGGGAAGACGACACTGATGAAAAGCATTCTCGGCCTTATCCGCCACGAAGGAACGGTCACGCTCGACGACGAACCAATCACGCACCAAAACATTGACCGGCTGAGCTTCGCCACGAGCGAGCACAGCTTCTTTCCCGCGCTGAGCGCCGAGGGACACCGGGAATTTTACGCCGAGCACTTCCCGCGCTTTTCGGAAAAACGCTTTCACGCCCTGATGGACTTTTTCGCCCTGCCGCGAAAGCAGGCGGCGGGCAGACTCTCCACCGGGCAGCAGAATCAGTTTGAGGTCGTGCTCGCGCTCTCGCAGGGCGCGGACTATATCCTGATGGACGAGCCCTTCGCCGGAAACGACGTGTTCAACCGGGAGGATTTCTATAAGGTACTGCTGGGACTGCTGACGGAAAACGAAACCGTCCTGCTCTCGACGCATCTGCTCGAGGAGGTGCAGGGCTTCGTCGGCCGGGCGCTGCTGCTGCACGAGGGCAGACTCATCGGCGACGTGGATCTCTCCGAAGCGGAGGACCGCGGCGAGGATCTGATGACGATTGTGCGCCGGGCCTACGGCTACCGCGCCGACCGGATTCAGACCGCGCTGGAGGCGATGGAGGAGGATGAGGGTCATGCGTAAATGGCGCATCCTCTCGCTCGCGCTCGCCGTGCTTGCGCTCATTGCCATTCCGGCGGCGGCAGTCTGGGTCAGCGCGCAGGGCGCGCCGGTGCGGTTTGAAGAAACGCTGCGCTCCGGCGAGGCGGCAGACTTCGCCGGGCTCACAATCCGCAGCGCCTATGACTGCGGCGGTCTGCGCTGGGAAACGACTTACACCCCCGGCACGCCGGAGGCGGAGACTTCGAGGCACTACGTGTATGATTCGCTGTTTGAACACACATACGGCGAGACAGCGGAATATTTCGATATTCTCCCGCTCTGGTACGGGATGGAATATGCCTCACACGGAGAGGAAACGGACGACGCGGCACAGCGCCTGTTTGACTTCGTCGCCTCCCGCGCGCCGGAGGGAAAGAGCGAATACACCGAAACGCTGAACGCCGAGGACTGGTTTGATTCCATCCCGCTCACCGTGCAGCTCGATGCCGAGGGCTGGGACGTGCAGGCGGTGGAATCCGCCATCAGGGAAGCAGTCTCCATCCCGCTGGAGGGAACTGTGCCGCTCGACGTAACGATTTACAGGGGAATGGACGGCACATTCTCGCACGCGGTTCTCGGTGCGCGCGGCGATGCGCCGGAAATTCACACCGTGTCTGCCATCGGGCAGGACGCGATCTGGTTTGCGCTGAACACAGCGGACGGCGCCGCGCTCTATCAGCTGACAGAGGATCTGCGGGTAAACACGCTCCTGCCCACGAGCAAGAGTGCAGAAATCTTCGATCTGATTCTCAGCGAGGACGGCAAGCGGCTGATGCTGCTGGAGCGGAATCTCGGGCAAGCCTCGCTGCGCGTGCTCGACCCAAAAAGCGGCGAGACGCTGAGGACCCTTCCCCTGCCCATCGGCGAAGACGTCTGGTGGGACACCGTGCAGCAGGGCGACGATCTGCTGCTGTGCACATCGGACGACCGGTTTCTCCTCCTGGAGGCACAGCCGGACGGCGATTACACCGTTGCGTTCACGGGGAGCAGAGCCGGAACCGCTCTGGAGGGAATGCACTTCTTTGCGTGGGATGGAAAGCGGCTCGCCGCCGTGAGCCGGAGTCTGGACCGTTCGCTCACACTCACGGTCTCGGTCTTCTTCCCGGACGGCAGACAGAGCACGCTCACCGCGCAGAACTCCCTCACGAGCACGGACAAAGCGGGCGAGATTTACAACACCATCACGTCGGTCGGCAGTCCGTCGATTGAGATTTCGGAATGAAAAAATAGTTTCCTGTAACCATTTTATCGATCAATTATGTTACCAAATTGTGACCAGTGCGCTCAACACCCTGTTGAGCGCACACATCATCTTGTGGCGTAAAAATCGTTGATTCACAAGGCGGACAGGATATTTCACAAATTCGGTCGGGCGACTTTGTAAAAGTTACAGAAAAGTAACAAAAATAGTACAATTCGGTTGCGAAACGTAAAAAATAATGTTATAATGACAGCGTTCTTGTTAAAAACAGCCGAGAGGTGCTATATGAAAAAAAGATTAGTTGGCTTCTTCCTGGCGGTTCTTCTTCTGGCCGGGATCCTCCCCATGAGCGCGACCCGTGCAGCGAGCCTGTCCTCCGCTCCGAACCTGAATATCGAATACGGCGAGACCGATGCAGTCGCAGCCGGAACGATTCGCTACGTGTCTCAGCTGACCGTCTCCCCCAACTTCCGCGAGAGCTACTGGGGCGAGTTCGTGGACGGCGCCGGTCACGAGTGCTACACGGCGGCCATCTCCATGGCGCTGTCCAGCATCGGCGTGAACGCCACACCGCTCACGCTCGGACGCTACTGGACCGAGCAGGGTCACACCGGCGGCTCCCCCTTCCCTACCGTTCAGTGGGATGTGGACGCCTTCGGCGCGGCATATCTCGACCGCTCCTTTGACAGCGCCATGCAGACCTATCTGAGCAACCCCGGCCGCGTGAGTCCTCCCATCATCCACCTGAACACCTACTCCGAGCGCGGACACTATGTGCTCGTTGCCGGAAAGGTCTCCGGCACGGAGTATCAGATCGTGGACCCCGCGAGCGACAGCACCTGGAACGTGACCATTGAGAACAACGTGATCACCTATCCCCGCAAGGGAGAGATGCGCACCGAAGAGCTCGAGTCTGTGACGCAGTATCAGAGCACCGGCAATGTGACCTTCACCGCTCCGGCTCCGGTCGTCTCCACGCCGGAACCGACCCCTGCCCCGGCGCCCGTCGTCGTTGAGAAGAGCGCCACCCATCAGGACGGCACGAACTGCATCTCCTTCCGCTATGTGGACGTGCCCGCCGAGAATCATTGGGCGCACCAGGGCATTGACTACTGCATGAACCGCGGTCTGATGCAGGGTACGGACGACACGCACTTCAGCCCCTCCGTCCGCATGACCCGCGCCATGATGGTCACGGTGCTCTATCGCGCCGCCGGCTCCCCGAGCGTGGACGGCATGCCCCAGCCCTTCTCTGATCTGAACAGCGCCTGGTATCAGGACGCCGTCACCTGGGCCTATAACATCGGCATCACCGGCGGCGTGAGTGAAGACCGCTTCGCGCCCGGCGATCTCGTGACCCGCGAGCAGCTTGTCGCCATGCTCTACCGCTATCGCCAGCTGACCCACGCCACCCCCGCGATGATGAACGCACTGGATCCCTTTGCGGACGCCGGCAGCGTCTCCTCCTGGGCGGCAGAGCCGATGCGCTGGGCCGTGACCAGCGGCGTGCTCACCGGCGTGAGCGCCTCGCAGCTCTCCCCCGCCGGCACCGCCAACCGCGCGCAGATGGCCACCATCCTCATGCGCTTCCAGAATCTTTGAGCCTAATAGCAAAGCCCGCCTTCACGGCGGGCTTTTTTTGTTTCATTTCTGCCTCGCAGAGTTCGCCGCTCGCAAGCAGCAAAAGATTCCGATCCGTTTTTGTCGGAGCTCCGCCCCGGCAAAAACACCCTGAGACTCGCGTTAAGCGAGTCCTCGCGCCGACCAACCGAGGCAAAGCC
>JAZQDI010000020.1:0-22844 GCA_045546715.1 Oscillospiraceae bacterium | reverse complement strand
TTGTCTTCCTAAGACCGCTTGGCCTCCGACTTGTCACGGTGGAGAAGAAGGAAGGCAAGCTGAAAAAGCACGATGACGTCATCATCACCGACCTTCCCGGCATCTACTCCCTGTCCCCCTACACGCTGGAAGAGGTCGTCGCCCGCAATTACCTCATCAGCGAGCGGCCTGACGCGATCCTCAACATCGTGGACGGCACGAACATCGAGCGCAACCTCTATCTCACCACGCAGCTCGTCGAGCTCGGCATCCCCGTGGTCGTGGCCATCAACATGATGGACATGGTCAGGAAAAACGGCGACCAGATCAACACCGCTGCGCTCTCCAAGGAGCTGGGCTGCAAGGTCGTGGAGATCTCCGCGCTGAAAAACACCGGCGTTATGGAGGCTGCCGAGGCTGCGATTGATGCAGCCAGGAACACCAGAACCATCCCGCAGCACACCTTCTCCGGTCCGGTGGAGCACGCGATTGCCCACATCGAGGAGGCGCTCGTGCACGACATGCCCGCCGAGCAGCAGCGCTGGTACGCCATCAAGGTCTTCGAGCGCGACGACAAGGTCATGGCGCAGATCAAGGCGGACGCCGAGACGCTCAAGCATGTGGAGCAGGACATCGTCGCTGCCGAGACCGAGCTCGATGACGACGCCGAGAGCATCATCACCAACGAGCGCTATGTCTATATCGCCTCCGTCATCAAAAAGTGCCTGAAGAAAAAGGCCAAGAAGGGCGATCTCACCACCTCCGACAAGATCGACAAGATCGTCACCAACCGCTGGCTGGGCCTGCCCATCTTCGCGGCTGTCATGTTCCTGATTTACTACATTTCCATGGTCACCGTCGGCGCAGCCGCGACCGACTGGGCCAACGACGGGCTCTTCGGCGACGGCTGGTTCCTCTTCGGCTCCGGCCGCGGCGCCTATGACGAGGCCTGCGAGGACTATACCTCCGCTGCCAACGCGCTCGACGCCTACGGCGTGAGCTTCGACCTCGAAGACGAAGACTTTGACGCCGACGACGTGCTCAAGGAAGCGGGCGCCGTCAAGTCCTCCGACGACGTCGTTGCCTACACCGTCGAGGACGAGGAAACCCTCGAGCAGAGCGACATCGACGTCTACTTTGATTCCGTTCCCGACGATGCGGACGAAGAGTCCACCAACCCCATGAGCTTCAAAGACGGCGTCGCCTACTTTGAGGAAAACGGCTTTGACGAGCCCGATCCCGCGGCCTTCGGCCCCTGGGTGACCGGCATTCCCGGCATCGTGGAAAAGGGTCTCGACGCCATCGGCTGCGCCGACTGGCTGAAGGGTCTCATTCTGGACGGCATCGTCGCCGGCGTCGGCGCGGTGCTCGGCTTCGTGCCGCAGATGCTCGTGCTCTTCCTCCTGCTCGCCTTCGTGGAGGCCTGCGGCTACATGGCCCGTGTCGCCTTCATTCTGGACCGTATCTTCCGCCGCTTCGGCCTGTCCGGCAAGAGCTTCATCCCCGTGCTCATCGGTACCGGCTGCGGCATCCCCGGCGTCATGGCGTCCCGCACGATCGAAAACGAGCGTGACCGCCGCATGACCATCATGACCACCACGTTCATCCCCTGCGGCGCAAAGGTGCCCTTCATCGCCATGATCGCGGGCGCGATCTTCGGCGGCAGCGCCTGGGTTGCCACCAGCGCCTACTTCCTCGGCATGGCCGCGATCATTATATCCGGCGTCATCCTCAAGAAGACCAAGCGCTTCGCCGGCGAGCCCGCTCCGTTTGTCATGGAGCTGCCTGCTTACCATATGCCCACGCTCGGCAACGTGCTGCGCAGCATGTGGGAGCGCGGCTGGTCCTTCATCAAGAAGGCCGGCACCATCATTTTGCTCTCCACCATCGTGATCTGGTTCCTCAGCTTCTTCGGCTGGGTTGACGGTCAGTTCACCATGCTGGAGGAGGATCAGATCTCCAACTCCATCCTCGCCGCCATCGGCCGCGGCATTGCCTGGATCTTCATCCCGCTCGGCTGGGGCAACTGGCAGGCGGCCGTCGCCTCCGTAACCGGTCTCGTGGCCAAGGAGAACATCGTTGCCACCATGGGCATCCTCTACGGCGCCGAGGGCAACACCTGGGCGGCGCTGGCGCAGTCCTTCACCGCCATCACCGGCTACAGCTTCCTCGCGTTCAACCTGCTGTGCGCTCCGTGCTTTGCGGCCATCGGCGCCATCAAGCGCGAGATGAACAACCGCGGCTGGACCTGGTTCGCCATCGCCTATCAGTGCGGCTTTGCCTATCTTGTGGCCTTCGTCATCAACCAGATCGGCGGCGCCTTCGCCGGCAGCCTGAACATCATCGGCCTGATCCTCGCCGTCGCCGTTGTGGCCTGCGCGATCTGGCTCCTGTTCCGTCCTTACAAAGAGGCCGACCGCCTCACCACCAATGTGAAGGTGTAATTCACATCCCCACGCATTCAAACGAAAGGAGAAATTCCCCATGCTGAACTGGCTTGCGCAGAATATCGGTACCATCCTGGTTGCCATGGTTGTCATCGCTTTGTGCGCGCTGATCGTGCGCTCCATGGTCCGCGACCGGAAGCAGGGGAAGTTCTCCTGCGGCGGCAGCTGCGGCTCCGGCTGCGGCGGAAACTGCGGTTCCTGTCACTCGTCAAAACAGGCTTGTTCCGCTCCGCTTTCCCGAAAATCCTGACGATTATCGGAAAGCTCCGCATCCACGCCCCTGTTTTTCCTCTCCGATTCAAAGCGATATGCTTTGAATCGGGGTTCAAGGGGCCGCGAAATCCATTTTCCATTTCATCCATCTATCCATTTGCCATGGGGAGCGCGGAGTCATCCGCGTTCCCCAAATTCAAATCCACCGGTTTGCATCTGCTAACCGAGAGAGGAGCGCGATCACATGCTTCTGCAGCTGATCGACATTCATAAATCCTTCGGCTCCGGCGAGAGCCGCACCGAGGTGCTGCGCGGCATCTCCTGCGACATTGCGCCGGGGAGCATCACCATCCTGCTGGGGCCCTCCGGCTCCGGCAAATCCACGCTTTTGAATATTGTCGGCGGCATCGAGACGGCGGACAGCGGCTCCATTCTTATGGACGGACAGCCGCTGGAGGCGCTGGACGACCGCCGTCTGACCCGTTACCGCCGGGAGCATCTGGGCTATGTCTTTCAGGCGTACCATCTGGTGCCGAATCTCACGGTGCGGGAGAATATCGAGGTCGGCGCGTATCTGTCCTCGCACCCGCTGGACACAGACGAGCTGCTGCGCGTCCTCGGTCTATGGGAGCACCGCGGCAAGCTGCCGAACCAGCTCTCCGGCGGTCAGCAGCAGCGCACGGCGATCGGCCGCGCCATCGTGAAGGCGCCGGATCTTCTGCTCTGCGACGAGCCCACCGGCGCGCTGGACTATAACACCTCCAAGGAGATCCTGCAGCTCATTGAGGACGTGAATCTCCGCTACGGCTGCACGGTGCTGCTCGTGACGCACAATGCCGCGCTCTGCCCCATGGCAGACCGGGTCATCCGTCTGCGCGACGGCATGATCCGCCGCGATGAGCGCCATGAAATGCGCGTCCATGCCATGGATCTCAGCTGGTGACGGTCATGAGAGATCCACTGAGAAAGCGGCTGCTCCGCTCCCTGCGGGACGACTGGGGCAAATATACCGCGCTGTTTCTGTTTCTCTTCGTGCTCATCAGCTTCACCTCCGGCTACTTCGTGGCCGACGGCAGCATGAAGCGCGCGTATGACGAGAGCTTCACGAAATACAGCATCGAAAACGGGCACTTTGCCGTGAAATCCCCGCTCACAGACGAGCAGATCGCAAAGCTGGAGTCCGACCGGGAGGTTCGCCTCTTCCCGCTCAATTATATTGACCGCGAGACCGCGCAGGAGCACACCGTGCGCTTTTACCGGCTCCGCACGGAGGTCAACGGCGTGGACGTCATGGCCGGCCGTCTGCCGGAGACGGCGGGGGAGATCGCCATCGACCGGCTCTATGCTGAAAACAATGCGATTGCAGTCGGCGATGTTTTCACGGTCGCCGGTGCGGATTACACCGTCGTCGGCACGGCGGCGTTTTCCGATTACAGCGCGCTGTTTAAGAGCAACACGGACATGATGTTCGACGCCAACAAGTTCACCGTCGCCCTCGTGACGGACGAATCGTTTGACGCCCTCGGCGACGTCGGACTGAAATGGAACTACGCCTGGCGCAACAACGACCAGAGTCTCACAGACTCTGAGCAGCGCACCGCCGCGGCGAGTCTCATGGCCGCCGTGTACCGCGTCGCGGAAATCACGGACTTCCTGCCGCGGCAGATGAATCAGGCCATCATCTTCACCGGCGACGATATGGGCGGAGACTATGTCATGTTCCAGACGCTCATTTATATCGTCATGGTCATTCTGGCATTCATCTTCGCGGTCACCACGCGCAGCACCATCGAGCGCGAGGCCGGCACCGTCGGCACGCTGCGCGCGAGCGGCTATACCCGCTTTGAGCTCCTGCGCCACTATATGATTCTCCCGCTCGCCGGGACCTTCCTCGCCGCCGTGCTCGGAAACATCGTGGGCTATGTCTGGATGAAGAAGATCACCATCGGCATGTATTATCACAGCTATTCGCTTCCGACCTACAAGACCGTCTGGAACGGCGAGGCCTTCGTCCTCACGACGGTGATCCCGCTCGTCATCATCGCTGTCGTCTGCGCGCTCGTGCTCTGGCAGTCGCTGTCCATCCCGCCGCTGCAGTTTCTGCGCGGTGAGCTGCAGGCAGAGAAAAAGCAGAGCGTGCTCCGGCTGCGCCGCGGCCCGTTTCTGAGCCGCTTCGGCGTGCGCGTGCTGCTGCAGAATCTCCCGGCTTACGGCATTCTCGCCCTCGGCATCTTCTTTGCGAGCGTTCTGCTGCTGTTCGGCTGCATGTTCTCGCCGCTGCTGCGCCACTTCAATGATGAGGTCATCGGCTCCAAGATCGCGGAGTATCAGTATATCCTCTCTGAGCAGACGGAGACCGCCGTGCCCGGTGCGGAGAAATACAGCGTCACCTCGCTTCGCAACCAGAAGAAGGAGGACATCACAATTTACGGCATTGCGCCGGACTCCGCCTTCGTCCCCGAGGTGACGGACACGGTTCTCATCTCAGACAGCTATCTCATCAAATACGGGCTGCAGGTGGGGGACATTCTCACGCTGCATGAGCGCTTCTCGCCCTCCGAGCGATACAGCTTCACCATCGGCGGCACGATCCATTATCCCGCCGCGCTCAGCATTTTCATGCCGCTGGATCAATACAATGCACTGTTCGAGCAGCCGGAGGGCAGCTTCAACGGCTGGTTCTCCAATGAAAAGCTCACGGATCTCGACGAGCGCGCGGTGTCAAGCGTCATCACGCAGGCGGATCTCACGGTCATGGCCGACCAGCTGGAGGACTCCATGGGCCGCATTTTCCCGCTCTTCGGCGGGTTCGCGGTGGTGCTGTTCGTGCTCATGATGTACCTGCTCAGCAAGATGATTCTCGAGCGCAATACCCGCACGATCTCACTTCTCAAAATCCTCGGCTACACCGACGCCGAGGCGGGCAGACTCTTCCATCTGGCCACGACGCTGGTTGTCATCCTGAGTCTTCTCGTCTCTCTGCCGGCTGCCTGGTGGCTGATTAAGATCATCTATCACGCCATGATGATGGAATATCCCGGCTGGCTCACGCTGTGGATCGCGCCGTGGATCTGGCCGTTCATCCCGTGCCTGGGCATGGTCTGCTGGATCATCGTCATGCTTTTGCAGCGCCGAACCATCCGCCGCATCCCGATGGGCGCGGTGCTGAAGAATCAGGATTAAAGGAGGCTGTCCCGTGAAGACCCGCGCAAACACCCGCTCCGACGCGCACGATCGGCTGGCAGAGTCTGTACAGGCCTATCTGGACGCCCGGCAGGATCGCCGCGTCACGCTTACCGATCTGCAGGAGGTGTTCCACGTCTCCGGCACACAGATCAAAAATACCTATAAGGCGCGCTTCGGCGAGAGCCTCTACGCCGATACCAAAGCGCGCAAAATGCGCGCCGCGGCAAAAGCTCTGCGCGAGACGGAGGAAACCGTGCTTGAGATTGCCGGCCGCTTCGGCTATGACAACGCCAGCAAGTTTGCCGCTGCCTTCCGCTCCGTCATGGGCGTCACGCCCCTGCGCTACCGCATGGGGGACGAGGCAGATGTGAAATAAAGCAAGCAATACAAAAGAACCTGTAGGGGAGGGGCTTTCCCTCCCGGTTTGCTGCTGCAGTGATCCGGCTCCGGGCGGCCGAGGCCGCCGATCCCAGAGGAGTCATTTCCCGAAGCCGTCATTGCGAGGAGCGAAGCGACGTGGCAATCCGTTCTCCTTTGGTGCATTCTTCGATTTTTGCCTGCAGACAAGGGGGCGCGGATTGCCACGCCAGTGTGTGCACTGGCTCGCAATGACAGCCTTTTTGCTGAGAAGCATTTTCCCCCGGTGACCAAACCGGTCACCGGGGGAAAATGCGTATAAAAAACCCACGCGAGGTTTCGCGTGGTCGTCGGCATTCAGATGATTGGTTACTTCTCGCTGGGTTCCCAGCTCGTGTCTTCACCAAAGATCAAATCGTCGAGATCACGCTCCAGTGAATACCATTTCATAAGCGCTGCACTCCTTTCTGTGGATTATTTGACAATGATATAATAACACACCTTGTGTTAAAATGCAATAGGTTTTTGTGAAAAATAACGGCTAGATGCAAAAATATCCAGCCGTTATTGTAATATCCCACAATATGTATTGCCTCTTTGCTGCATCAACTACAACTTATAGTTATTATTGATACAGCTCGAGGAACTCCTCCAGACACAGTCCGTGCTCCATGATGTACTGTGCGGCCTCTTCGCCCACATAGCGGAAGTGCCACGGCTCATACATCACGCCGGTGATGTCCTGCTTGTCCGCGGGATAGCGGAGGATAAAGCCATACTCCGCGCAGTGCTGCAGCATCCACTGATACAGCGCGGTGCTCTCCAGATCCGTGGTTTTCGTCTCGTAGTACTGGTCGGTGATGTCCGCGCACAGACCCAGCTGATGCTCGCTGGTGCCGGCGGGGAGGACGATTCTGGCCGCGGCGGCTTCATCGCCGCCCAACTGCGCAACCTTGCGGTTGAAGAGGTATTCCTGCTCGGTGTAAGGCCGATAGCTGGAGGAAAGACAGACGCTCAGCCCCTCGGCACGGGCGGCGTCGATGAAATTCTGAAGACTCACCACTGCCCGGCTGTCAAACTGCCGGTCCCCCTCCAGCGTGGCCAGCTCCGGGGGTACATACTGCCCGATGGGATGGTCGGCGCTGGCGAGCTGGAACTGCCAGCTGTCGATGTCCACACGGGGCGCGCCGTTGGGGTTCGGCGTCACAACCGGCGTCGCCAGATCCGCGGGCAGCGGCGTCTGATCGATTACGGCGGAGGCCAGCACCTCATAGGGCACCGGAGAGGCGGAGGGGGACTCTACCGCCCAGGCGACTTTCATGCGCACCAGGAGCAGCAGAGACAGCGTCACGGCCAGGAACACGATCACCAGTCCCTGGACGACGCGCTTTGATTCTGACATGGGAATCCGTCCAATCTAATGTCACGCTCAATAAGCAACAATGATTTAAATAAAATTATGGTTACCATAAAATTGTTTCCATAACGTGTACATACTAGCACGAAATACCCCAAAGGTCAATCCCAAATTTCAACTTTACTTGACATAATTCAAACTACTTTGTAAAATGCTGACAAGCGATTTTTGTCATATTGGAGGGCATTTTCTTGTCTCGTGACTTTCATCAGAACCCCATTCGCGTCTTTTTGACGTATTATCGTCCCCACTGGCGTCTGCTCGCGGTGGATATGCTGTGCGTGCTCGTGTCGAGCTTTGCCAATCTGCTTGTGCCGGTGGCGAGCCGCAGCGCCATGCGCGAGCTGCTGCCGAAGGGACTCTTTAAAACCTTCTTCGCTGTCATGGCGCTGCTGCTTCTGGCCTATCTCATCAAGGCGGTCATGAGCTATTTCTCCACCGTCATCGGCCACCGCTGCGGCATGTATATGGAGGCGGACATGCGCGAGGATCTCTTCTGCCACCTGCAGGACATGAGCTTTTCCTTCTTCGATCAGCGGCGCACGGGCGAGCTTATGAGCCGCATGACCTCCGACCTCTTCTCTGTCACCGAGGTGGCGCACCACGGCCCGGAAAACATCGTCATGGCCGCCATCACGCTCGTTGGCTCCGTGCTGATTCTGCTTCGCATTCAGTGGCAGATTGCGCTGGTACTGCTCATTCTGGTTCCGCTGAGCATCTGGTTCACGCTCAGCCAGCGCCAGCGCATGACGCGCACGAACATCGCCGTCAAGCGCCAGCAGGCGGAGATCAACGCCGTCATCGAGTCCGGCATTTCCGGTGTGCGCACGGCGAAGGCCTTTGCCAATGAGGAGCAGGAAAATCAGAAGTTCCGCGCCTCGAACGAGCGCTATAAGGGCTCCAAGCGCGACTGGTACCGCGCCATGGGCACGTTCATGAGCAGCATGGAGTTCACCATGTCGGCGCTTCAGGTCGTCGTCATCGCGCTGGGCGGCTTTTTCATCATGCGCGGCACGATGGATTATATCGACCTCATCACGTTCTCGCTCTATGTCACGAGCTTCGTCACCCCGATCCGCACGCTCGTCGTCTTCATGGAGACGTTCACGGACGGCATGGCCGGCTTCGGCCGCTTCCTCGAGCTCATGCGCACGCCGCCCGCCGTGCAGGACGCGCCGGACGCGCAGACGCTCGGCGACGTGACCGGCGCCGTGGAGTTTGACGATGTGTCCTTCCGGTATGACACCAGCCTGCCCGTGCTTGAGCACGTCTCGCTCAAAATGAATCCCGGCGAGACCCTTGCCGTCGTGGGTCCCACCGGGGGAGGCAAAACTACATTATGTCAACTTCTTCCGCGCTTTTACGACGTCACGGACGGCGTGGTGCGCATCGACGGGAAGGACGTCCGCTCCCTCACGCAGCGGTCGCTGCGCGAGCACATCGGCATTCTGCAGCAGGATGTGTTCATCTTCGCCGATACGATCCGGGAGAACATTCGCTATGGCCGCCCGAACGCCACGGACGAGGAAATTGTCGAGGCGGCGAAGCGCGCCGAGATCCATGAGGAGATCCTCGCCCTGCCCGACGGGTATGATACCTTCGTCGGCGAGCGCGGCGTCATGCTATCCGGCGGGCAGAAGCAGCGCATCAGCATTGCCCGCGTCTTTCTGAAAAACCCGCCCGTCCTCATTCTCGACGAGGCGACCTCCGCGCTCGACTCCGTCACCGAGCAGCGCATTCAGGCGTCGCTCGATGCGCTCGCCGTCGGCCGCACGACGCTCATTATCGCCCACCGGCTCAGCACCGTGAAAAACGCCGACCGCGTCGCCGTCGTGGACGGGGCGAACATCGCCGAGCAGGGAACCCCTGCCGAGCTCATCGCCCAAAACGGCCGCTACGCCGAGCTCTGCCGTGCGCAGGGACTCATTTAATCGCGGGGTGGCATGTGTTTACCCGCCAATATCCACAACAATAAAACGCCCGACCATCGGTCGGGCGTTCCTTTTATACAAAATCCAACCCGAGGCCCAACAACGTGGGCTCGGGGTGGAAAGGATGATCGGCTGCGCAATGGAGCAAGCCCGATCAGACGTTAGCCTGCGATCTCCTTGGTATCACGGGCGATGACGAGCTCCTCGTTCGTGGGGATGACGAAGACCTTCACCTTGCTGTCGGGGGTGGAGATCATGATATCCTCGCCGCGCTTGGAGTTGGCCTCGGGGTCGATCTCGACGCCCAGATAGCCGAAGTACTCGGCGATGGCGGCGCGGGAAGACTTGCTGTTCTCGCCGACGCCGGCGGTGAAGATGATGGCGTCCACGCCGTTCATCGCGGCGACATAGGAGCCGACGACCTTGCCCACCCAGTAGTGGAACATGTCGAGCGCGAGCTGCGCGCGCTCGTTGCCCTCGGCGGCAGCGTTATCCAGATCACGGAAGTCGCTGCTCACGCCGGAGACGCCCAGCACGCCGGACTTCTTGTTGAGGATATTGAGCATCTCGTCGATGTTCATGCCGTACTTGTTCATGATGAACTGCACGACGCCGTTGTCGAGATCACCGCAGCGGGTGCCCATCGGCAGACCGACCAGAGGCGTGAAGCCCATGGAGGTGTCAACGCACTTGCCGCCGTCGATCGCGGCGATGGAGGAGCCGTTGCCCATGTGGCAGGAGATGATCTTGAGCTCCTCGATGGGCTTGCCCATGAGCTCTGCGCAGCGGCTGGAGACGTAGCGGTGGCTGGTGCCGTGGAAGCCGTAGCGGCGGATGCCGTCGTTCTCATAGTACTCATAGGGGATGGCATACATGAAGGCCTTGCCGGGCATGGTCTGGTGGAACGCGGTGTCAAACACGGCGACCATGGGCACATCGTCGCCCATGACCTTGCGGCAGGCGTTGATGCCGGTGATGTTGGCGGGGTTGTGCAGCGGCGCGAAGGGGGTGCACTCCTCGAGTGCGGCCATGACGGCGTCGTCGATCTTCACGCTGCAGGCGAACTTCTCGCCGCCGTGGACGACACGGTGACCCACCGCGTCGATCTCCTTCATGGAGGCGACCACGCCGTATTCGGGGCTGGTGAGCTTCTCGATGACGGCGGCAATGGCCTCGGAGTGCGTGGGCATCGCGAGATCCTCGTCAAAGACGGGCTTACCGCCGACCAGCGGGCTGTGCTTCAGATGACCGTCGATGCCGATGCGCTCGCAAAGGCCCTTGGCGAGAACGGACTCGTTCTCCATGTCGATCAGCTGATACTTCAGCGAGGAGCTGCCGGCGTTGATGACCAGAATTTTCATAGTGTTGATTCCTTTCCTATCTTTTTATTGTCAAACCTCAAAAGAAACGGTAAAATAATACCGCATACACTTCTATTCTAAACCTTTTCCCGTAAAAGGCAAGTCTTTTTTCTCATTTGGAGGCAGCCATGCAGAAAGTCGCCGGAATCATCGCGGAATATAACCCCCTGCACCGGGGGCACGTCCACCACATCGCCGAGACACGGCGGATTTTGGGGGCGGACTGCGCTGTGGTGTGCGTCCTGTCGGGCGATTTCGTGCAGCGCGGGGACGCCGCGGTGTATGATAAATTCACCCGCGCGTCGATGGCCGTGCGCGCCGGGGCGGATCTCGTGTTCGAGCTGCCGCTGCGATGGTCGCTCTCCTCGGCGGAGGGCTTTGCGCGTGGCGGCGTGTCGCTGCTCGCCGCGACCGGTGCGGTGACGCATCTCTCCTTCGGCAGCGAGACCGGTTTGATTGCGCCGCTGCGGCAGACGGCGGAGGCGCTCTGCGCGCCGGACTTTCCCGAGCGGCTGCGCAAAACGCTCAAAACCGGGGTCTCCTATCCCGCCGCGCGGGAATCTGCGCTCTCGGAGATGACAGGGGAGACCGCCTCTGTGCTCTCGCAGCCGAATGATACGCTCGGGGTGGAGTATCTGCGCGCGATTCGTGAGCTCCATGCGCCGCTGGACGCCGTGACGATCCCGCGCCTCGGCGCGGGGCATGATGCGCCGGGGGAAGGGGACTATCCCTCCGCGTCCGCGCTCCGGGCGAAAATGAAAGCGGGGGAGGACGTCTCCGTCTGGGTGCCGCATCTGCCGGCGCAGAAGCCGGTGTTTCTGCCGGATCTGGAGATTGCCATTCTCTCCCGCCTGCGCATGCTGCCGCCGGCGGCCTTCGCCGCGCTGCCGGACGCCGCTGAGGGACTGGAAAACGTGCTCTATCGCGCGGTGCACGCGGAGAGCGGACTCGATGCAATCCTTGCCGCTGCGAAATCGAAACGCTATCCCATGAGCCGGCTGCGCCGGATGCTGCTCGGCGCCGCGCTCGGCGTCACGAAGGATGGCGCGGCGCTGCCGACGTATCTGCGCGTGCTCGCGGCCAACGAACAGGGGAGGGCGCTGCTGCACGATATGCGCGAGGCGGCCTCGCTGCCCGTGATTACCAAGCCTGCCGACGGGCGGGATGATCCTGAATTCCGCCTTACCGCTGCGGCACATGACCTCTATGTGCTCGCGCAGGAAGACAAAACACCCGGCCAGGACTGGCGAACCTCCCCGGCGATGGTGTAGAGGCGGACCATTTCCGACCAAAAAATGGTGCAGCCCTTGTGGGGCCGCACCATTTTTTTGCCTCAGGCGTCAGTGAAGCTGTTCTGACTCGTCTGACGACTGCATTTCAGCCATTTGCAGCGCCAGCGACTGCTCCGCCTTGGCGCACAGCGCCGCCCGGCAGAGCATGTCTGCCTGCGACAGGTTCTCGCTTTTCAGATGGCGCTCTGCCGTCTCGCGGCAGCTTTCCTCAAACAGCTCGCAGAACGCGTCATAAAACGACTGCAGATCCTGCGCTGCAAGCTCATCGTCCATCATCCTGCAGATGGTGGAGATGGGCAGCACGGGCTTGAGCGTGCAGATCACAATCAGATACGCCAGATGCTCGCGCGTGTATTTTTTTCGGATCGGCGCGGGCATCGCCTTGTGCTTGACGTAGTTGTTCACCATGGAGGCGGTCAGCTCTCGGTCGTCCTTCAGATAGCGGCCGACCAGTGACGTCACCTGATCCATATAGAGCTCCAGATCCGGCAGTTCCCTCCAGCGCGGCAGCGTCCGCGCCGCGAGCGTCTCACAGATGGACTTCAGCTCTGCTTCCATGTATATCACCTCGTTTTCTGTCTGCAGAATAGCATAAGCAGGGCAAAAACGCAAGACGTGCTGTCAAAAATTACTTGACAAATTTGCTAAGACCAATTAATATAGTTTTAGAAACCAGATAAAGCGATTAAGAAAACCTGAAAAACACCGGCACCGGAGGGAGGCTTCTAAATGGATCAGATCCGAAAACATGCGGTCAGCATTCCAAATTACACGATGGGAGAGGAGATCTGCAATGCCGTGACGCACGGGCTCGGCGCGCTTTTGAGCGCGGCGGCGCTGACGCTGCTGGCGATTCGCGCGCATGGGGCGCTGCCGATCATCACGGTGACGCTCTTCGGCGTCGCGATGATTCAGCTCTATACCGTGTCCTGCGTTTACCATGCGCTCTCGCCGCGCCTTGCAGGGAAAAAGGTGATGCGGGTCATTGACCACTGCAATGTCTACCTGCTCGTGTTCGGCACGTATCTGCCGGTGGCGCTGCTCGGCGTCGGCGGGACGGAAGGCTGGATTCTGCTCGGGATTGTTGCGCTCTTTACCGTTCTGGGCATTGTCCTCACCGCAATCGATGTGGATCGCTTTCAGATGGCGAGCGTCGTGTGCCATCTGCTCAGCGGTTGGTCAATCCTCTTCGGCGTGCCTGCGCTTCTGCAGACGATCGGACCGATGGGGATGCTCTATATGGTGCTGGGCGGCGTGATGTATTCCATCGGCGCCGTGCTCTACGGCGTCGGAAAATCAAAGCGCTACCGCCACAGTGTGTTTCATATCTTCTGCCTGCTCGGCACGTTCTGCCACTTCTGGGCCGTGTATCAATATCTGCTCTGATGCTTGGGGAACACCGTGCGGCTGCGCAAAAACCGGACAATCATTTGAGATTGTCCGGTTACAGTTTTCGCCGATTGTAATAAAATCTTGAAAATATCGATGGAGGTGTTTTCGATGATACAGTATACAGTAAAAGCGATTCAGCAGACCTTTCAGGAAATGTTGACGGAGACGCCCTTTGACAAAATCACCGTGACCGAGCTGGTCAAGCGGTGCGAGATCAGCCCCAACACGTTCTATTATCACTATGAGGATATCTACGATTTGCTGGACCAGTGGCTGATGGCGGAGGTGAGCGGCTATATCCCCACCGACGCGGCGCACTGGCAGGCGTCTGTGAAGGCGCTGCTGCACTATTGTCAGGACAACAAGCGGCTGATCTATCATATTTACAGTTCCATTTCCAAAGACCGTCTGGAGCAGTTCTTTTTCAGCAAAGTCTACGACGTGTTTGATCAGAACCTCCGCGCCAGACCGGAGGCGGAGGGCGTTCCGGACGAGAAGGTGCGGGAGCTCGCGGATTTCTGCTGCATTGCGTTCCTCGGCTTTTTCCTCCGCTTTCTGTGGAAACGGATGGACGTGGATGTGGACGCCGCGGTGGATCATCTGAGCGAACTTGCCGAATCGCTTGTTCAGACGGAATTTGCGCAGCCGGCGGATGCTTCCGGGTTGCGCAAAACCGAAGATTCCTGAAAAAAACGGACGTCTGTGAGGAAGTGTTCCTTGTTTTTCGGAGCAATTTCGCTATCCTGTAACCAGATACTTCCCGCAGACATTCCTCCTCTTTTGGATGCGGGAAACTCCCCCTTCACTCTTATTGAAAGAAGACTGGCATTTCATGATTCCATGAGATGCCGGTCTTCTTTCCCCTTTTGCGGAGGGCGGGAGAAGACCGCAAAATTTGCGGAAATCGCCTTTTTTATCCGTTTGTTTTCCGGCGCATGGGCGCTATACTGGCACCATCAAAACAAAGAAAGGTGATTGTCATGAAAACCAGAAAAACGTTGTGCATCTGTCTTGCGGTGATCGCGGTGATCGCCGTATTCACCGGAGCGATTCGGCTTTGGCAGAGTGACGCGAATTATCAGACGGAGAGCGCCGACGCCAGAGAGCAGATCGCAGATGCGAAGAAGCTGATGCTCGCGGCGGAGCGCCTCGGGCAGGCGGATCAGATCTATACCCCGCTCGGCGCGCCGACGCATACGGCGTATGACGACCCAATGTTCACGGACGGGCTCTATGAGATGGTGGATGCTTACCGCGCGGAAAACCGCCTCTATTCCGGCGTGCGCGCGCTCGCGGCACAGCCGGAGATGCAGGGGAAGACCTTGTCCGGCGCCAGCTACGCCTCCATTCTGGAAACGGCGGTGTCCATCTATGAAAACAAGCTTCAGGCAGCGGAGGACGCCCGGCATCACGCCGCCGTGTCCGACGGCATTCTGCTCAGTCTCGGTCTTTTGGGTCTGGCACTGAGCGCCGTTATGATGAATGTGCCGGAGTATGATGCGGCCGAGCAGGAGACGCAGCCGCGCTGGCATCACAGACCCCACGCGCCGACGCCCCATCTGACCTGAAGCGCACAAAATCAGCAGCAATCTGCGTCGTGATGACAGCAGCTTGTTCCTATCTCCACTTTACGCGGAAAGCCGTCCTGTTTACAGGGCGGCTTTCTGTCGTTGCCACAATCATGAGGTTTTGTGAGACAACCGGAGGAAACGGCGGGATTCTCCGTGGTCTGTTCCGGTTCGAGCGGCCATAATAGGTTAAATTTAGATCTGTTTGACGTCCAGAACAAGGAGTGACGAAATGAAGACGGTTCTTCAAATCTTCCGATCCGATCTGCGCGGCGTGAGCCGGCAGTTTTTCGCGATGGTGATTCTGATTGCCATTTGCGTGCTGCCTGCCCTCTACGCGTGGTTCAATATTTATTCCAACCACGACCCCTACAGCAGCACCGGCAATATCCGCATCGCCGTGGCCAGCCGCGATCCGGGTACGACGCTCTCTGACGGCTCGTTTGTCAACATGGCAGATCAGGTCATGGACACGCTGCGCGAAAGCGACAGCATCGGCTGGGTGTTTCCCGCAACGGCGGAGGACGCCATTGCGGAGGTGGAGTCCGGGGAGAGCTACGCGGCCATTGTCTTTGAGCCGCAGTTCACCGCCAACATGTTTGATATCGAAAAGGGGCTGCTCTCCGAGGACGCCGGACTGACATTCTATGAAAACGGAAAGAAACACGCCGTCGCCTCCAAGATCACCGAGACCGCAGCCAGTACCCTTCATGAGACGATCAATACCAAATACCTGCAGACGCTGTTTCGAACGATCTTTCTCGCCGCAAACGGCGTGGAGGATGCGGCGAATTCCGGCGAGGCGGTGCAGCGCGCCGTTGCGGAAATGACGGAGCTGCGCGATACGCTGGAGCAATACTGCACAGCGATCGACGGTTTTACCGCGAACACCGACAGTCTGAACGCCCTGCTGGAGGGCACAAAGGAAACCCTGTCCAACGTCGACCTCTCCGGGAACGCCGCGGCAGAAGACGCAAAGAGTGCGATTGCGAGCGCACAGAAGAGTGTGGATGCGCTCTCCGATGCGGCGGCGAAGCAGCTTGACGCTGTCGGCGCCGCGCTGGACGCGCTCGCGCAGGACGTTGCGGCGTTTTCCGACTCGGATGCGGTTTCGACCATGACCGCGGCGCAGGAGGCGCTGCTCGACCGCATGGAGCAGCACGTATCCACGCTGCAGACGCATCTGAAGACACTGCGCGCAATCTTTCCGCAAGACCCCGCTCTGATTGGCGCCAAACGCGCCGCGGCGGATCTGGATGCGCTCATCGACCGGACAGCCGCGCTGCAGACCGAGCTGGACGGGCTGAGACGCTCAGGCGACCTGACCAATCTCTCCGCGCTGCTCGCGAAGTGGAGTGAAACCATAGCGGACATGCGCAGTGTTTTGAGCGGATCTCTGAAGCCTGCATTCGATACGCTTGCGCGGGATCTCAGCGCAATGCTGGACACGGTGCAGCCTTTGCTTTCGAGCGTGCAGGGCGGCGCAGGCGGCGTCCTTCCGGTGATGGACGGGGCGCAGAGCACCGTCAGCGCGGTGGATTCTGCCCTGCGGCAGCTGCGCGGCGTGCTTGCGCGCGCGAAAGACGGCCTCGCGACGATCATTTCCCGCGTCGAGCAGGCCGAGCCGGACGAGCAACTGCAGATACTCATTGACATGATCGGCGGAAACGCCGATCAGTATGGCTCTTTCTTCTCAGCGCTCGTCGATGTGGACGTGCAGGAGGTCTATTCGGTCAATTCCTACGGTACCGCCATGGCGCCGTTTTATTCCGTGCTGGCCCTCTGGGTCGGCGGGGTCATCCTTGTTGCGGTCCTGAAGGTGCACGCGGAGGCGGAGAAGTTTCCCGCCGCGACGGAGACACAGCGGTTTTTCGGGCGCTTTACCCTGTTCTTTCTCGTTGGGCAGGTGCAGGCGGCGGTCATCGTGCTGGGCGACCTCTATCTGCTCGATGTGCAGGCGGCGAGACCGTGGCTGTTATGGGCTGCCGCCGCGGTCACGAGTCTGGTGTTTGTGCTGCTGATTTACGCGCTCACGCTCTCCTTCGGCGATATCGGCAAGGCCATCGTCGTCGTGGTCATGGTGCTGCAGATCGCGGGCTCCAGCGGCAGCTATCCGATCGAGATTCTGCCGCCGATTTTTGAGAAGATGTATCTGTTCTTTCCGTTCCCGTATGCGATCAACGCCATGCGTGAGGCGATCTGCGGCGTCTGGCGGTATGATTACCTGATCGATCTCGGTAAGCTGCTGCTCTTCGGCGCGCTGGGGCTTGCGATCGGTCTGCTGGTGCGCAGACCCTTCATCGGCATGAATGAATTTGTGGAAGAAAAGCTGGAAGAAACGGAGGTGATATGATATGGCAAAGCGAAAGCCACAGCGGGACGACCGCTATGAAAAGCTGTATGCCCAACTGCTGACGCAAACGGAGCTGCTGCACCAGTCCAACAAGCGGCGCATCCGCCGCGGGCTGTGGGGACTGCTGGTGATGCCGGCAGTGCTGGCAGTGCTGCTCTGGATGACAGGCAGCTCCCGGATTGTGTTTCTTCTGGTCTGGGTTCTGGGCATGTTCCTGCTCTCGGCCTACCTCATCACGGTGGAATATCTGGATCACAAGGTGATCCGGGCCATGCAGGGCGTGTCGAGCAGCGAGCTGGGCTTTGACGAGCTGGTGCCGGAGCTGGAGCGCCCAATCCACAGCCGCATCGCGGCACGGCGCGAGGACGCCGCGCAGAGCCCGGAGCAGAAAGAGGCGGAAGCATGAAAACGATTGTGAAAATCATGCGCACGGATCTGCGGCGGATGACGGCGAGCGTCGTCGCCATCGTGACGCTGCTGGGGCTGTGCATCATTCCGTGCCTCTATGCGTGGTTCAACATTTTTTCCAACTGGTCGCCCTATGACAGCGAGGCCACCGGCCGCATCCGCGTGGCCGTGGTGAGCAGCGATCAGGGCGCCGATATCCTCGGCCTGCAGATCAATGTGGGCGATAAAATCATCGAGGCGCTGCAGTCGAACGATTCCATCGGCTGGGAGTTTCCGGAGTCGGCGGATGCGGCGCTCGAGGGTGTCCGGGCGAGCGATTACTACGCGGCGCTGATCGTGCCGGAGGACTTCACGGCCCATGCCCTCAGCTTTCTTGGCGGCACGCTCGAGAACCCGCAGCTGCAGTACTATGAAAACGAAAAGAAAGACGCCATTGCCCCGAAAATCACCGGCAAGGCAAAAACCGCCGTGCAGGAGCAGGTCAACGCCGCTTTTGTCGAGACCATCGCGACCTATGTGAGCAAGGCGTCCACCGTGCTCTCCGCGAGCGGCCATGATCCCCAGACCGTGCTGCGCACACTCTCAACGCAGACGCGGCAGCTGGGCGACCGTCTCAGCAGCGCGAGCGGCATGCTCGCAGCGGCCACGGATTTGACCGCGGCGGCAGATCAGCTCATCGGTCTGTCCGAAACGCTCGTCGGAGACGCATCCCAGATCACACAGGCGGGGAACAGTGTCGTCGGCAGCGCGGGAGACGCCGACGCGGACGCGGATTGCGCCGCGAGCGAGACTGCAGCCGCCCTCCGGCGGCTCAGCGCAGAGTTCGATGCGGATCTGCAGGCGCTCTCCGATGTGATGACATTGGCGTTTACGGACGTCAATCGTTATAACGACTTTGTCACGAGCGATCTCGCTTCCCGCCTGCAGCTGCTCAGCGCGCGGCGTGACAGCGCTTTGACTGCGGCGGCGGATCTGAAAACGCTTGGGCTCGATGTGGTGGCAGACGCCTTTACCCGCCTCGCAGAGCAATACGGGCGGATTTATGACCGTCTTGCCCGTCTGGAAACCGTGACGGAGGACGGCTGGGCCGGCGCTCGAAGCGCGCAGCAGGCTGTCCTGGACGAAATCAGCGACGCGCAGACGATCGTGACGGACATTGCCCAGTTCGGAACGGATGCGCTTGAGAGCAAGCTCCAGCGGGCGATCGGCGCGGCGCAGAGCGCTGTCCGCGCGGCGGAGACATCGCTTGCGGGAATGGGCGGCAGCTTTCAGACACTCGGCGCTCTGCTGAGCCAATACGGCGATGCGCTCGACGCGCTGCAGGGAGGACTCGCCGACACGGAGCAGACCGTTGCGGATCTGCAGGAGCGGCTTGCGACGGTGTCCGGTCTGCTGGAGCGCTTGTCAGACAGTGAGCTCCTCGAGCGGCTGACCGGCGTGCTCACGGACGACGCCGCGCTCATCGCCGACTATCTTGCGTCTCCCGTGCGGATGAATACGCAGGTGCTCTTTGAGGTGCGGGAATACGGCTCCGCCATGGCGCCGTTTTATACCGTGCTGGCGCAGTGGGTCGGCGCGCTGCTCGCGGCGGTGCTGCTGAAGGTTCGCATCAAACACCCGGAGCAGTATCCCGGCCTGCGGCCGTGGCAGAGCTTTTTCGGGCGCTATGGCCTGTTTCTGTTTGTGGGGCTCTCGCAGGGACTGATCGTGTCACTGGGTGATCTCATCTATGTCGGCGTCCAGTGTCTGCACCCCGTGCGCTTCGTGCTGGCGGCGTGTCTCAACGGCGTCTGCTTTACCATGATCAATTATGCGCTGGTGTTTGCGCTGGAAAACATCGGTCAGGCGCTGGGCGTCATCGTGCTCGTGGTGCAGGTGGCGGGCTCCGGCGGCACCTACCCGGTGGAGGTGCTGCCCCGCGTGTTTCAAAAGCTCTATCCCGCCATGCCGTTTCGCTACGCCATGGACGCCATGCGCGAATGTGTCGCCGGGATGTATGGCCGCACCTACGCCAAGTGCATGGGAGCGCTCGCGCTCTTTACACTGGGCGCCATGGCGCTGGGACTCGCGCTCTATTGGCCGGCCAAGTGGTTGAACCGGCTCATCGATGAGAGCAAGGAAAAGAGCGAGATCATGTTGTAATCCTTTATAGAGAGAGTGGAGATTGAAATGCTGATTGATTTTCGTGCGCAGATTCTGCCCGGTATGGACGGTCTCTGTCCGTCGCATCTGACAGCCATCCGCCGTCTGCTGCAGGCGCAGGAGGCAGGGATGGATGTGCTGGTGGCCGCTCCGGCGCTGGATTTGAACCAGATGCCGGCGGCGCTGTTCTTAAAACGCAGGGAGGCAGCGGCGGAGCATTTGGAGCTGCTGCTGCAGGAGGGAATGCCGCGCGTGGTGATCGGCGCGGAGGTGCTGTGGCATCCGGCGCTGGAGCGGGAGACGCTCCCCGCGCTCTGCACCGGGGACGACCGGCTTCTGCTGCGTCTGCCGGACGGACCGCTCACGGAGGAGACCGCGGCGTCTCTTTCGCGGATGCAGAAACAGGTGCGCGGCGTGATCATCGCCGGCATGGAGCGGCTGAAGGAGGAAGACGCGCAGCGGCTATTTGCCATGGGCTGCAGGGGGGAACTGAGCTTCTCCGCCCTGTCGCATCACCACGACCGGGATCGCTGGTTGCCGTATTTGCAGCGCGGGGAGATCGTCGCCCTCGGCAGCGAGCCCGGAGACGACCGCCATGCCTACCATAAGCTTGCAAAGATTTCCCGCAAGCTGGACGGCGCGCTGGAAGCGGTCATGGATCGGACAGCGGAGCTTCTGGAGATTGCATCGAACGAGTAAATGCAATCCGATATGAAAAGAACGGAAACCCTCAGACGAGTGTTTCCGTTCGTATTGTTTTACACACAGCGCAGCGAATCCGCCGCACCTGCTTCTGTGTTATTTATTGAAATGCTCTTTGGTGATCTTGATGATCGTGCCCGACAGGAGCAGCAGCGCAACCAGGTTCGGAATCGCCATCAGACCGTTGAGCGCGTCGCCGATGTCCCACACGATGTCGAGACCCAGCGTCGAGCCGATCACGAGCACGATGCAGAAGATGACCTTATAGACCATGGCGGCAGGCTTGGAGACCTTGCCGAACATGAATTCCACGCAGCGGGAGCCGTACAGCGCCCAGCTCAGGATCGTGGAGAGGGCGAACAGACTCAGACCGACCGCAATCACGACGGACGCGATCTTGCCGCCGAATACGCCGGAGAAGGCCTGCGAGACCATCTCGCTGCCGTGGCTCACGCCCCAGTCAATGCCGTCGATGCCCACCTGACCGGAAAGCCCCATGAGAAGGGCAAGGGAGGTCAGCGTGCAGATCACGATGGAGTCCATGAACACCTCGAAGATGCCGTAGACGCCCTGCTTCACAGGGTCGGTCTCAGAGGTGGCCGCGTGCGCGATGGGCGCGGAGCCGAGACCGGCCTCGTTGGAAAACACGCCGCGGGCGATGCCCTTCTGGATGGTGGTCATGATGCCCACGCCGAGCGCGCCGCCGGCAATGGCGCGGGGCGCGAAGGCGCCGCGGAAGATCGCGCCGAGGACAACGCCGATCTGGCCGATGTTCGCGAACACGACGATGAGCGCCGCAATGATGTAAATGACTGCCATGAAGGGGACGAGCTTCTCCGTGACTGCGCCGATGCGCTTGATGCCGCCGATGACAACGAACGCAACGATAACCGCGACAATGACGCCGATGATGATGCGGAAGGTGTTGCTCACCTCGCCGCCGCCGAAGGCCGAGACCGCAGTGCCGATGGCCGTGGCGATGGAGTCCACCTGCGTGGTGTTGCCGATGCCGAAGGAGGCGGTCATGCCGAAGAACGCGAACACGAACGCGAGCCACATCCAGCTCTTGCCCAGACCGTTCTTGATGTAATACATCGGGCCGCCGACCCAGTCGCCGTCAGCGTTGCGCTCGCGGAACTTCACGGCGAGCACGACCTCGGAGTATTTCGTGACCATGCCGACCAGCGCCGAAATCCACAGCCAGAAGACCGCGCCGGGGCCGCCGATGAAGATTGCGCCGGTGACGCCGGCAATGTTGCCGGTGCCGACCGTGCCGGCGAGCGCCGTGGTCATGGCCTGGAAGGGGGTAACCTCACCCTTGCCGGCCGTCTGCTTCTTGAAAATCTTGCCGATCGTGTTGCGCATGGCATAGCCAAACTTGGTAAACTGCAGGAAGCCGGAGCGGATGCTCAGATACAGTCCGGTGCCGACGAGCAGCACCAGCATTACGGGACCCCATGCAAAATCGTCTACCGCGGCAACAATTTCTGCGAATGTCATGTGTGTTCTCTCCTCTGCATTGATTCTGACAATCAAAAACAAAAAAACTGCCAATCCGCATGCGGATCGGCAGCTCTGAAAAACCACACAGTATAAGACGCTTTGCGTCCTGCTCTGTCCTTTTGCCTGAGAGATTCGGCCTTCGCCTTGCACCTTCGGCACCCGTCTGCACGGGATTCTCCAGAGTTTCCTCCCCCTCCGGTCTCTTGCGATTCCAGAGGCTTCTGCGGAAGTATTTTTGATTGCCTGAGCATTATTGCATGAAACTTCTGCTTTGTCAAGGAGCGCGGGGAAAAATTTTACGATTTAACGTGATTCACAAAATATTTACATTTTTCTCCTAGACAAATGGTAAATTTTGAGTTATTATTCAGCTGTAATTAAGGAATTTTAAGGTTCAGCTAAGCTTGAACGCTTATGCTGATCACTGTCAGCAGGACAGTGAACAATTGTTTCTGCTTACTTCCCCATCTTTTTCTTTCTTCTTTTTCTCCATCCCCAGCAAGCGAATGGCGCAGCGAAAGCTGCGCCATTCGTGACATCTTGTCGAAAAACCGGTTTTTCGACAAGATGTCACGAATGGCGCAGCTTTCGCT
>JAZQDI010000019.1:0-4858 GCA_045546715.1 Oscillospiraceae bacterium | reverse complement strand
ATAGGTGAAGGCCATGATCTGCGGGCAGTGCTTGCCGCGCTGTGTGAAGTCTCCGTGCAGTACGCACATGCACTCCGTGCCGCCGTACCGCTCTGTGAGGAACTCCGTAAACCGGCGCACAAATTCTGCCAGCACCTCCCGGTGCAGAGGGTGATCCGCGCCGTCCGGCTCGCGTTTGCCGGTGAAGTAGGAGACCATGCAGGCGCCCGCGGTCAGACAGCCGCAGGTGTTGCTGGTGAAGCCTACGCCGCCGCACAGGCCGCCTGCCGCGCCGACCAGTGCGGGGTTATCCTCACCCACGGTCTCCAGCAGCAGCTTCATCAGGATCTGCGAGCAGAAATAGCCGCATTGCGCGTGCGTCATGATCCGTTCCATCAGTTCCATGTGATCAGTCCTTTCTCGCAATCAGCATCCAATATGTGCTCTTTCCCTTCGGGGCAGGGCAGGGGTCATCGGTGCCCTCCCAGATCGAGCGGAGATAATACGCCCGCCACGCTTTCGTCCAGTCTTCCTTGTGGATCACTTTGAGCCCCGCCGCCTCCAGCAGAGACTCGGGATCTTCAAAGAAGAGGTCTGCCAGCAGCAGCTTGCCGCCGGGCTTCAATAGTCTTGTGCTCTCTCTGATTGCTCCGGGCACGTCGCCGGAGACGAAAAAGGCGCATTCACTCATCACAGCGTCGAAGCTGTTGTCCGAAAAGCCGGTGTGTTGGAGATCTCCTTCCTCCACGGCCGGCGCGGCCTTTTTATCGACGCCGGATGCGTCGAAGCCGAGACGCCGAAGCAGCCGCACACCGTCGCCGTCGCCTGCGCCCAGATCCAGCACCCTCGCGCCGGGCTGCAGATCTGCCAGATCGATCAAATGTCTGGTGTCTCCGGGATGCCGCGTCATTTGTCCTCCAGGGCCTTTTCCACAGAGAGCACCTTGCCCAGCGCCAGAGACTCCGGCACAAAGACAAACCCGCACTTGGGGCAGACCGGCAGCTCCACGGGAAAGCCGTTGTCCAGATAGAGGAACTTTGCCTTGCCCTTTTCCAGCGGCACGCCGCACTTCAGGCATTGGAGCTTGCCCTCGGGGTCTATGGAGTAATAGCTTCTCTCGTCCATCAGCCCTGCCTCCTTACTACCTGCATCCGGTGGCTGTATGCCCGGTGCACGATATAAGCATCCGCACCGTCTTCCGTGAAGCTGACCCAGAAGGTCGTGTTGCCGATGCGTGTGCGGGCGATGATGAGCCCGCTTTCGCCGTCCAGCACAGCCTCGCCGGTCTCGCGCATGGCGCGTAGCACGTTTTCCACGTCCTCGGAGAGGATCATGCGCTGATCCATCATCGCACGGGCCTCCGGGGTGTAGGTCACTTTGAATTCCGGCTCCATGCTCTTGGTCTCCTCGTTCCAGTATTCCAGCAGCAAATCCCGCTTCAGCGCGCGGCGATTGCGCCGTTTTTCGCTGATGTCCGGCGCGTCCTGTGCATCCTTGCCGTAGACCAGCTCCAACAGATGGTGCGTTTCCTGCCCCGCTCTGGCGAACCGGTCGCGGCAGGCCATGCAGTAGGTGATCCAGGGCCCGTCGCCGCGAGAGATGCACTGCTCCGTCAGCTCCGAGGCGACCTCCGGATTCGCGTAACCGGCTAGACCGCCGTAGCCGCAGCAGGGCGCGCGGTCCAGAGCGTCCGTCGGCTCTGTCAGCGCACATCCCAGCTGCTTTGCAAGGCTTCGGATCGCGTTTTGGGTTTCGCTGTCGCCTCTGGCGCCGCAGGCGTCGTGGAGCGCGGCGGGGCGGTCGAGCCCCTTCGCGCCCTCCGGCAGACCGCGCTGCAGCAGCATGTCCCAAATTCCGACGACCTGCAGCCCCTCGTGCCCGCGGAGCTGCTTTGCGCAGGTGGGGCAGCCCGCGATCACGATGGGGTCGCCCAGCTTGGAGAGCTCAGAATCCAGAAACGCCTCTGTCTGTTCATAGATCTCCGTGCGCCCCGCCCAGTCGGCGATGGCGCCGCAGCAGCCCAGCATGAGCGCCACGCCGCCCTCCAGCCGCGTGGAGAGATCCTCCCACGCCGCGCGCACCGTCTCCGGCGCGACGGCCGCGGCCTGACAGCCGGGGAAGAACACGTAGCGGCAGGTCTCATACCCCGGCTGGGGCCGGGAGAGGAAAGCCTCTTCATTGGAGAACAGCATGTCCAGCAGCGCGAACTCGTGGGGCGCCAGGGCCATCTTGTCCGTGGCGACCATGTTCTCCCGCGCCATGTGGCAGACGCGCGCCATGTCCATGCCGTTGGGGCATACCGCCGTGCACTGGCCGCAGAGCGCGCAGGAGTTCATGGGCTTGTTCAGCTGATGGTCGCCCATGATGATCTGCGTGTTGTTGTAGATCTCCCGCGCCAGCAGGCCGGGGTGCTTGCCGTAATGCCGCAGATAGGCGCAGGTTTTCAGACATTCCTCGCAGCGGCACTGGAGGCAGCGCTTGGCCTCTTCGATGGCCTGCTGGCGCGTGTAGCCCTCCGCAGCGCCCGGTACGCGTTGCAGCGCCCCGGCGGCAGAGAGATCGGTGTAGAGCCTGCTCTCGCTCGGCCCCTCATGCCCGCGGGTGTTGCGGGGGTCGAGCTTCTGCGCCAGACGATCCGCGGTCAGCGCCGCCTTTTTCGCGCCGAAAGCCGCGTCCATCACGCCGCTGCCGCAGCCCATGATCAGATTTTCCGGCTCATAAAGCATGACTTCCGGCGTGCATTCCGCTTCGGGGAAAAAGATCTTTGCCGCCGCCTCCGACGCGCAGAGGATCTGAAACTCTCCGCGCTTTTGCTCGAAGAAGTCCGGCGTCAGTTCACAGCCGAACTCGAAACGAATTTCCTTCCGCTTCAGCCGTTTCAGCTCCAGGTCGAAGGCCGTCTCATCCAGAAAAGGCGCAGCGCCGCGCAAATACGTCTCCTCGTCCGGCTCAGCGCAGAACACCGTGACCGGATACATCTTCTTTTCCAGCTCGCCGGCGAGAAAGAGCGCGAACAGGCCCGAGCCGAAGACCGCTGCCTTCTGCTTTTTGGTGCTGCGAAACACGCCGCCCAGTTTGGACTGCTCGCCGAAGCGGGCAGCGGCTGCCTCCACCGCGCGGATGGCGACGCCGTCGCCGCGCTCACAGAGGCGGCATTTGGCCTCGCACGGCGCCTCGCAGCCATGCGAGAGGATGAGCGGGAATGGCGCGATCTTTTCATACAGCTGCAGCGCTTTTTTGAAGTTCCCCGCAGCCGCCGCTTTCAGCAGGGCGCGGGTGTCCAGCTTCAGCGGGCAGGCTGCATTGCAGAAGGGGGGCTGCTCATAGACGCAGCGTTCCACCATGCTGTCGATCTCCTCTTTGGAGATCTTGCTGACGTTATAGACATGGGTCGAGCCACGCTCCGGAATTCTGCTTGTCATGGCGATCCCTCCCGATTGGAAACATGGGGATGTGGACGAATGTCCACATCCCCAATATACCATGGTTTCTCAGATTTGAACAGTCTTACGCCTCAAGCGCTTTGAGCGCGGCGAGCACCTTGTCCGGCGTTGCCGGGATGCGGGTCACGCGGGCGCCCGTGGCGGCGAAGATGGCGTTGAGGATGGCGGGATGCGGCGCATCCAGCGGAGCCTCGCCGCAGCCGGCCGCACCGTACGGGCCGGAGGGACGATAGGTCTCGTTGTAGTGCAGCTCGATGTCGTCCGGAACGTCGTTCGGATACGGGATGCCGCACTTCATGAGGCTCACGTGCTTCGACAGATCCTCGAAGTCCTCCGTCAGCGCGAGGCCGATGCCCTGCGCGAGACCGCCGTAGAAGTTGCCGTCGACAAGGAGCTTGTTCATGATCGTGCCGACATCGGCCACGCAGGTGAATTTTTCCACCTTGACCTTGCCGGTCTGGGTGTCGACACAGACCTCGGGCAGGAAGATCGTGTACATGTAGGTCGCGAAGGGCTCGCCCTGGGCGGTGTCCTGATCGATCGGGTGGTCGGCGCAGAAGGTGGTGACCCAGTTGCCCTCGACCTTGAGCTGCTTGCCGTCGGCGACCATCTCGTCGTAGGTGCGGTAGGTGCCGTCGTCCTTCTTCATCTCGGCGAGCAGCGCTTCGGCGGCGAGACGGCAGGCGTTGCCGCTCATGACCTGCGAGCGGGAACCGCCGGCGGGGCCGGAGTTCGGGGTGATCTTCGTGTCGTTCATCACAAGGCGGATCTGCTCGGGCTTGATGCCGGCCTGACGCAGGGTCTCATGCGCGGAGACGAGCGCGCCCATGTCGGCGCCCTGACCGTGATCCTCCCAGGAGACGTAGATCGTGACCGTGCCGTCGGGATTCAGCTCCGCGAAGGCGGAGGAGGTGTCCACACCGTCGAGGCCGCAGCCGTAGACGCCGAGGGAGACGCCGATGCCGTACTTATAACGGCCGTCGGAGGCGGCGTTCTTCTCCTCGCAGCGCTTCTTTCCGGCGTAGTACAGCGGGCGGGCCTTCTCAAAGAGGGCCTCCTCGCAGTAGACCTCCGGGGGATAGCCGGTCGGGATCGTGGTGCCCTCAGACTCCTTGTAGCAGTTCATGGCGCGCATCTCGAAGGGATCGATGCCCATCTTGGCGGCAAGGCAGTCGATGGCGATGTCGGAGCCCATGAAGGACTGCGGCGAACCGTAGGCGCGGAAGGCCGAGCCCCAGGCGTGGTTCGTGAAGACGGTCTGGCTCTTGTTGCGGATCGAGGGGATGCCGTAGCCCGCGCCGGTGAACTGGCTCAGACGCATGGTCAGCAGATCGCCGAACTCGGAGTACGGGCCGTGGTCGACGTAGTTGTCGCCCCAGAGGGCCAGCAGCTTGCCGTCCTTGTCGGCGGCGAGCTTGATGTGCATGAAGGCGGGG
>JAZQDI010000018.1:0-52844 GCA_045546715.1 Oscillospiraceae bacterium | reverse complement strand
CCCCGCGGTCAATGACCGCGGGGTTCCTGGAGCTAGTAATGTGACTCGAACACACGACCTGCTGATTACGAATCAGCTGCTCTACCGACTGAGCTATACTAGCAGGTGCTTTTCACAGCTTGATTATTTTATCACGAGTGTGTGTGAAAGTCAATAATTATTTTCTGAATCCTCGTAAAATAATACCGAATGTAATCTTGCGTGAAGGAATCGACAGAAAGAACGATTTTTGTCGAGAAATCGGAAGCATGTCTGAACTGTGCACAATTCGCACAATTTTGATTCCTTCAAAAAACTGTGGATTCTCAAGGAGAAAAGATTTTCAAATCAATTTTTATTGTGACAAAAGAATTACATCAAGGTAACATAATATAAAATACAGCATATTCTTCAAGAAGTTATCAACACTTTCAACAGAGTTTTCAACAAGCAAACATCGTTGAAATCAAAGGATTTTCGGATTACAAAGGAAGTAAAACCCAAATCCGGAAACGAAATTGTTGCAAAATAAAAACCTCTTTATGGTTTGCATAACGCAAAACCTTATGCATTTTTTGAATTCCATTTTTGGACTTGACAAGCAGATTGCAGGATTCAATGCAAGCTTTGACGAGTCTCAGCGAAACGATCGAAAATCCAATAAGCTGCTGTCTGCAAAAGAGACGAAATCATCTCCCGCAACGACGATGTGGTCCGAAAGTGTGATTCCAACGAGTGTCAGCGCCTCGCTGATCTGTTTGGTCGCCATCCGGTCCGCATTGGAAGGAATGGCAAAGCCATCAACATGATTATGCGAGAGAATCACTGCGGCTGCATTGCGCTTGAGCGCCGTCTCAACAATAGCGCGCACAGACACGCTCGCCTCCCCCAGCGTGCCGCGTCCAAGCTCGTCACAGGCAATGAGAAGGTTGCGGCTGTCCAGACTCAGGAGATAGACAATCTCCTCACGCGCATAGCGATAGCGCGGGACAAGAATCCGGCCCGCGTCTTCGCTGGATCGAATGCGTTTTTGATCCGAAGTCTTGGAGATCTGGTAGCGCCGATCCATCTGGGGAATGAGCTTGAGCAGCGTGAGTGCATTTTCGCCGATACCCTTCACCTGACGCAGTTCCTCCGGTGTGGCCTCAAGAACACCCGCAAGTGTCCCGAAGCGATCGAGGAGACGGTGGGCCAGCTCATTGGTGTCCTGACGCGGAATGGCATAGAACAGCAGCAGTTCAATGGCGTTGAGGTCATTGAAATTCTCCAGTCCATGCTCCAGAAAGCGACGCTTCATCCGCTCGCGGTGACCGTCATGCGTGCCCACAGAACGATACCTCTTCCAGTTCCATATTGGCCCAGGCGTTCAGGTCGGAGCCGGCCGTGACGCCCTTTTGATATTCATAATAAGCCTGACAGCCGATCATAGCGGCATTATCGCCGCAGAGCCGCAGCGGCGGAACATAGAGCGTGACGCCCGCAGCTTCACAAGCGGTTTGAAAATCGCGGCGGATTCGTGAATTTGCAGCGACACCGCCGGCCACGGCGAGCTTTCCATAGCCAAGCTGCTTCACCGCGTCCATAGCCCGGGGAACCAGGCTGTCACTTACAGCACGGCAGAAACTTGCGGCGAGAGACGCCTTGTCCAGCGGTTCACCCTTCTGCTCGGCGTTATGCGCGAGATTGATGACAGCGGTTTTGAGACCGGAAAAGCTCATGTCATAAGGGTGTCCATCCACATGGCCGATGGGCAGATCATATTTTAGGTCATCGCCGTTCTGGGACAGCTCGTCAATCGGCTTTCCGCCGGGATACGGTAAGCCGAGAACACGGGCCGTTTTGTCAAAGCACTCCCCAGCAGCGTCATCACGCGTGGCGCCGAGGATGCGCATATCGGTATAATCACGCACGTCACAGAGCAGCGTGTTTCCGCCGGAGATGGCAAGGCAGACAAAGAGCGGCTCCAGCTCCGGATAAGCGATGTAGTTGGCGGCGATATGGCCGCGAATGTGGTGCACCGGGATGAGCGGCACACCGAGCGCCAACGCTGCAGACTTGGCAAAATTCACGCCCACGAGCAGTGCACCGATGAGTCCGGGCGCGCAGGTGACCGCAACTGCGTCAATGTCTTTTCGCGTCAGACCGGTTTCGGCAAGCGCACGGTCCGCCAGCTGGGAAATTACCTCCACATGGGAGCGGGATGCAATCTCTGGCACCACGCCGCCATAAACCGCATGAAGCGCCGCCTGAGAAAAAATCTGGTCGGTAAGCACCTCGCGCCCATCGCGCACGAGTGCAACAGCAGTCTCATCGCAGGAAGATTCCACAGCAAGTATGATCATAGTTCTTCAACTTCCTTCCAATATCTCGTCATGAGGACAGCGTCCTCCTTGGGAGCTTCATAGTAGCCCTTCCGACGTCCCACAGGAACGAAGGAAAAGCGGTCATAGAGCCGGATGGCGGGTTCATTGGAGGCGCGAACCTCCAGCGTGACAAACAGCAGTGAAAGCGCCTCGCAGCGGCGCATCATGGCATCTACCAGCAGAGAGCCCACGCCACATCGCCGCTCGCTCTCCTTCACTGCCACATTGGAAATATATCCCTCATCCATGACATGAAGCATGCCGATATATCCAAGTACCTCTTCCCCGCGCGACGCCACCAGAAACTCATGTCGGTCGCTGGGGAGTTGGCGGCGAAGCATATCGATCGGCCACGGGCGGGAAAAATAAGCCTGTTCGAGCGCTTCAATCTGCTCAAGATCTTTTTCCTCCGCATTGCGGATCACAATCTTCTCCATCAATGCGCCTCCGCCCAGGTGGTTCCGACTTTCGCATCTACCAGAAGAGGCACGGAATAATCCACCACATGCTCCATTTCATCCTTCAGCAGGGCGCAAACGCGCTCTGCCTCAGATTCAGGACACTCGACAATGAGTTCATCGTGTACCTGCAGCAGCAGGCGCCCCTGCAATCCTTCCGCGCGCAGTCTGTCCGATACGCGCACCATGGCGAGCTTGATGATGTCCGCCGCAGTGCCCTGAATGGGCATATTCAGCGCAACGCGCTCCCCGAAAGAGCGCATATTGAAGTTACTGCTCCGGATCTCCGGCAGATCGCGGCGGCGGCCAAAGAGCGTCGTAACAAAACCATCCTGCTTTGCCTGCGCCTTGATCACGTCCATATACTCACGAACGCCGTGATATTTCGCGAAATAGTTTTCCATATAGGCCTTCGCCTCATTCTGGAACACGCCGATATCCTGCGCAAGAGAAAAGGCGGAAATGCCATAGACAATGCCAAAGTTTACAGCCTTGGCACGCGAGCGCATCAGGCTTGTAACCTCTTCAACGGGAACACCGAAAACCTGCGAAGCTGTAACGGTGTGAATATCTGTTCCGCTCTGGAACGCATGAATCATCGTCTCATCGCCGGAGATGTGCGCGAGCAGCCGCAGCTCAATCTGGCTGTAATCCGCATCCACGAGCGTCATACCCGGAGAGGCGACAAACATTTTGCGGATCTCAGCACCCTGCGGGCGGCGAATCGGGATATTCTGAAGATTCGGCTCTGTGGAGCTGAGGCGTCCCGTAGCCGTGACTGTCATCTGAAAGTTCGTGTGGATTCGTCCGTCCGACGAGATCTCTTTCAAAAGGCCATCGGCATAGGTGCTTTTCAGCTTCGTAAGCGTACGATAATCCAGAATCTCTTCAATAATGGGATGCTTGCCGCGCAGCTTCTCAAGCACGTCAGCATTGGTGCTCCAACCGGTTTTCGTCTTCTTACCGGCAGGGAGCATGAGCTTTTCAAAAAGAACATGACCAAGCTGCTTCGGAGACTGGATATTAAATTCCTCTTCCGCATATGCCCAGATGCTCTTCTGCAGACGGTCAATATCCGCCGTCAACCCATCACCGAAGGCTTTGAGCGCCTCGCGATCCACAAGAAAGCCCGCCTGCTCCATCCGCGCCAAAACCGGGCAGAGCGGCAGTTCAATTTCCTGATACAGCTGCGTCATTCCGAGTGCATCCATTTTCTTCGTCATTGCATCACGCAGACAGCCCAGCGCCGCAGCAAGGCTGAGCCGCTCGGCCATGGCTTCCGCGGCGGTCTGATCCGGGTCATCCAGAAGAGAAAACTGACCGTCATCAGCGGCGCCGGCGCGATACGGCTCAAAGCCGCAATAGGTCACACACAGACGCGACACATCATAGCTGCCCGCCGTGGCGTCCAGCAGATAAGCAGCGAGCGCGGTATCAAACACCCAGCCCTCAGGTGAAACATCCAGATTCAGCAGAGCGCGCTGAAGATCCTTGATATGATGACCAACCTTGGCAATGGCAGGGTCAAACAACAGGTGAAGTGCAGTGTCATAGTCGCCGGAAAACGTCTCACGCGTGAGATAATACCCCGCGCCTCCGTCCGGCGTATCGACGTCGATGGCGACATAGTCGAAATCGGACTCGCACCAATAGTAAACGGCTTCTTTCTCCCGCAGCTTCTGCACCGCAGCTTCAACATCAGAAATCGTATTCAGCGGAAAGCTCTCGCACACGCCCTCAAAGACCTCGGTCTGCGGCGTATTCTGATCCGGACGCAGATTCCACTGCTCAATGAACTTCGTAAAGCCGAGACGAAGGAAGAGATCATACAAACCGGGCTGATAATCATGATCCCAGAGCGCATCCTGCACCTGAAACTCAATCGGCGCGTCGCAGCGAATGGTAGCGAGATCAAAAGAGAGCTCCGCACTCTCGCGGCCTTCCTCGAGTTTTTTCTTCACGCCGGGCTTCACGTCCAGATCGTCAAGGTCGGAATAAATCTGTGCCAAAGTTCCAAAACGATGCAGCAGATCCATTGCAGTCTTCTCCCCGATGCCGGGAACGCCCGGAATGTTATCGGAGGTATCGCCCATGAGCGCCTTGAGATCCACCATGCGGATTGGTTCAAAACCATATTCCTCGCGAAAGACCTCCGGGGAATAGTCGATCGTCTCTGTCTTGCCCATTCGGGACTTGACATGGATGACATGACTGGTTTCGGTAATGAGCTGGAAGCTGTCCTTATCGCCGGTGACAATGGAGCACTGCCAGCCATCTCGCTCACAAATCTTTGAAACGGTGCCGAGCAGATCGTCCGCCTCCCAGCCGGAGAGCTCAAGACGGCGGATTCCCATCTGATCGAGGACCTCCTTCAGAAGCGGCATCTGCGCGGCCAGTTCCTCCGGCATGGGCTTGCGCTGCGCCTTATAGCCATCATACTGCTTGTGGCGGAAGGTGGGGTCTTTCAGGTCAAACGTGACAGCAAGCGCCTGCGGCTTCTCCAGTTCGAGCAGGCGGCGCAGAATCGTAAGAAATCCAAACACTGCGTTCGTGGGCGTTCCGTCCGGCGCATTGAGCATCCGAATGCCGTAAAACGCGCGGTTGACGATGCTGTTGCCGTCCAAAATCATGAGTTTCATGGTCATTTTCCTCTCAGTTCAATGAGCTGATCGCGCAGGAGCGCGGCGTATTCGTACTCCAGCATCTGCGCAGCCTTGCGCATCTCTTTTTCGAGACGGGCAATCTCGGCCTTGCGCTCGCCTTCGGTCATCTTCACGCCGTCACGGCGCTTGGTCTCCACTTCGCTGGAGATCTGCATGAGATCACGGACATCCTTGATGATTGTTTTCGGGACGATTCCGTGCGCCTCATTATATGCCTGCTGCTTGGCACGGCGGCGATTGGTCTCGGTAATGGCGGCGTGCATCGCAGCCGTTTCCGTATCGGCATACATGATGACGGTTCCCTCTGCGTTTCGTGCGGCACGGCCAATGGTCTGGATCAGGCTCGTCTCGCTTCGGAGGAAGCCCTCCTTATCCGCATCCAGAATGGCGACCAGCGTGACCTCCGGCAGATCCAGGCCCTCACGCAGAAGGTTGATGCCAATGAGAACATCAAACTCTCCAAGGCGCAGATCACGAATGATTTCCGTACGCTCCAGCGCACCAATGTCATGATGCATATAGCGGCAGCGGATGCCGGCATTCGTGAGATAAGTCGTGAGATCCTCTGCCATCTTTTTGGTGAGTGTCGTGACAAGCGTGCGCTGGTGCTTTTCCACACGGGCATTGATTTCGGCAATCAGATCGTCAATCTGTCCCTCCACAGGCCGAACGATAATCTCCGGGTCGAGCAAGCCGGTCGGACGGATAATCTGCTCCGCAATCTGGCCGGCTCGGGAGGTCTCATACTCGCCGGGCGTGGCAGAAACATATACCGCCTGATGCACACGCTGCTCAAATTCCTCAAACTTCAGCGGACGGTTGTCAAAGGCGGAGGGCAGGCGGAAACCGAACTCCACGAGGTTTTCCTTTCGCGCGCGATCGCCGCGATACATGGCGCGAACCTGCGGCAGCGTGACATGGCTCTCATCCACGAAGAGAATGAAGTCCTCCGGAAAATAATCCAGCAGCGTCATCGGCGCAGAACCGGGCTTACGCTCTGAAATGATACGCGAATAGTTTTCGATACCGGAGCAGTAGCCCAACTCCTGCATCATTTCAATGTCATATTCCGTGCGCTGACGGATGCGCTGCGCTTCAAGAAGCTTGTCGTTCGCCTTGAAATACGCCTCACGCTCATCGCACTCACGGCGGATTTCCTCGATGGCGCGCGACATTTTCTCTTTGGTCGTAACGTAATGGCTCGCGGGATAGATTGCCACATGATTCAGTGTGCGGATCGGCGCGCCGGTGACAGTGTTGATATCGGAGATACGGTCCACCTCGTCACCAAAGAATTCAATGCGCACCGCATGGTCCGAAGAGTAGGCTGGCCAAATGTCAATCGTGTCCCCGCGGACACGAAACATGTTTCTCTCAAAGGCGATGTCGTTTCGCTCATAGCGAATATCAATGAGCTTGCGCATGAGCTCATCCGGATCTCTGCGCTGTCCGGGACGAAGTGAAATGACCATGTTGGCATAGTCAATGGGGTCGCCCAGACCGTAGATGCAGCTGACAGAGGCGACAACCAGCACATCCCGACGTTCAAACAGACTGGACGTGGCACTGTGGCGCAGCCGCTCAATCTCGTCATTGATCGAAGCGTCCTTCTCAATGAACGTATCCGTGTGCGGGATATAGGCCTCTGGCTGATAATAATCGTAATAGGAAACAAAGTACTCCACGGCGTTATTCGGAAAGAATTCCCGAAACTCCGCACAGAGCTGGGCAGCAAGCGTTTTATTATGCGCAAGCACAAGCGTCGGCCGCTGCAGACGCTCAATTACCTTGGCCATGGTATAAGTCTTGCCGGAGCCGGTCACGCCCAGAAGCACCTGCTCTTCCAGGCCGTTTTCCAGCCCGGAGGCAAGCGCATCAATGGCCTCGGGCTGATCGCCCGAGGGCTGATAATCGGATACAACCTGAAAGTCCGGCATAGCAAAATACCTCCAAAAAACTTAGCAATATATTATATCACTCTGCACAAAGAATCACAAGGGAAAATGAAGACTTCTCCCCATTCTGTCCGTTGAAAAAACAGCATTTTGTGGCTTATAATAGGCATGAAAGAACAATGAAAGGATGATTGACATGATTCTGAAGGATCAGAGTGTATACAACGGCTTGGACAGTCTGCCCACCGGACGGGCAAAAAACTGGCTGGTGCCCGGATGCATGGTGCTCGAAGGCGGTGCATTTCGAGGTACTTACACCGCAGGCGTGCTCGACGCTCTGATGCAGGCGAATATCAACTTGCAGACGACCATCGGCGTGAGCGCCGGTGCGCTCATCGGTCTGAACTACGTCTCCGGTCAGATTGGTCGCGCAGGACGGATGAATCTGCTGTTTCGCCACGATGACCGTTATGTCGGTCTTACGGCAATGAAAAATAACAAAGGCGTAATTGGCTTCGACTTCATGTTCAGTGAGGAGTTGGACGGCGTGGAGCCCTTTGACATGGAACGGCTGCTAAAGCCCGACCGCCGCTTTCTTGCAGTGGCCTCCAATCTCCGCACAGGCAAGGAGGAATATTTTGAAGCCGGAAAATGCGAGGACATCTTCCTCGCCTGCCAGGCAAGCGCCTCGATGCCCTATGTATCCAAGCCTGTCGAAATGGGCGAGGATCTCTATCTCGACGGAGGCTGCTGCTGCAAGATCCCCTTTCAGTGGGCGCTCGACAACGGGTTTGAAAAAATCGTCGTGATCCGGACGCGCGACCGCGCGTTTCGCAAGGAGGTTTCCGCGCTGAAAAGCCGCGCTGCGGCAAACACCGTTTATCGCCACTATCCGGAGTTTGCAGAAGCGGTGGAACACAGCGATGAGATGTATAACGCGCAGTGCGACGCTGTTCAGGCGCTGGAGGACGAAGGCCGCATCTTTGTGATTGCGCCGTCCCGCCCGGTGGATATCAGCCGTCTGGAGGGCGATATGGACAAGCTTGGCTCGCTTTACGATCTGGGTTATATGGACGGAAGAAATCAACTCGAAGGACTTGCAGCTTATTTGGGACTGTAATACACAAACACGCCGTGCGGCAGCTTGCCGCACGGCGTGTTTTTATGAATGAAGATTATTCGACTTCAACAAGTCCGTTTTCCTTTACGGTAATGGTCATGCCTGTCTGAACGTAGTCCAGAAACTCCTGCCCCAAGCGGTCGATCACCGGCATGGAAACATCAGTCCAAACGTCGCCCAAAATCGCACCCGCAGCCGCAAGGGAATCGATCGTCTCGGAAAACAGCAGGCAGGCCGGCTGCTTATTCTGCTGGCAGGCGCCGTACAGCACCATTCCCCCGGTGGTTGATCCGATCGTCATCGGCAGACAGAGCGCTTTGTTCAGCATGGATTTTTTATAGAGATCCGGGTTACTCTGATCGCCGCACTTCACTTTTTTATCACCGAACTGCAGCGCCATCTGATAGGACGCGAGCGTGTTGAATCCGCCGCGGGAAACCAGCGCCTCAGCTTTGCAGGTGCCGGGAACAACCACACGACCCTGAAAGGATTTCATTTTGACCCCTCCCTTTTCGCAGTGATAATCTCCAGGATTTCAGCCTCCGTATAATACCGCGCGCTGGTGTAGGTGCGCAACTTATTGGAGGAAGTAATGACCGGTTTCATCTTGCACAGAGGATTGTTCATATACATCAGCGGACAGATATAGCTGAGTACGATTCCTGTGCGCTTGAGCTGCTTATATCTCTTCGTTTTCTGAAAAGCCTTGATTACCGGCGTGGAAGCTGTGAAAACCGTTTTGACCGTGACCTTTTTCAGACCGTTCTGCTTGAGGTTTTGAACCACATTGTCCGTCCAGTCTTCCAGCTGGCGCAGCGTCATATGCGGGCAGCCGACAAAACAGAGCGAAGGCTCCGCGTCCGGATGCTTCCAGATAACCGGATAGGCGGCCTTGACTCGCTCCAGTTCGGCATCGTCAATAACATAGACCTTTGCATTCTCCCGGATGAGGGCACTTCCCTGCTGTTTCGCCTCAGGCGTGAGATTCTCGATGTGGTAGAGACCGACCGCGCCGTTAGAGGCGCAGGCGGCGCCAAAGTCCTTGAGATACGCTGTAGTCTCTTCGTTCAGCTCTCTTCCGATCCAGCGATCCAGCCCCTTCACATAAGGGACATCCTCCATGACTTTCATGCCGATGGCAGAGCCAAGCAGCTGCGCCTCCGGCTTTTTCTCACAGCGGACTTCAACAATCCAATCCGCCTTTCGGCCGTCATCTGTGAGCAGACCGAACTCCGGCACAAAGCCCGCAACCGATCCCATGAGCTCAATGATGCCCGAGTTTCGGTTGCACCTCGCACCGAGGACAGAGTTTGCGTAAATCACCGCAGAGGACTCTGCCCAGGAGAGAATGTCCCCCTGCTTCGGCACATTGCCCACCTGCGGCAGATAGCTGGTACAGGTGTAGCTGTCTTCATCGATCAGCCCCATCTGCTGAAGCTGCTTCTCATACCGCTCCTGATTGGTATACATGATCTTTTTGAAAACAATGTCTTCCAAAAGATTGCTGGGAACCCTTCGATCCAGCGGTCGCGGGTCCGCCGTGAACTTTTGGCGGCTAAGCAATCCTTCATCGATCAGCTGCTGATAGAGATCATAAACCGGACCAAGTGCTTTCAATCCAAAGCTGATGACCGTATGGCCAAAATCGCTGGTAATCGGAACCATGCGTTCTGCTTCAAACGCGTCACCATACATGACAAGCGTTTTGACCACCTTCGCCATGGTTTCGCCTTTTGCCCCATCAAGCAGGGCCTGCTGTTCCTGTGTCAGTATCATGGTATCCCTCCTTTTCAGCACAAAAAGTTCTGCTTGTCATATTATACCACATATCGCAAAAAAAGTGTCGGCTAATTTAACAAAAAAACAGACTGCCCAAAAAGACAGTCTGTTATATCAATGAGCGCATTATTATCCCAATTCGGCAAGCTTCCTTCCCATAAGTACACCCATGGAGGATGCCATCATGAGTCCGCGAGTCCAGCCGGAAGAATCGCCCAAACAATGGAGACCGGGCACATTCGTGTCCAAATCCGGGGTCATCTTGACGCGGTTGGAATAGAACTTCAGCTCCGGAGAATAGAGCAGCGTCTCATAGGCGGCAAAGCCGGGAACGACCTCGTCCATCGCCTTAATGAAATTGATAATATTGATCATGGCGCGATACGGCATGGCGGAGGTAATATCACCTGCCACAGCGTCCGGCAGAGTGGGTCTCACATTCGACTGCGCGAGCTCTTTCGGCCAGGTGCGCTTGCCGTCGAGAATATCGCCGAAGCGCTGAACAAGGATATGGCCAGCGCCGAGCATATTGGTCAGCTCGCCCACCTTCTGGGCATACTCAATTGGCTGATTAAACGGCGTGGAAAAGTTGTGGGAGCAGAGAATGGCGAGGTTCGTGTTTTCGCTCTTGCGCTGTTTATAGGCATGACCATTGACCACAGCGAGATCGTTATCATAGTTTTCCTGCGAGACAAAGCCTCCGGGGTTCTGGCAGAACGTGCGAACCTTGTTCTTAAACGGCTGCGGATAGCCGATGAGCTTGGATTCATAGAGCACGCGATTGACGCTCTCCATAATCTCATTGCGTACCTCGACTCGAACACCGATGTCAACTGTGCCGGGCTGATGGGCGACGCCATACGCCGCGCAGACCTTTTCCAGCCAATCTGCGCCGCGGCGACCGGTGGCAATCACGGTATGCTCCGCGCGTATTTCCACGCGCTGACCACGATCCTCAATGACCACACCGCGGCAAACGTCGTCTTCCAGAATCAGATCGTGACACTGGCAGCCAAACATCATTTCCACACCATGATCTCTCAAGTGATTTTCAATGGCCTGATAGACATCATGCGCTTTATCGGTACCGAGATGGCGAATCGGACAGTCCACAAGCTTCAGTCCCGCGCGAATGGCGCGCAAACGGATCTGTTTGACCTCTTCGGTATTGCCAAGACCCTCGACATGCTGATCCGCGCCAAACTCCAGATAAATCTGGTCGGCATAGTTGATCGTCTCCTGTGCTTTTTCCTCTCCGATCAGGCTGGGCAGATCACCGCCTACTTCATAGGACAGAGAGAGCTTCCCGTCCGAAAAAGCGCCGGCGCCGGAAAACCCGGTAGTAATATGACAATAGGGCTTGCAGTTCATACATTTGCCGGTCTTTTCCTTGGGGCAGCGGCGATTTTCGATTGCCTGTCCTTTTTCGACCATAATAATTTTCTGCTTGCTGCCGCGGCGGAGCATTTCCAGTGCGGTAAAGATTCCGGCCGGACCAGCGCCGATGATGACAACATCTGTTTTCATAAGACAACCTCCATTGTTTCACATGAGGCGGTTTTCAATTCGCTTGCAGAATTTAATAATGCTAACCGCAAAAAAGACCTTGTCCAAAGACAAGGTCTGAATTTATGGAGCGGGCGACGAGGCTCGAACTCGCTACCTCCACCTTGGCAAGGTGGCGCTCTACCGGATGAGCTACGCCCGCATCTTGCGTTCCTCAAAACGCAAGTGCAAGTATACCACAAAATCCGAACTTGTCAAGTGCTTTTTTCAGAATGATTTCAATTTTCGGGAAGATCAAGCATCTCTCCCGGATGCCAGGAAAAGCCCTGTGATTCACAGGCAGGATATTGATCTACATTCCACCGGTAGCGGCCCAGAATGTCCTGTCCGGGCTGGAGCCAGAGCGTGCCCTGGTATCCCACCAAATCCAAATTATAGAGGTTTTCACCGAGCTGAACAATATTCCAAACATGAACACTGCCGTCAAGCTGACCATCCACCACATGGCAGCGAACGTCCAGCGCATCACAAACTGCGCGGTAAGCCATGGCAAGTCCCTGACTGTCGCTCTGTCCAGTGACAAGTGCATCATACGCCGTACCGCCGAGCTCACCGCCCAGATCACACTGCTTGGCCACAAGCACAGCAGCCTCCAGTGCGCAGGCGGGATTTTTCCGGTCGAGCTGACGCACAATCTCCTCAACAGCAGCCGAGAGCGCTTCGCGGCGCTGCGTTGTCTCCTCCGCAGAGATGGGTGAGCGCAGGACAATCTCAAAAATACGCTGGTTCGTCTCGCCGGAGAACATGGTCACATCCACTTCCGGAATCACCACCGCGTCGGAAGGCTGATCGAGAAAGGTCTGATTGACCAGAGCGGCGACATCCGCTTCATCCAGTGCATTTGTATTCATGAGCACCGCAAGCTTTGTCTTTTGCTCGGAGAGTGCAGAGGCAACAGCCTGACCGAGAGCGCTTCGAGTCTGCGCCGTAATAAGGCCCTTGACTTCTTCCTCTGAGCGTTTGTAGTGCACAGTAATGTCCGCTTCACAGTAAGCGACAACCTGCTCGGTCGTATATTCAATGTCCTGCACACAATAGTCACCCAGCGCTGTATTGCTTCGCAGCTCCCAGCACGCCTTGGAAAGATCGTCCGCAATGATGCCGTCATAATCCGTGAAAATCAGAGAGCGCTCCGTATCAAAGCTTGCGACCATGGCGTTCAGGAAGCGCAGAAGGCCGGCATAATTATGGATCTCCTGCGTATCTGAATCCCCTGAAATCTCCGGGTCTTCATAATCCCGGGTGCTGACATATTCCTTTTGAAACAGGCGCGCGCAGCCGCTCAGAAGCAGCGTGGACACGGCCAGAAGCAAAGCGGCAAATCGGCGCACGCACATCAATCCTCCTGACGGATATTCTCGAAGTTTTTGCCGAAGACATCCTTTGCCTCGGTGACAATGAAGAAGGCGGCAGGGTCCACTTCGCGCACCAGCGCGCGCATCTGCGCGATCTCCGGCCGCTTGATGACACAGAGGATCACCGGCTGGTCATGCCCCGACCATCCCCCCTGCCCGCGCAGGAAGGTGCAGCCGCGGTGCATATTGCGGTTGATCGCGTCGGAAATCTCAGCCGGAACTGTGCTGATAATATAGCACACAGTAGACACGTTGGAACCATAGAGCAGCAGGTTGATCACCTTGGATGAGATAAACATCTCGATCATGGTGTACATGCAGCTTTCATACTTCTGAAATAAAACGGCAAACGTAAGCACTACGACTACGTTCATGCCGAGAATAAAGTTTCCGAAGTTGATATGCGGATACTTCCGGCGCAGGAGCTTTGCCAGAATGTCTATTCCGCCGCCGGTAGAACCGGTCGTGTAAACAAGACCATAGCCCGCGCCGTTAAGCACGCCGCCATAGACCGAGGCGAGCAGCGGATCATCCGTGGCAACAAAGCTCGTGATGGCAAGCAGGTCGATGAACACCGACACCATGAGCATCACGGCAAGGGCGCCGACCAGCACTTTCGGTCCCAGATGCCGCCAGCAAATGATAAACAGCGGAATATTCAGCAGAATATTCAGAATGCCTGTAGGCAGCCCACTGAGCAGATGGATGATCTGCGCGACGCCGGTCGCGCCGCCGGAGACAATGCTGTTCGGAAAGGTGAAAAACTGGAAGGCCACAGCAGCCAGTGCCGAGCCGAGGATCAGCTTCACAATATCCAATAAGGAATAGTGCTGGAATTTCATAAGAAAAACCTCTTACTCAATCAGGCTCATCTGTTCTTCGCCGCGGTCTTCCTCCTTGAGCAGTGCACCCACGGCCGGAAGGCTCTTGGCCCGATAGCGGGAGAAATTCTGGATCGGCGTCTCAGTAAGAAACGCTGCGCGATCCACCACATATTTCTTTTTCAGCGTCATAACCGCAACGCCCTGCGTGGTGCGGGAGGTTTTGGGCATGAGCAGCGCAGACTTGAAGATCAGCGCGCGGCCCTCATTGGTATAGAGCACAAACTCGCGTTCCTCCGTTAGCGGCAGGACAGCGATGAGCGGGCTCTTGTCGCTGTAAGCGCCGGTGAGGCGACGGCGGTTGGTCTTGGTCTCGTATGCTGCCATGGGAATGCGGGCGACCTTACCGTTTTGGAAGACCAGCAGAAGCTCAGACTGATAATCACCGGGATCGATCATGCAGAGCACATTCTCCCCCTCGTCCATGCCGAGAGCGGTCGGCAGATAAGTACCGAGCACAGAGGCCTTGGTATCCGGCTGGTCGGAAAGCTTCATCTTATAAACCTGCTGGCGGTCGGAGAAAATCAAAAGCTCGCCGCGGTTATTTCCCTCAAACGACTGGAAAAGTGAATCGTTTTCCTTATACTTCTGTTCGCCGCTCATGCGCAGAGACTGCGGCGTAATCTTCTTGAAATATCCCTCGCGGCTCAGGAAGAGGTGCACCGGATAGTCTGGCACGAGCTCCGCCTCGGGCTCTGCCGCGGTAACCACGGCGGCGTCGATGATGCCGGTGCGGCGGGGACTGGGATACTTCTTGATAACATCCTTGAGCTCTTTAATGATGATATTGCGGATGCGGGCGCGGCTCTTGAGCGTTGCCTCCAGATCGGCAATGGCTTTTTCCAGCTCCTCTGTCTCCGCGATGCGCTTGAGAATATATTCACGGTTGATATTGCGCAGCTTGATCTCCGCAACGTAATTGGCCTGAATCTCATCGATATCAAAGCCGGCCATGAGGTTGGGGATGACGTCCGCTTCCTTCTCGGTATTCCGGATGATGGCGATGGCCTTGTCAATGTCAAGAAGGATCTTTCCGAGACCCTGCAGCAGATGAAGCTTGTCCTGCTTTTTCTTCAGATCGAAATAGACGCGGCGGCGGATACACTCCTGACGCCAGGCAATCCACTCGTCCAGAATTTCATGCACGCCCATCACGCGGGGGTTGCCGGCGATGAGGATGTTGAAGTTGCAGGCAAAGCTGTCAAGCAGCGGCGTAAGCTTGAAGAGCTTGGCCATGAGCTTCTCGGGATCGGTGCCGCGCTTGAGATCGATCGCAAGCTTGAGACCGCTCAAATCCGTCTCATCACGCATATCGGAAATCTCGCGCAGCTTGCCGGTCTTTACCAGCTCGGCCACCTTATCGATAATGACTTCACTCGTCGTGGAATACGGGATCTCATAGATCTCAATGATGTTTTCCTTGGGCAGATGGCGCCAGCGGGCGCGCACCTTCACGCCGCCGCGGCCAGTGCGGTAAATTTCCGCCATCTCCGCCTTATCATAGAGAATCTCGCCGCCGGTCGGGAAATCAGGCGCAGGAAGCGTGGAGAGAATGTCGTGGTTTTCGTCCTGCAGCAGGGCAATTGTCGTCTCGCAGACCTCGGCCAGATTAAACCCGCAGATCTGACTCGCCATACCGACGGCGATGCCGGTATTGGCGCTCACGAGCACATTCGGGAATGTCGTGGGCAGGAGCGTCGGCTCCTTCATGGTGCCGTCATAGTTGTCCACGAAGTCAACGGTGTCGCTGTCAATCTCACCAAAGAGCTCCTTGCAGATGTCTGCAAGCTTGGCCTCGGTGTATCGGGAGGCGGCATAGCTCATATCGCGGGAGAACACCTTGCCGAAGTTGCCCTTGGAGTCCACAAAGGGCGTGAGCAGCGCACCGTATCCCTTGGACAGGCGAACCATCGTCTCATAAATGGCAGCGTCACCATGGGGGTTCAGACGCATCGTCTGCCCCACAATGTTCGCAGACTTCGTGCGCGAACCGGTGAGCAGATTCATCTTATACATGGTGTACAGCAGCTTGCGATGGCTGGGCTTAAAGCCGTCGATCTCCGGAATGGCGCGGGAGACAATGACGCTCATAGCATAGGGCATGTAGTTCTGCTCCAGTGTCTCGGTGATGGGCTGAGAAATGACCTCTGCCTTCAGGCCGACGACATTGGGGTTTTCATTCTTTTTCGGTTGTGCGGTTGTTTTCTTTCTGGGCATGAAATTTCTTCCTTACCGTTCGGTTACGATTTTGCCGGTGATATGCTCCGGCGTCAGGGCAAAGACCAGCGTGCCGGGGCCGGAGGTGCGGATCTCCTCCGTAATATATGATTCGTCCTGCGTAAACTGATAGCTGAGCTGGCGACTGACGTCCATTGCGCGGTCATGATCCTCGACAAATTCCACGCGGCCGAAGACGATGACGCTGCGAACCTGAACCCACCATGCGTCGGCAACAGGCGTACCTCCATCCATAACGCAATAGCTCACCTTAGGACAGGCGCGCATGGCGTCGATCTTATGACCGGTCTTGCCGCCGTGGAAATAGATTTTCCCGTCCTGCTCGCAGTACCAGTGATTCATCGGCATGGCATAGGGATAGCTGTCATCCCCCAGAACAGAGAGGACGCCGCGCCGCGAGTCTTTCAGAAGTGCAAGGCAGTCTTCGCTGGATAATGCCTGCTTTTTTCTCACCAAGTCCCGAAACATAGCGCTGCCTCCTTATTTCTTTTTCTTCTTATACTTCAGCCCCGTATCAAAGTCGCGCTTGCAGTAAGGGCAGTACTCCGCCTTCATCAGACCGTGCGTTACGCGCTTGCTGCACCATGGGCAGCGGCAGAGCGTGAAAAGCACAACGATGGAAACAATCATAAGGCCAAATGCGGCAAAGGTAATGTAAAGACTCGCTACAGTGCCGGGCTCAAAAAACACAAGGCCGATCACCGCACAGACGACAGAGAGAATCATCGACCAGAGGACGATGGTACGGGCAGTTTTGATATGCATTGTGAAGCCTCCTCAGGAAATGTCCGCCAGATCAAGGAACTGGCTGCCGAACTGGGCAATATGTTCTTTTCTGCCGGTAAGATTGTCTCCCAGAAGCAGATCAAACATCTGGGCCGTGCGCTCCACATCTTCAGGCATGACGCGAATGAGCTTGCGGCTGGCAGGGTTCATCGTGGTCATCCACATCATATCAGGATCGTTCTCGCCGAGACCCTTGGATCGGTTGATGGTGGCTTTTGCCCCGTTGAGACTCTCAACAATCTCCGTTTTTTCCCGGTCAGAATAAGCAAAATAGGTTTTACCCTTGCTTTCGATCTCATAGAGCGGGGACTCCGCAATGTAGACATATCCCTCACGGATCAGCGTAGGCGCAAGGCGATAGAGCATCGTGAGAATCAGCGTGCGGATCTGAAAGCCGTCCACATCCGCATCGGTGCAGATGATGACCTTGTTCCAGCGAAGATTGTCCAGAGAGAAGGTAGAAAGATCCTTCGCGCCCTTATGCTGTACCTCCACACCGCAGCCAAGTACGCGCATGAGATCGGTGATGATATCGCTTTTGAAAATGCGGGTATAATCCGCCTTCAGGCAGTTAAGAATCTTGCCGCGGACCGGCATGATGCCCTGAAACTCCGCATCACGAGAGAGCTTGCAGGCACCGAGCGCGGAATCGCCCTCCACGATGTAGATCTCACGGCGGGTCACATCCTTGGAGCGGCAGTCCACAAACTTCTGCACGCGGTTGGAGAGGTCCAGATTGCCCGTGAGCTTCTTTTTCATATTCAGACGGGCTTTTTCCGCCTGCTCACGAGAGCGCTTATTGATCAGCACCTGCTCGAGAATGCGGTCAGCCTCCTGCTTGTGCTCAATGAAATAAATCTCCAGCTGCTCCTTAAAGAATGCGGCCATAGCCTCCTGCACAAACTTATTCGTGATGGCCTTCTTCGTCTGATTTTCATAGGAGGTAATCGTAGAAAAGCAGTTGGTGACGAGGATGAGACAGTCCTGTACATCCTGGAAGGAGATTTTGCTCTCGTTTTTCTGATATTTCCCCTGCTGCTTGATGTAACCGTCAATGGCGGAGGTGAAGGCGCTGCGCGTGGCCTTTTCCGGCGCACCGCCGTGCTCCAGCCAGGAAGAGTTGTGGTAATACTCAATCAGATTGACCTTGTTGGAAAAGCAGAAGGCTGCGGAGATTTTTACCTTATATTCCGGTTTATCGTCGCGGTCCTTGCCGCGGCGCTCGGTTTCGATGTATAATGGAGCGGTTAGAAAGCCCTCCCCCGCAATCTCGGTGACGTAATCGGTAATGCCGTTTTCGTAGAGATAGTCCGTCTCCGTGAATTTGCCGTTTTCCCCCTCCACCCGCAGGCGGAACGTGACGCCCTGATTCACCACAGCCTGACGGTGCAGAACATCCTCGAAATAATCCACGGGAACATCGATGTCCGTAAAAACGTCTAAATCGGGACGCCAGCGGATGCAGGTACCGGTCTTTTTCCGATCGGCCGGGAGCGTTTCCAGCTCGCCGACGATCTCGCCCTGCTTAAAGTGCAGCTCATAGCGCTGTCCGTCACGTCGGATGATCACGTCCATGTACTCCGAGGCATACTGCGTTGCGCAAGTGCCGAGACCGTTCAGGCCGAGAGAGTATTCATAGTTTTCGCCGTCATTGTTCTTATATTTGCCGCCGGCATACATCTCGCAGAAAACGAGCTCCCAGTTATAGCGCTTCTCATTTTCGTTCCAGTCCACGGGGCAGCCGCGGCCGAAGTCCTCCACCTCGATGGACTTGTCCGCAAAACGCGTGACGGTAATGAGATTGCCGTATCCCTCACGCGCCTCGTCAATGGCGTTGGAGAGAATCTCAAATACGGCATGTTCGCAGCCTTCCAATCCGTCAGAGCCGAAGATGACCGCCGGGCGTTTGCGCACGCGGTCCGCACCCTTGAGCATGGAAATGCTGTCGTTGCCGTAACCATTCGTCGGAGTCTTTGCCATAAATTCCGTCCTTCACTATATGTTGTGTTTCAATGCAAGATTATGTAACCGATTTAGTATAACGCATATCTATTGAAATTGCAAGAGGTGCAAAAAAGGAGGACACATCAAGCGTGTCCTCCCCCGCCCCGGTTCCGCCGCGTCGCCGCAGCCGTTCCGGCACTGGAAGCGCATTCGCCCGGAACGGCCCGGCAGCTCAATGAGTGCGGCGCGCGTTCGCGCGGGAGACGCAAGGTCCTGTGCCGGCAAAAGGTGCGGACCCTGTCCCCGATGATACAGGTTCGGTCCTCGCGATTGTCGTATGCGCATCCCGCACCGAATGGTTTCCGAGGGTAGTATATGTGCAATCGGACGCGTCATGCACGGAAATGATTTCCTCCGCCTGATTAAAAACCGTCCTTGCTGCATACAATCTCAATGACAAACCAACACGGAGGAAAACCATGACAAGCAAAAGACGGGAGCGCAAGCGGCGCAATGCGGAGATTCAGCGCGCAGTAGACGAAATGCGCGGTATCCGCCGAGAACTGACACAGGCAGAAAACAGCTTCAATCACATGACAGATCCAAACCAGATGGAAGCCTGCATTTATGAGATCAACGCATTGAGAGCGAAATATAACTGCGCAGTAATTGATATGAAAAAGGCGGCAGCGCCGCCTCCGCAATAAAGAAAGGAGAGAGAAAGATGGAACTGATTCTTCCCGGCATCTTGATGGCTGCAGCGGGCATCTTTATTCTGTGGCTGGTGATCAAGCTGTTTCTGACGCCGATTAAATGGATCTTCAAGCTGCTGATTAACACCGGCATCGGCTTTGTGTGCCTGTGGGTGCTGAATTATTTCGGCGCGTTTTTCGGCATTTCCCTTGGACTCAACTGGGTCAACGCGCTGGTGGTCGGCGTGTTTGGCTTCCCGGGGCTTGTGCTTCTGCTGCTCATTAAATATCTGATTTGAATACATATCGATGTGCAAAAAAATAACGGCTGTCCGTGATGGACAGCCGTTATTTTTTGCATTAACCGCCGAACACGGCGAGCAGGAAGCCCGCAGCGACAGCGGAGCCAATGACGCCGGCAACGTTCGGGCCCATGGCGTGCATGAGCAGGAAGTTGGAGGGGTTGGCACGAGCACCCTCAAGCTGGCTCTCGCGGCCCGCCATGGGAAGGGCGGACACGCCGGCGGAGCCAATGAGGGGATTGATCTTGCCGCCGGAGAGCTTGCACATGAGCTTGCCCAGAAGCAGGCCGCCCACGGTGGCGAACTCAAAGGCGATGAGACCGAGGATGATGATGAACAGCGTGCGAGGCGCAAGGAAGCGCTCCGCCACAGCCGTGGCACCCACGGAAGTGGACAGGAAGATCGTAACAATGTTCATCAGAGCGTTCTGCGCGGTATCACTCAGGCGATCCGTCAGGCCGCACTCCTTAAAGAGGTTGCCGAGCATCAGGCAGCCGAGCAGCGGCGCCACGGAGGGCAGAAGCAGGCAGACAAAGATAGTGACGATGATCGGGAAGAGCACCTTCTGCGTTTTGGAAACAGGACGCAGCTGCTCCATTTTGATCTCACGCTCTTCCTTGGTGGTGAGAAGTCTCATCACCGGAGGCTGAATCAGCGGGATCAGCGCCATGTAGGAATAAGCCGCGATGGCAATGGGCGCGAGGTAGTTCGGAGCGAGCTTGGAGGTCAGCCAGATGGCGGTAGGACCGTCCGCGCCGCCGATGATGCCGATGGAAGCAGCAACGTTCGGCTCAAAGCCGAAGATGCCGAGCGCCATCAGGAAGGCCGCGAAAATGCCGAACTGCGCAGCCGCGCCAAGCAGCAGGCTCTTGGGATTCGCAATCAGAGGACCGAAGTCCGTCATCGCGCCGACGCCCATGAAGATCAGAGACGGATAAAGACCGCTCTTAACGCCGATGTAAAGGATATCAAGCAGACCGCCCTCATGGATGATCTGACCGACGCCCATCGTACCGGCAACGTAAGCATCCCACATCTCAGGATGATACATGTTGGAGCCGGGCAGGTTCGTGAGCAGTGCGCCGAAGGCGATGCCCACCAGAAGCAGCGGCTCAAACTTCTTGACCAGGCCCAGATAGAGCAGGACGCAGGCGATCACAATCATGAGAAGCTGCTGCCACGTCATCGTGGTAAAGCCGGAGGTGCTGCCCAGCCGGCTTAAGGTTTCGAGAATGTGTTGCATACCGTCACCTCATCAGATCACGACGAGGGTATCGCCGGTGGCAACCATGGCACCCTTGGAGACGGCAATCTGCTTGACCACGCCGTCAGACGGGGCGCAGACTTCGTTTTCCATCTTCATGGCTTCAATGACGATGAGCACGTCGCCGGCCTTCACCGCGTCGCCCTCCTTCACCTTGATGGCGAAGACGTTGCCAGGCAGCGGCGCTTCGACGACCGTGCCGGAGGCAGCGGCCGCAGGAGCGGCAGCAGCGGCGGGCGCGGGTGCCACAGGGGCAGCAGCGACAGCCACCGGAGCGGCGACAGGAGCGGGCGGAACGGGAGACTTGGCCTCGTACTCGTCGAGGATCATGGCCTCGCCCTTTTCAACTTCTACCTCATAAGTCTTACCCTTGAGGGTGATTTTGTATTTCATTTCAGGCTTCCTCCTTGATCTCGCGAATAGAGATGAATCTCAACTCATTAATGGGGGTCTTGAGCTCATCGGCCACGATGGCCATGAGCATGGCGGCGGCGCGGGGATCGGTGTCATAGAGCTTGAGCTCGCCGGCAGCGCCGGGAGCCAGCTTTTTAGCCGGTTGGGCAGCAGCAGGAGCGGCAGCTTCCGGAACCGGAGCGGGCGCCGCAGCAGCTCTCTTCTTCTCACGGCTGTCGCCCACGGCAGTCATGATCTTGATGATGCACATGAGAAGCACCAGCGCGAAAAACACCACCAGCAGACCAACCAAGGAGTCGAGCAGAGCTTGTGCAAATCCGTAGTTCATAGTGTGTTACCTCATTCCTTGATCGGCTCGATGCTGTACTTGCAGACCTGCTCTTCCGCTTCGCGGCGCGCCTCGAAGAAGTTCTCGGCGACCTGGGGGAAGGCGATATAGCTCAGCACGTCCTCTTCGCAGCGAGCGTCAGCGCCCAGGTGCTCCTTGGCTGCCTCATACTCAGCGGGGACGGTATCGGCGTAGCGGCCCTTGATCGGCTCTTCGCCGGCCAGAATCTTGGCGCGGATTTCCGGATCGATGGGCGCGGGAGTCTTGCCGTATTCGCCGCGGCAGTAAGCCTTGATCTCGGCGCCGACATTCTTATAGCGCTCGCCGGCCAGAACGTTCTGCACGGCCTGTGTGCCGACCAGCTGACTGGTGGGCGTGACGAGCGGCGGATAGCCCATATCCTTGCGGACACGCGGCGTCTCGAGCAGGGCTTCATCGAACTTATCGATCTGACCGAGCATCTTCAGCTGGCTCAGGAGGTTCGAGAGCATGCCGCCGGGAATCTGGTAGGTCAGGCACTGGGTGTCCGTGGCCATGGAGATGGGGTTGAGCGTGCCGTCAGCGAGGAAGTCGGCACGGACGGGCTTGAAGAAGTTTGCGATCTCGAGGAGCTTGTCGTCCTTCAGGTCGCTCTCGTAGCCCAGCTCCTTGAGCGCATAGTTGAGCGTCTCGGTAGCGGGCTGGCTGGTGCCGCCGGAGAAGGGGCTGATGGCGGTGTCGATCACATCGGCGCCGGCCTCGATGGACTTGAGGTAGGTCATGAAGGCAAGACCCGTGGTGCAGTGCGTGTGCACGACGACGGGCAGATCCACCGCATCCTTGATGGCGGAAACCAAATCATATGCGCACTTGGGGCTCAGGATGCCGGCCATGTCCTTGATGCAGATAGAGCCAACGCCCATCTGCTGCAGTTCCTTGACCATGGTGACATACTTCTCAAGCGTATGCACGGGGCTGGTGGTATAGGAAATGGTGCCGGAAGCCATAGCTCCCTGCTTGACGGTCTCTTCAATGGCGACCTTGAGGTTGTCCACATCGTTCAGCGCATCGAAAATGCGGATGATATCGATGCCGTTGCGCACGCTGGCGCGAACGAAACGACGAACCGCGTCGTCACTGTAGTGCTTGTAGCCGAGAATGTTCTGGCCGCGCAGAAGCATCTGCAGCTTGGTGTTGGGCATCGCTGCGCGAATCTTGCGCAGACGCTCCCAGGGATCCTCGTTGAGGAAGCGGAGGCACACGTCAAACGTGGCGCCGCCCCAGACTTCCGCGGAATAATACCCCGCCTGGTCGATGGTGCTGAGGATCGGTTCAAACTTGGAGTAAGGCAGACGCGTGGCAATCAGAGACTGGTTGGCATCACGAAGTACCGTCTCCGTAAACTGTACTTTCATTGACAAGACCGTCCTTTCAGGATTTGTACATTCAATAGCTGCCGAACGGACACGGCAACCCAATATGTGCAATTATAACATAAAAAAGCCGATTCGCAAGGGGTAATTTCGGTTAAAGTTTTCACTTTGCGGATTCTTGACACATCGACTCAGATTGTTGATTTTGTCCCAAAAAATACCGTTCCTCCACCCCATCAGGAAAAAAGATTTTTTGAATTTGGTACTTTACAAATCAGAAATCTGTGGTATAATAGCCTAGCGTTTGGGGGCGTAGCTCAGCTGGGAGAGCGTACGGTTCGCATCCGTAAGGTCAAGGGTTCGAATCCCTCCGTCTCCACCAAAAAAAGAACCATCCTTTTGGATGGTTCTTATTTTGCCATGTTGAATATTGGAGGGATTCGAACCCTTTTGTCATCCCCGAGCGGTTTCGCCGCGAAGCGGCGAGAGCGAGTGGGGACATTTGTGCACGCAGTGACGCTGGCGTCACTTCGAATCCCTCCGTCTCCACCACGTCGGAGCAAGCTTTGTATCGCTTGCTCCGATTTTTTATGCTTCGCAAAATAATCGGAGCGCACTCACGTCGCTGCTCCTCCTTTCCAATCCGAAGCCCTTTTGTATGGGCTTCGGATTGGTTTTTTCAAAATCAGGAGGATTCGAACCCTTTGTCATCCCCGAGCGGTTCCGACGCATAGCGGCGGGAGCGAGTGGAGACATTTGTGCACGCAGTGACGCTGGCGTCACTTCGAATCCCTCCGTCTCCACCAGAAAAAAGACTTGCGAAAGCAAGTCCTTTTTTCAATGAAATTCGTTCCATGTCACAGTACCTGTTTTCTACAGGTGCCGTTTTATTTTTCTTTCCGAAAGGCTTTCAAGAGTCCCTCCGGGACGCTGCGCGGGCCGCGGACGGTGCGGACGTCGAATTCCTTTTTCAGGCGCTCGAACGGAAAGCGATCCGGGGCAAACTGCTTCTGCAGGCGAATCATCATGAGCTTATGCTCCGGATGAGATCGCCACGGGAGATCCGTCTCCATGACCTTGCACTGATACAGTACAGCAGAAACCGGGGCGCCGACATAAAGAAACACAGTGTCTCCTTTTTTGACGCCTCTCCCCTGCTTCCACGCGATCTCATTGGACGCCTGAAACGCACTGACGACATCATAATACGCCGGGTTTGCCGGAACAAGCCAGGGCTTCGGCGGACGGCGGCGGTGCTTTTCCGCAGTGGAGGCCGTGGCGAGATAGCTCTCTTCCAGCCAGCGGCAGATTTCCTCCATTGAAACGGTTCCATCCAGCAGAATGGAAATCCAATTGCCGCGGCTTATATGATACCCCCGGAAAAAGCCGGGCTGATCAATCAGCAGATCCGCAAGCAGCGGGCTGCTCATTTTGACGTTCAGGATATCCACCGGATCGTCTCCGGGCAGGCCAAGGCGGTTCGCCGGAATGTCCATCACAAGGGCATACCACTTTTCATTATCCGCATGACGGAACACCACATAGTCCGGAAACCGCGCCCAGAGATGTTCCGGCTTCCCTTTGTATCTCTTTTTAATATACGCAAATAATTCTTCCCGGATGGAAGGCATTTCGCAATTCCCCTTTATGAATCAATAATGGTATTCTAATCCTTTCATCCAATCTGCGCAACCAAATTATTGATTTTGAACACGATGTTATGATATAATGTACCGGCTATATTATATAAAGAAACGGAAGCAAACAACCATGAATCAGAAAACCATTCGTCCCAATCCGTCCGCGCTGCTCCCGATCGGCGTGTTTCTCGTGCTGTATCTGGGGCTGGGCATACTATTTGAATATGTGCTCAAAATCCCGATGGGTTTTTACAACATTCCCATCGTAGTCGTCTTTCTCATTGCGCTGCTGGTGGCCTGCCTGCAGAATCGGTCGATTTCTTTTGATGACAAGCTCCGGCTCATGGGTGAAGGCATCGGCGACAAGAATATTGTGACCATGATTCTGATTTTCATGGAGGCCGGCATCTTCGTCGGCGTCGTCGGCCGCGGCAGCGCGGAGAGCGTGGCCTACTTCATGTTGTCGATCATTCCTGCAAAGTACACGGTGGCTGTGCTGTTCGTCGTCAGCTGCTTTGTCTCCACCGCCATGGGAACGAGCGTCGGCACCATCACGCTGATCACGCCCATTGCTGTCGCGGCGTCAGACGCCTCCGGCTTCTCTCTGCCGCTGTGCATCGCCTCTGTCATGGGCGGCGCCATGTTCGGCGACAATCTGAGTTTCATTTCCGATACAACCATCGCCGCCTGCAATGGTCAGGGCTGCGAGATGAAGGACAAGTTCCGCGAGAACTTCGCGATTGCGCTGCCGGCAGCACTCGTAACACTTGTGCTGATTTTGTTCCTGAGTCTGAATGCGGACATTCATACCATGGCGATGAAGGAATATCATCTGCTGCAAATTGTTCCCTATCTGTTGGTGCTGCTTGGCGGTCTTGTCGGCATCAATGTGTTTGTCGTTCTTCTGGTTGGCATCATTTCCGGCGCAGCAATCATGCTGCTGACCGGCGCAATCCCGGCAACAGACCTGCTCTCGAGCATGGGCAGCGGCGCGGCCGGCATGTTTGAGACGACGATGGTCGCCGTTCTGGTTGCCGCGATCTGCGCGCTCATCCGCGAAAACGGCGGCTTCGAGGCGCTGCTGAACGGGATCTATAGAATCTTCAAAGGAAAGAAGGGCGGTCAGCTGGGCATGGGTCTGCTCGTCGGCGCGATGGACATCGCAACGGCAAACAACACCGTTGCCATTGTGATGGCGAATCCCATTGCCGCGCAGATGGCAGATCGATACGGCATTTCCGCGCGAAAAACCGCTTCCCTGCTTGATACCTTCTCCTGTGTGTTTCAGGGGATCATCCCTTACGGCGCACAGATGCTTGTGGCGCTCTCTGCGGCAAACGAGATGGGACACAGTGTTTCCGCCTTTGAGGTGATTCCCATGCTGTTCTATCCGTTCCTGCTATTGATCAGCTCTTTGGTATTCATTTACATCCTCCCGGACCGAAAGAAATAATCGATCCTGCCCCGACGGGACTTCCCGCCGGGGCTTTTCTGCGGATTGTCAAGGCTGAAAAACCATGTTAAAATCAGGTATCAACGATTAAAGAAGGAACTGATATGGCCAAAGCTCCCACAACTGAAGAACTCTTCCGCACCATGACGGTGCCGCAGGCCGTGCGGGCAATGGCAATTCCGGCTGTGATCAGCCAGCTGATCGTTTTGATCTACAATCTGGCGGATACTTATTTCATCGGACAGACCGACAATCCAGCCATGGTGGCGGGCGTGAGTCTGATTTTGCCGGTATTCAATCTGACGCTTGCCATTGCAGGTGTGTTTGGTACGGGCGGCGGCGCACTGCTCCCGAAGCTCATTGCGGTGGATCGCAAAGAGGAAGCTGCGCGAACTGCCGGCTACTGTGTAAAGCTGGGCGGCGCTGTGGCGCTCGCGTTCTCGCTGGTGATGCTGCTGTTTGCAAGGCCGATCCTGCTTGCCCTCGGCGCCGGAGAAAACACGCTGCCTTATGCGGAGGTCTATGTTTTCACCGTGCTGGTGCTCGGCGGGATTCCGACGGTGCTCTCCAATGTCGTGTCAAATCTGCTGCGCAGTCTCGGTCTTTCCAGAGAGGCCGGCGTGGGCGTGGCGCTCGGCGGCGTGCTGAACATCGGTCTCGATCCGCTGTTCATGTTTGTGCTGCTGCCGAAGGGCAGCGAGGTGCTCGGCGTCGGCATTGCGACGCTTCTTTCAAACCTCATCTCCTGCACCTATTGTCTCACGATTTATTTCCATAAGCAGAAGATCATTCGAGCAAGTCTCACACTTCCCGCACCGGACGCAAAGAATCGCCGTGCAATCATCAGCGTCGGCATTCCGGGCGCGGCGGGCATGCTGCTGTTTGACCTCGACTATATTGTGCTGGATAAGCTCGTCTCTGCCTACGGCGACACAGCGCTCGCAGCAATGGGAATCGTGCTGAAAGCAGAGCGCTTTCCGCAGCAGGTGGGCATCGGTCTGTGTCAGGGAATGGTGCCGCTGGTGGCATACAGCTATGCGCTGCGCGATTTCAAGCGTGTGAAAGAGATCATGGCGACGACGCTGAAGACCGGCATTGCAGTCTCAGTTGTGAGTCTCACGATCTACGAGCTCTTTACCCATCAGATCGTGCAGCTCTTCATCCGGGAAGCGGAAACGCTCGCCACCGGCACGGCATTTCTGCGCGTGCGCTCACTTGCGGCGGTGATCATGTTCTTCTGCTTTTTCGCAGTGTTTGTATATCAGGGACTTGGAAACGGGCATCGCGCGCTGTTTCTCGCTGTGCTGCGGTGGGCAGTGCTGAATATCCCGATGCTGTTTGTGTTTAATGCAGTCATCGGCATGTATGGTCTCGGGTGGTCACAGGTCGTGTCCGATCTCACCACGGTACTGGTTTCGTTCCTGATTCTGCACAAAGATATGAAACAATGGACATAAAGAAGGCTGTCTCGAGCAGAGACAGCCTTCTTTTTATATCACACGGGGAATCAGCAGCCATCGAGACGGCGGGTCAGCGTCCGGATTGGCCGCGCGGATAGCCTCTTCGCTGGAGGCATGTGCTTTTGCCAGTGTCCAGAGATCCATATTCTCCCGCCGAACCAATTTCACACTCGGGCGCAGATCAGGCCCTTCTATCGGCTCAAGCACAGCACCGGAAATCTGGCGCAGCGATTCCGCTGCAGGAGGCGTATCCCGAAGAAAGACAGGCAGGCGGACGGTAAAACCTTCCGGACACGGGAGGATCGTCGGCGCTTCCGAATAAAGCGAATCCTGCGCGCCGTCCGGCAGCGGAATCCGTCCGGTCAAAGCCAAAATCTGACCCTCCTCACTGCGAATCAGGAGCGAAATGTCTGCCTGCGCTCCGCGAAGAGACGCCCGGGCAGCAATGACCGTCTTCCCGGAGGAAACGCACGGCAAAACCCCTTCGGCAATTTCCCGGCGCGGCAGCGCAGGCACAGAAGCTGCGGATTCTTCAGACCAGGCGAGCGAAAGCGTTCCCTGTGTGCTGTAGGCGTCGGTGACACAGTCAGCCTCCACGGAAGAAAAACAAATTGTCTGCACCACGAAATGATACTCCGTTTCCACCGCCTGATCGTCATGACAGCAGCGAATCTCTGAACTGGTGAGGTGAATCACTGCTTCAGCTGCGGAAACCGGATGATCGGAGGAAACATCCACCAGCTGCGAGAACGGCGTCTCCACCGTCTCGGAGAGGATCTCTCCGCGCTCGGCATCCTGATAGAGCAGCATTGAGACAACACGCCCCTGCAGGATCAGACGACTGTCGAGTATCTGCGTCTGCTCCAGAACGGGAGTGCTGCTGTGCGACAAAATCCGCCCTTCAGCCGGAAAACCAAGCTTCAGCGGGAGCGTCTCCGAGACGGAAAACACCTGCTCCTCCACAGCAGAAACCACACAGGCTTCTGTATGCTCCCGCCGTTGGAAGACGCTCTTTTCTCCTGCGCCGACGCCGGTCGTGAAAGCAAAATCTCGCGGCGCATAAAGGGAGAGCTCACAGGCGAGACGTCCCTGCAGACGAATCTTGCGGGAATTGATGGTCTGCCCGCTCAATTCAGTGATTTTGCAGCGGAGATATGGTCTCAGGCCGCCCTTCAGCTCCTCACCGCGAAAACGGACGGAGACCGGAACGCTGACCGAAAAGCCGGAAAGCTCGCCGTTTTCTGCCTGACAACAAATCCTCGCGCTGATTTCACCCTCCAGTTCGGCGCTTCCGTCAGCCAGATCCAGTCTCCAGAGGCAAAGCTCCCCTTCCGCCAGAAGCAGCACCGCAGCATCCGGCAGCGAGTCCGGCACAACACAGTCAGAAGAAAAGCGCTCCTCTGCCGTGCGCTTTGACACAATTGTAAACGCAGAAAACTCCTGCTGCTCCAAATGTAGTTCCATAGGCATTCTCCTTTTCGGAAACGTATTTGCAACAGCATATGCGCAGGAGCACAAAAAAAGCACCCCAATGGGGTGCTTTTTTGTGATTTGGAAATCAGATCGCGTTTCCGGCATTCGCCAGCGCAGAGAGATCCACGCCGTCGTCATCCGGATCGGGCGCCTCAGGCAGCGGCGGCTCGTTGGTATCAAAATCATGATAGACCTGCAGACCGGAGCCGGCGGGAATGAGCTTACCGATGAGCACATTTTCCTTCAGACCGACAAGATGGTCCACCTTGCCCTTGATGGCGGCATCGGTGGGAACCTTGGTGGTCTCCTGGAAGGAAGCGGCAGAGAGGAAGCTCTCCGTGGCCAGAGAGGCCTTGGTGATGCCCATGAGGATCTGCGTATAGGTAACGGGGCGAAGTTCCTCTTCCCCGGCGTCAATCCGGGACTGAATCTCCGCATTGACCGCAGTGACCTCATTGATGTCCACGACGGTATCGCTCAGCAGCTTGCTGGAGCCGGGATCGTCAATACGCACCTTGCGCATCATCTGACGGACAATGACCTCAATGTGCTTATCGTTGATATCGACGCCCTGCTGACGGTAAACCTTCTGAACCTCCTGAATAATATACTCCTGGCAAGCGGAAATGCCGCGGATGCGGAGCACATCGTGGGGGTTGAAAGCGCCGGAGGACAGAGCCTGACCCTTCTCTACGGTCTGACCCGGGCGGACCAGGATACCGGCGGAGTGCGGGATGTTATAGGTGACGGTCTCGCCATCGGCCGGATTCGTAACCGTGACGGCCCAGATCGCGTTTTTCTTGGTCTCTTCCATCTGGACGACACCGGCGAGCTCAGACATCTGTGCCATCTTTTTGGGGCGACGGGCCTCAAACAGCTCCTCGACTCGAGGCAGACCCTGCGTGATATCGTCACCGGCGACACCGCCGGTATGGAAGGTACGCATGGTCAGCTGCGTGCCGGGCTCGCCGATGGACTGGGCAGCGATAACACCGACCGCCTCGCCCGCGTTGACCGGCTTGCCGACCGCAAGGTTGATGCCGTAGCACTTGGCGCAGACACCGCGTCTGGCCTTGCACATCATAACGGAGCGGACCTTCACGGCCTCGATGCCGTTGGCCTCGAGCACAGCTGCGTCGGAAGACTGCAGCATGTGGTCAGTATCGAAGAGAACCTCGCCGGTCTCCGGAGAGACGACGGGCTCCGCCGGATAGCGGCCATGGATGCTCTCGCCCAGCGTCTGAACCACATCGTCCTTGTCCTTCACAGTGGTAGCCATGATGCCGTCCGCAGTGCCGCAGTCGGGCTCACGGATGATCACGTCCTGAGACACGTCCACCAGACGACGGGTCAGATAACCGGAGTCCGCGGTACGCAGAGCGGTATCGGCCAGGCCCTTACGGGCACCACGGGAGGACGTGAAGTACTCCAGAACAGACAGACCTTCACGGTAGTTGGACTTGATCGGGATTTCGATGGTCTTACCGGCGGTATTGGCGATCAGGCCGCGCATACCAGCCAGCTGACGAATCTGCGCCATGGAGCCACGGGCGCCGGAATCGGCCATCATGAAGAGGGGGTTAAACTCATCCAGACAGCCCTGCAGCTCGGCAGTGACGTCCTTGGTGGTCTGCTCCCACTCCGTGACGGTCTTGCGATAGCGCTCGTCATCGGTCATGAAGCCGCGCTGGAACATCTTTTCGATCTGAACAACCTTCTGCTCGGTCTCGGAGATCAGGCGCTTTTTCGCCTCAGGCACGGTCATGTCCGCGATGGAAATGGTGATGGCGCCAATGGTGGAATACTTGTAGCCAAGAGCCTTGACGTTGTCAAGCACCTCGGTGGCAATGGTAAAGCCGTGCTTATCGATGCAGCGATCGATGATGGCACCCAGCTGCTTCTTGCCAACCTTGAAGCCAATCTCAAGCTCGAACATGTGCTCGGGATCCTCGCGGTCCACATAGCCCAGATCCTGCGGAATGGGCTGGTTGAAGATGATGCGGCCGACGGTGGTGTCGATCACACGCTTACGCTCCTCGCCATTGACCTCGCGGGTCATACGCACGCGGATGGGCGCATGAAGACCGATATCGCCGTACTGATAGGCCATGATCGCCTCTTCCGGATCGCGATAGTATTTCACGGGACGATACTGCGGCTCAGAGAGCTGGCGCTCGGCGGCAAGCGTTTCCTCGGAAGCCTCGGGAACCGACTCGCCCTTCATGCGGCGCTTGGTCTCGTCTTCCAGACGCGCCTTCTTCGCAGCCTTGCGCTGATCGTTTTCGGCGCGAATCCGCTTCACCTCGGCATAAAACACATCGCCGTCGACAACGGTATCGACCGCAAGATCGGTATCGCCGGGATCGGAGACGAGCACTTCCTCTGCGCCCTTCTCCGCCTTGCCCAGACGGATATAGGTGAGATAGTAGGAGCCGAGAATCATATCCTGCGTCGGCACGGTGACAGGGTGGCCGTCCTGCGGACGAAGGAGGTTGTTGGCAGAGAGCATGAGGATACGGGCCTCAGCCTGCGCCTCGGCGGACAGAGGCACGTGAATGGCCATCTGGTCGCCGTCGAAGTCGGCGTTGAACGCGGTGCAGCACAGGGGGTGCAGCTTCAGCGCGCGGCCCTCAACCAGAACAGGCTCGAACGCCTGGATGCCCAGACGGTGCAGCGTAGGCGCACGGTTGAGCATGACGGGGTGATCCTTGATAACCACTTCCAGCGCATCCCAAACGGCGGTAACCTGCTTGTCAACAAGCTTCTTGGCAGACTTGATGTTATTGGCGTCGCCATCGTCCACCAGCTTTTTCATGACGAAGGGGCGGAACAGCTCAATGGCCATTTCCTTCGGCACGCCGCACTGGTAGAGCTTCAGGTCAGGACCGACAACGATAACGCTTCGGCCGGAATAGTCGACGCGCTTGCCGAGCAGGTTCTGACGGAAACGGCCCTGCTTGCCCTTGAGCATGTCGGACAGGCTCTTGAGCGCACGGGAATTGGCGCCGGTGACGGCACGGCCGCGACGACCGTTATCAATCAGGGCATCCACAGCCTCCTGGAGCATGCGCTTTTCGTTGCGGACAATGATATCCGGCGCTTTGAGCTCCTGCAGTCTCTTCAGACGGTTATTGCGGTTGATGACGCGGCGATAGAGATCATTCAGGTCGCTGGTGGCGAAACGGCCGCCGTCGAGCTGAACCATGGGGCGAATCTCAGGCGGAATGACCGGCAGCACATCAATGATCATCCACTCGGGACGATTGCCGGACTGGCGGAAAGACTCCACCACCTCGAGACGCTTGACGAGCTTGGCCTTCTTCTGGCCGCTGGCTTCGGCAAGCTCGGCGCGCAGCTGCTGGCTGAGCGCCTCACAGTCGATCTGGCTGAGCAGCTCCTTGACCGCTTCCGCACCCATGCCGGCTTTGAAGTCATCGCCGTGCTTCTCGCGCAGATCGCGGTACTCCTTCTCGGAGAGAATCTGACCCTTGGCCAGATGGGTGAAGGACACATCGCCGGGATCAGTGACAATATAGGACGCGAAATAGAGAACCTTCTCCAGAACGCGAGGCGTGAGATCCAGAATCAGACCCATGCGGGAGGGAATGCCCTTGAAGTACCAGATGTGGCTCACAGGCGCGGCCAGTTCAATATGGCCCATGCGCTCACGGCGAACCTTGGACTTGGTGACTTCGACTCCGCACTTGTCGCAGATCTTGCCCTTATAGCGGATCTTCTTATATTTGCCGCAGTGGCACTCCCAGTCCTTGGTGGGTCCAAAGATGCGCTCGCAGAACAGGCCGTCCCGCTCAGGCTTGAGAGTGCGGTAGTTGATGGTCTCCGGCTTGAGAACCTCACCGGAGGACCAGCTGCGGATCATTTCAGGGGAGGCAATTCCGATCTGGATCGCGTCAAACGGCGTATAGCTCATTATTCATCCTCCTCACTCATAGATGCTTTCATGGCGGAAAAAGCGTCAAAGGCGCTCACAGTGCCGCCGGAGGGCTCATCGTCCTCCACGGGGACATCCTCGATATAGTAGCCCCGATTTTCGATCTCCTGATCGTCAGGAGCGTAGGACTCCTCGTGATAGACAGGACCGTAATCCTCTTCATCGTCCTTCAGCTCGATAATCTCACCATCGGCGTCCAGAACGCGGACGTCCAGGCAGAGACTCTGCAGTTCCTTGATGAGAACCTTGAAGCTCTCGGGAACGCCGGGCTGCGGGATGTTCTCTCCCTTGACGATGGCTTCATACGTGCGGACACGACCGGTGACATCGTCGGACTTAACGGTGAGGATCTCCTGCAGGGTATAGGCAGCGCCGTAAGCTTCCAGCGCCCAGACCTCCATTTCGCCGAAACGCTGGCCGCCGAACTGGGCCTTGCCGCCCAGAGGCTGCTGCGTGACGAGGCTGTAGGGGCCGGTGCTGCGGGCATGGATCTTATCATCGACGAGGTGGTGCAGCTTGAGGAAGTAAACCCAGCCGACCGTAACGTCATTATCAAACTTCTCGCCGGTACGGCCATCGCACAGCGCGCTCTTGCCGTCCTCGCGAAGATTCGCGAGACGCAGCGTTTCACGGATGGTCTCCTCGTTCGCACCGTTGAAGACGGGGGTGGCAACCTTCCAACCCAGCGCCTGCGCAGCGTAGCCGAGATGCACCTCGAGCATCTGGCCGATGTTCATACGGGAAGGCACACCCAGCGGGTTCAGAACGATGTCCAGCGGCGTACCGTCGGGCAGGTAAGGCATATCCTCGCGGGGCAGGATGCGGGAGACAACGCCCTTGTTGCCGTGGCGGCCGGCCATCTTATCGCCCACAGAGATCTTGCGCTTCTGGGCGATATAGACGCGGACAACCTGATTGACGCCAGGACCCATCTCGTCGCTGTTTTCGCGGGTAAAGACCTTGACATCGACGACAATGCCGCTCTCGCCGTGAGGCACCTTAAGCGAGGTGTCACGAACTTCGCGGGCCTTTTCGCCGAAGATGGCGCGGAGCAGACGCTCCTCAGCGGTAAGATCGGTCTCACCCTTGGGTGTGACCTTACCCACCAGAATGTCGCCGCTGCGCACCTCTGCGCCGACGCAGATGATGCCGCGGTCATCCAGATACTTGAGTGCATCGTCGCCCACGCCGGGGATATCACGGGTGATCTCCTCGGGACCGAGCTTGGTATCGCGGGCGTCGCACTCAAACTCTTCAATATGAATGGAGGTATAGACATCCTCCATGACGAGACGCTCGTTGATGAGAACGGCGTCCTCGTAGTTGTAGCCTTCCCAGGTCATGAAGCCAACGAGCAGGTTCTTGCCGAGGGAAATCTCGCCCTGGCTGGTGGCGGGGCCGTCCGCCAGAACGTCGCCTTCCTCCACGCGGTCGCCGACCTTGACGATGGGGCGCTGGTTGTTGCAGGTGCCCTGGTTGGAGCGGGCAAACTTGATAAGGGCGTGATCCTTGATCTCGCCGGAGTCATACTTGACCTTCACATTCGTCGCGGAAACGGAGAGCACCGTGCCGGGACCCTCAGCGAGGACAACCACACCGGAGTCCACGCAGAGCTTGTGCTCGATGCCGGTGGCGACGATAGGAGCTTCGGTGACCATAAGCGGCACGGCCTGACGCTGCATGTTCGCGCCCATCAGGGCACGGTTGGCGTCGTCGTTCTCCAGGAAGGGGATCATGGCAGTCGCAATGGAGACCATCATGCGGGGGCTGATGTCGATATAATCGACGCGGCTGCGGTCGACCTCGATGATCTCATCGCGGTGACGGCAGGTAATACGCTTATTCATCAGGCAGCCGTTCTCGTCCAGAGGCTCGCTGGCCTGTGCGACAATATACTGATCTTGCACATCGGCGGTCATGTACTCCACCTCGTCGGTGACGAAGCAGGTACCCTTTTCCACGCGGCGGAAAGGCGTGACAAGGAAGCCGTACTCATTGACGCGGGCATAGGAAGCGAGATAACTGATCAGACCGATGTTCGGACCTTCAGGCGTCTCAATGGGGCACATACGGCCGTAGTGGCTGTAGTGTACGTCACGAACATCGAAGTTCGCGCGCTCACGGCTCAGACCGCCGGGGCCGAGAGCCGACATACGACGCTTGTGGGTCAGCTCAGCCAGCGGGTTGGTCTGATCCATGAACTGGCTCAGCGGGCTGGAACCGAAGAACTCCTTGATCGCCGCTGTGACAGGACGAATGTTGATCAGGCTCTGGGGCGTGACAACGTCCAGATCCTGCAGGGTCATGCGCTCGCGAATCACGCGCTCCATGCGGCTGAAGCCGATGCGGAACTGGTTCTGGAGCAGCTCGCCGACGCTGCGCACACGGCGGTTGCCCAGATGGTCAATATCATCCGGCTCGCCCACGCCGTGAGCCAGGCAGCAGAGATAGTTGACGGAGGCGAACATGTCGTCCACGATGATATGCTTGGGAATCAGCAGATCCATGTTCTGCTCAATGGCTTCCTTCAGTTCATCGCCCTCATACTGCTCGAGAAGCTGGCGCAGGATGATGCCGCGCACCTTCTCCTTGACGCCGATCTCTTTGGGATCGAAGGGAACGAAGCGGGCCATGTCGACCATGCCGTTGGAGAAGACATGCACGCGCTTGCCTTCCACATCGAGCCAGACACAGACAACGCCGGCGTCCTCGATCTGCTGTGCTTCCTCGCGAGTGAGCTCATGACCGGCGTCAAACAGGATCTCGCCGGTGAAGGGATCTGCCACAGGCTCGGCCAGCACACCGCCGGTGATGCGGGGGCGCAGGGCGAGCTTCTTATTGAACTTATAACGGCCGACCGCAGAAATGTTATAGCGGCGGGCATCAAAGAACAGACCGTGCAGCAGGCTCTCGGCGCTCTCCACCGTCGGAGGGTCGCCGGGACGCAGCTTGCGATAAATCTCCAGAAGAGAATCCTCGCGGCTGACGCCAGGGTTCTTGTCCAGCGTGGCGACGATGCGCTCATCGTCCGCGAAGAGTTCACGGATCTGCTCATCGGTCTGCACGCCGGTGACAACGCTGGGAATGCAGCTGAGCCACGTGGAGGGATCTTCCTCGCGGTACTGACCCATGGCCTTGAGGAACCAGGTGATGGGCAGCTTGCGGTTTTTGTCGATGCGGCAGTAGAAGATATCGTTCAGGTCGGTCTCATACTCCAGCCATGCGCCGTGATAAGGGATGACCGTGGCGCCGTAGTTGGAATTGTAAGCCTTGTCGGTGCGCTTATCATAGTACACACCGGGGCTGCGGACGATCTGAGAGACGATCACGCGCTCCGCGCCGTTGATGATGAAGGTACCGCTCGGCGTCATGAGCGGGAAATCGCCCATGTAAACTTCGCTCTCCTTGAATTCATCCGTAGCCTTGTTGCGAAGCTGAACCCGGACGCCCAGACGAGCGGCATAGGTCGTATCGCGAGCCTTGCACTCCTCTTCGGTGTACTTCGGCTTTTCAGCCATGGAGTAGTCCACAAAGCGCAGCTCCAGATTGCCGGAATAGTCCGTGACAACGTCCACATCCCGGAATACATCATGAAGCCCCTGCTCCAGGAACCATTTGTAGGAATTCTTCTGGATCTCCAGAAGATTCGGCATGGCCTGGATCTCTTCGTGGCGCGCGAAGCTCATACGTTTCGTCTTTCCGTACATTACTTCCTTCGGCACTACATACATCTCCTTCTATGTTGGATTGTTGTTTTGCGATTTTGATACGCCCGGATGCGTTGATAAAAATTATCAAGCCCCGGTTGCTTTTTTCCGCAACATCCTGTACAATGGCGTTGGATGAAAGTGGGGGCACAGCTCCCGCTTTAACGGTCATAGCAAGCTATTCTATCATGATTGACGAATACTTGTCAAGACTGTTTTTTCGGATTTTTGGCGGAGAAGGCAGCTTCTCCGTTTTTTCTGTTTCAGGAGGTTCACCATTGGATATTACCGTTTATCTGCTGCTGACGGCGCTTGCCGTTCTCTCCCTGGCGCTGCTGAAACTTTCCGGCGCACTAAAAACACCGATGCATGTGATTGCGGCGGCGGCTCTGATCGCCCTCGCATTCGTGCTGCGCGGCGCCGCCATGGACTACGAGACACTGGACTACCAGGATTTTCTCGCCGCCTGGGTGGACTATTTCCGGCAGAACGGCGGGTTTGCGGCGCTGCGTGAAAGCATCGGAAACTATAATGTGCCCTATCTCGTGTATCTCGCTGCGATCAGCAGTTCAGCGCTGAAGGATCTCTATCTCATCAAGCTCTTCAGCATCCTCTTTGACATTGTGCTCGCATGGAGCGTGATGCGTATCACGGCGCACTTCTCCAAAAGCGCCTGGAGACAGATCGGCGCGTTCTGCGCAGTGCTTCTCTGGCCGACTGTAATTCTCAATGGTTCTCTCTGGGGACAGTGTGACAGCATCTATGTGGGCTTTGCCGTGCTGAGCATTGCGATGGCACTGGAGGACAGACCGTGGCTGAGTATAGCCGCCATGGGCGCAAGCTTTGCCTTTAAGCTGCAGGCTGTGTTCTTCATTCCGGCGCTGCTGCTGTTCTTCCTGCGCGGAAAGATCAAGTGGCAGCATCTGCTCGCCTTCCCGGTGGTAAACGTGATTCTCGTGCTTCCTGCTGTGCTGCAGGGGCGCGGACTCTGGGATGCGCTGACCGTGGGACTGAACCAGACCGGCAGCATTGGCGACGGCCTGAACTACAATTCCCCGTCCGTGTTCTCCTTCTTCCGGAATGTCATCAATCCGGAAGAGGCTGCGACCTTCGGCATCATTGCCGCAGCGCTTGTCATTGCGATGATCGCGGTGGTCTTTTTCTGGAAACGGCACACGGCCTCGGACCTGGCGCTTCTGATGGGCACGACGCTGCTTGCAATTGCCATTCCCTTCTTCCTTCCGCATATGCACGACCGGTATTTCTTCGGCGCTGACATGTTTACTCTCGCACTTGGCTGCTCTGCCCTGCCCCTTATGCCGCTGGCGCTGCTGAGTGAGTTTGCCTCTGGTCTGGGTTATCACGCCTATCTCAAAATGCGCTATCTGCTTTTGATGCACTGGGGCGCTTGGGCGCTGATCATCGCAATGGGTGTGCTGGTGTTCTCTCTGACAAAGGAGCTCGGAACAAAACCGGAACCGCCGAAAAAACAATCCAAAAAGACTGCCACATCGCAAACCAAAAAAGCTCCGGCGAAGAAGTCTCCGGCGAAGCCGAAAGCAAAAACAAAGAAAGCCTAAGGAAAAAGCGCATCGAGTCAGATCGATGCGCTTTTTCTATGTTCCGCAGTAACCGCTGTCCCAGTTCAGGACGTTTTTGAGCGGGACATCATAGAGCCAGCCACGAAGGTTGGACTCACAGATGGAGAGAATGTTCTCTCGCGTCAAATCCAAATGCAGGCCGCCGGTAATATGCGGCGTAATGAGTAGATTGGAAACGGAATAGAGCGGATGACCGTCCGGCAGGGGCTCCGTCTCGAGCACATCCACCCAAATTCCCGCAAAGCGGGAGGTCACTGTCTCATCCAGCAGCGCAGAGAGCGGAATGACGCTGCCTCTCCCCACATTCATGAGATACGCGCCGGGCTTACACTTTGAGAGCATGGCTTCGTCAAATAGATGGAAGGTCTCCGGCGTCCCGGGCAGGCAGAGCGTAACAACGTCCGACTGCGGCAGTTCTGTCTCCAAATCCGCCATCAGGGCAATCCTGTCAAATTCCTTCGGGCATTTTCCCGCTCTGCGTCGCACACCTACCAGCTCGCATCCAAAGGAGCGCATCCGTTTGGCAAACTCACGGCCAAGATTGCCGGTGCCCACCACAAGAACACGCTTTCCAGCGGGGGACGACACTGCGCCGAGATCGCGCCAGAGCGCCTTTTGCTGCAGCTGGAGATAACCGGGGATTTGCTTCATCATGCCAAGCAGCATGGCAACCATGTATTCTGCAATGCCCACGCCGTAAGCCCCGGTGGCTGTGGTAATCGTAACGCCGGAGGATCTCAGAGTGTCTGAGACGGCATAGACATCCGCACCGGAGCTAAGCAGCTGCATCCAGCGCAGACGCCCCTCCCCCGCCGCGGCTTCCACCATGTCTCGCGGCGGATTGCCAATAATCGCGTCCGCCTCGCGCAGACATTTTTCTGTCACATCCGCATCGGAACAAAATCGGATTTCCGCGCCGGAAGCCGCCGCCGTCAGCCGGGCACGCTCTGATTCAGAAAACGAGCCGACCACCTGAATGACAGGAACAGAGTTCATAGTATCACCTCTACACAAAAAATACGCCGGGTCTTACGATCCGGCGTATTGACGGGTTGGATTAGTTCCAGCAGTCCGTGCCGGACACGCCGATGTCAGAAGCCTTGAATGTAGGATCCTTACCGGCTTTTCGCTGGGCGCGATAATGATCCAGCGCCTTGAAAGCGGTATTGCCGAGAATCACAATGACAGGCACGTTGATGATAACCATGAGCGCCTGCAGCAGGTCTGCGGTGTCCCAGGCGAGACCGGCAGAGATGACGGCGCCCAGGAAAACCAGCAGCGAGCAGAACAGACGCCAGCAGGTCATGAAGCCCTTGCCGGGGTCCTTCTTGAGAATAAAGCGCCAGCAGCCCTCGGTATAGTAATAATTACCGATCAGGGTTGTGAAAGCGAAGAGGCAGACGGCGACCGTCATAAACACAGGGCCGAAGCCGCCAAGCGCCGCCTTCATGGAAGCAGCCACATAAGGAGCACCCTTGAGCTCGGCATCCGGCGTGACACCGGAGAAGAGGCACATGAACGCGGTCGCAGAGCAGATGAGCAGCGTGTCAATGAAGACGGAGAGCATCTGAACAAGGCCCTGCTTCGCGGGATGGGAAACATCCGCAGCCGCAGCGGCGTTTGGCGCAGAACCCATACCGGCTTCGTTGGAGTAAAGACCGCGCTTGATGCCCCACATGATGGCAGAGCCGGCAAAGCCGCCGAACATGGCCTTGAAATCGAAGGCAGAACGGAAGATGCTGCCGAATACCGTGCCAAAGCTCTTGATATTCAGAATGATGACAACCAGAGATACCACGATGTAGAGAACGCCCATAACGGGAACGAGCACCTCAGTCACCTTCGTCAGCCGCTTGCCGCCGCCCAGAACGCTGAGTGCGAACAGAACTGCAAGCACAATACCCACCACAAAAGAGGTGGTACGGCCATAGAAGGAGAACGAGGAAAACGTATCCTGCGTGTTATAGGCAGCGAGCATATTGTAGCCCACGGCGTAGGTAAGGATCAGAACAACGGCAAAAATGACGCCCAGCCAGCGCTGCTTAATCGCCTGCTGCATGTAATAAGAGGGGCCGCCGTAGAAGCTGCCATCCGGATTCTTCTTCTTATAAATCTGAGCCAGCGTGGACTCCACAAAGGCGGAGGCTCCGCCGAGCACTGCAGTGACCCACATCCAGAAGATGGCGCCGGGGCCGCCCACGCAGATTGCTGTGGATACGCCCATAATGTTGCCGGTGCCGACACGGGAGGCAGTGGAGACCATAAGCGCACCGAAGGAGGATGTCGACTCAAGATTCACAGGCTTTTCAGAAACCACGCGGATGGATTCACCGAAAAGGCCAAACTGCGGACCTTTCAGCCGGATCGTAAAATACAGTCCGGCCAGAACCAGAATCAGTGGGACAATGTACGGCTGATAGAGAACGCCGCTGATGGCATTTACCACATTGTCAATCGCATTAATCATAAACTTTCTTCCTCTCTGTTGATTTCCGCTTTAAACAGATGTAGATAGTATATCGGAAATCTGCATATTTGACAAGAAAAAATTGTATATAAATTAATCTTTCGCCCTTTCACACCCGAAAAACGCAGGATTTTGTTTCACATTATGCAAAAAGCTATTTCACGCAAAGGCGCTGCACCAGCGCGATCAGACGCGAGGCATTCTGCCGCAGCTGATCTCGATCCAATTCCCCGCGTTTTAATGCCCGCAGAATCCGGCTGAAGTCCCGTCGGGAGCCCGGCATCATGACATCATTGCCGGAGGCAGGAATCTTCGCTGCGTCCGCCGTGGGATAGCGGGAGGCTTTATTCTTCATGGACGCCATGACCCAGTCGGTCATGACAAGACCGCGAAAGCCGAATTCCGCGCGAAGCACGTCTTCAGTGATATCGCGCCGCTGGGAGGTATGGACGCCGTTGAGCAAATTATAGGACGACATGACCGCGCACGGATCTGCCTCACGAACGCAAATCCCAAAACCGCGCAAGTAGATTTCTCGAAGCGCGCGGTGACTCACCACGCTGTTGGACTGATATCGGTTGGTCTCCTGATTGTTGACACAGTAGTGTTTAATCGTAACGCCGCAGCCGGGGTGCGCCTGCACAGCCCGAGTAATAGCCGCCGCCATGCGTCCGGAGAGCAGCGGATCTTCAGAGTAGTATTCAAAATTACGGCCGCAGCGCAGGTCGCGATGGATATTCATCGCTGGAGCGAGCCAGAGGTGGACGCCGAAACGCTCCATCTCCTGCGCAACAATATCGCCGCAGAGAGCTGTAAACGACAGATTCCAACTCTGCGCAAGCGCCGTACCGACCGGGATAGCAGTGCAGAATTGATGCAGCGTCTCTGCGCCTTTTGCCGGCTTTCGCCGCATCAGTGCCATCCCCTTCTTTACAACGGGCGGCAGCAGCTCCGTCAAGGTTGCCGGAAGGGTCTCTCCGAGGGGGACGACTCCTTTCGCGTCCAGAACATAGTCCCGCATCAGACGCAGGCCGGCTGGTCCGTCCGCCATCACAAGAAATGGTACTCCGCATTTTGCAAGCGCGTGACATGTCTCCCCTGCTGCGCCGGGCACAGCGGTGGAGGCGTTGCCGATGACAGAGCCGATGCCTCCTTTGGGATTGAACGCGCCAACGCTCAAAAGCGCCAGCTCCCGATCAGAAAGGGACCGCGTCATCTGATTCAAGGGATATGGCTTTCCATATACCGGCACACGGCAAGGGATCGCCGCGGCGTCTATTGCAATAACAGGAAGGGATGTGTAATCCTCTTTTGTCAGCGGGTCCGGCTTCCAGTCCGCATAATCCGGGCCGTCAAGCGGCTTCAGCCGTGCCGTCACCGCCTCCTGTTCCAGCCGCAGCACGCAGAGCGCAGTTGTGTCCGCACTGCTGACACCGAGGCGAAGAACATAGTCCCCTGGTTCCATCACCATACAGGCGCTGGAGGCGTCATAGCTCTCCAGTTCAGAAAGGCGGAAGGACAGTGTAATCCGCTGTGACTTCCCCGGCTGCAGCAGCGCGGTTTTCTCAAACGCCGCGAGTGTCTGATAGGGCTGATCCAGTCTGCCCCAGGGGACCGAAACATAGAGCTGCACCGTCTCTTTGCCGGGATATTCGCCGGTGTTGCAGACTGTGACTTCGGCAGTGACAGTCTCTCCTTTGAGCGACGCGCCTTCGTCTGAGCGCGCGAAGGTCGTATATCCAAGGCCGAACCCAAAGGGAAACAGTGCCTTTTTGCCGACCGAGTCGAAATACCGGTAGCCAACATAAATTCCCTCGCGATAACGGGTATCATCCATGCCGCCAAAGTCTCCGATGGCAGGATAATCCTCCCAAGCAGACCAGGTAGAGGCCAGCTTGCCCGAGGGAACGCTTTTGCCCAGAAGGAGATCGGCCAGCGCATGTCCGGTCTCTGTGCCCAACTGAGACAGCAGAAGGATATTCCCCACAGACAGCACCGGAGAGAGATCCACTGCGCCGCCCACATTCAGCACGAGGAGGAACCGGTCATATGCCGCATTCAGCGCGAGGATGTCCCGAACCTCTGTTTTTGTGAGGCGAACGTCTCCGTCCAGAACCCGGTCGCTCCCCTCGCCGGAAATGCGGGAGAGCACATAAACCGCCGCATCGGCCGAGAAATCCAGCGGAAGCTGATACTCCGGCTGCGGCATGACCGCGCCCATCCCCTCCAGAACCGCGAGCGTGTGGTGCTCCCGTGCGCGGCGATGCAGCTCGGCGAGAAACGCCTCTTTCGCGTGCTCTAAAACAGTGTCATATCCATCCAGCCAGGCATCTGTCGTGATTTGAAACCCCGCTGCACGAAGTCCCTCCTCTGCAGACACAAAATGACGCGCATTCACTTCGCCGGAGCCGGTGCCTCCAAACACCGTGTGACGCGCGCCGCTGCCAAAGAGCGCGAGACGACACGGCGCAGAGAGCGGGAAAGCTCCATTACTGCGCAGGAGCACGGCGCATTCTGAGAGAAAAGGCCGAAGCACTTCGAGATGTTGAAGCTCATATTCGTTCATAAGCTGCCTCCTAAAAAACGGAGACTGCGTTCAGCGCAGTCTCCGAAACAATTTGATTACTTCAGATCCCTCCACAGGAACGTGACAATCTGTGCGCGGGTGCAGGCAAGATCCGGAGAAAAATGCGCGGCGTCCGTGCCGGCAGTGACAGCATTGGAAACTGCCCATGCCACAGCAGGCGCAAAATACGCATCCGACGAAACATCCACAAACGCAGACGCCGCAGATGCGGCGGGCTTGCCCTCAACGCGCCAGAGGAACGTGACAACCTGCGCACGCGTACAGTCTGCATCCGGTCCAAAGTGCGTCGCATCCATACCAGCGGTCACACCAGACTGAACCGCCCAGAGAACTGCCTTGCAGAAATAGTCATCCGCCTTCACATCCACGAAGGGATTGTTCGTGCCAGTTGGCTCAGGGCTGCCCATCGCACGCCAGAGGAACGTGACAACCTGCGCACGCGTGCACGCAAGATCCGGCGAGAAATGCGTGTTGTCCGTACCGACAGTGATCATACGAGCGACCGCCCAGTTTACTGCCGAAGCATAATAAGCATCCGCCGGGACATCCACAAAGGGGGAAACGGGAGCAGGAGAGCCCGCGAAGTGAACCTTTGCACCGGCAGGAAGATCCACCTGATCTCCGCCGGCTGCCTTCCATGCAGCTTCTGTTCCGCCATAATAGACATCCTGCACGGCAGTGCTGCCGACAAAAAGGCTGCGGCTGAGCACTGTCACAGAAGCAGGGATTGTCACAGTCGCAAGACTGGGCATATGAGAGAGCGTTCCGCTTCCGAGAGAAGCAAAGCCTTCCTGAATCACAACCGAGCGAACACGGCTCCAATAGTTCTTCCAGCTATGGGAGTCATTCTCCGCCCACCCATCCGGAATCTGACCGCTGCCGGAAACAACGAGCTCTCCATCGCGCGAAAGATTCCAGGAGACAGACCACTCGCCCGGCTTCGCAGAAGGCTGAGTCGTCGGCTGCGCCGTGGGCTGTGCGGTCGGCTGGACGGTGGGCTGCACCGTCGGCTGGGCAGTGGGCTGCACCGTAGGCTGAGCTGTGGGCGCTGTAGTCGGTTCGGGTGTAGGAGCGGGCTGTCCCTGGAAGTGAATCTCCGCAGCGGCAGGCAGATCAACACCATCCTGCACCGCGGCATTCCACGCCGCTTCCGTACCGCCGTAGGTCACTTCCGCGATCTTGGGACTGTTCTGAAATGCACCGGCGCCAAGCTTTGTAACCGTGGCGGGGATGGTCACCGCAGTGAGATTGGGGCAATCGGCAAACACACCTGCTCCAAGTGCGGAAAAACCGGACTCTACCACCGCGCTCTTGAGATCGGCGCGGCGCGACTGCCAGCTGTTTCGGCTCTCATTTGTGACCCAATGATCCGGCAGGGCGCCATAGCCCTTGACCGTGAGCTCCCCTTTGCTGCTCAGTTCCCAGCTCACACTCCATTCATCCGCCGCAAGTGCGCAGATCGAGAGCAAGGAAAAAAGCAGAGACATTATCAGCAAAATGCTGAGAACTGTTTTCTTCATTGTTCTATCCTCCAATTATAATTGCTTTTTATATTTTAGCATGAAACCAGGGTGGATTCAACCGCTTTATCTCTGAGAGGGGTTGTCATTTGATCAGAATTCGGGTATGCTGATCACCGGAGGCGATAGCACATGACAGAAAGAGAAAAGATGCTCTCAGGCGCTCTGTATCTTCCGGAGGATCCGGAGCTCAAGGCGCTGCGGGTGAAAGCCCATCGGCTGAACACGGAATATAACAACACCCTGGAAACCGATCAGGAACGAAGAGAGGAGATTCTCTCCGAACTCGTACCGAATCGGGGTAAAGACGTCTATCTTCAGGGACCGGTTCAGTTTGACTATGGCGTATTCACGTCCTTCGGGGATGGCTCTTACGCAAATTTCAATCTCACAGTACTCGACTGCGCGCCGGTAAAGATCGGCAGCTGCGTATACATGGGGCCGAATGTTTCGCTGTACACGGCGATGCATCCGATGCACCCGGAAGATCGAAAATTCTTCCCGTTTGCGCACGGGATGACAGACCAGGAATCGGCAAGGCCCATCACCATCGGCGATGACTGCTGGCTGGGCGGAAATGTGACGGTCTGCGGCGGCGTGACGATCGGGCGCGGCTGCGTGATCGGTGCCGGAAGCGTCGTGACGCGGGATATCCCGGACAACGTGTTTGCAGCAGGTGTTCCCTGCCGCGTGATCCGACCCATCACAGAGGCCGACCGGCTGGATAACAGCCGCATCCCAAAAGAAGAAGCGGATTAATATCGTTAGAAAACTCCATTGCCGCAGCTGCATCTGCAGCCGCGGCAATGGAGTTTCTTATTTCACTCTCTCAAATACAATGGCCTCATATGGGCGAAGATACATGGTTCGCGCCGGACTGGGCTCGGAATAGTTGCAGAGACGAACGCGCAGATTCCCCGGTTCAAAAAACAGCGGCAGAACACACTTGACGCGCCGATTGGAGAAGTTTCCGACAATCAGCAGCCGGCGACCTTCATACTTGCGGGAATAAAGGATCAGGTGCTTGTTTGGTCTGAGATACTCAAACGTGTCTCCATAGAGCGCAACCGGCTCGCTTTTCCGATAAGCTAGGAGCTTTTGATAATACCGATAGACAGATCGCTCGGACGCGAGATCCTGTTTAACATTGATTTTCCGATAATCCGGGTTTACCGCCTGCCAAGGCTCTGCACCGGTGTTAAACCCGCCATTGACAGAGTCATCCCACTGCATGGGTGTGCGGGAATGGTCTCTCGCGCCGATTCGAAGCAGCCGCCACGCAAGGCTCTCCGGAATATGGAAGGTTTCCGTCATCGTCTGAAACACAAAGTGTGACACGGGGTCCTTCATCTCACTGCGGTCATGGAAGGTAGAGTTTGTCGTTCCGATTTCCTCACCCTGATAGATGAAAGGCGTGCCCCAGCCCATGAACGCAATCGTCGCAAGGAAAGTAGCGGCCTCATATCGGTATTTCTTTGTGTTGATTCCGAAACGGCTCACACTGCGCACGCAATCATGATTTTCCAGCACAAGCGTGTTCCAGCCGGTGCCGAAATAGCGCAGCTGAGGCCCGAACAGGCCGCGCTTAAAGCGCAGCAGGCTGAACGGTTTGGGCAGAAATTTCAGTCCCGCGAGATTATCCGATGTAAGGTGCTCAAAGTCAAAAATACTGTCGAGCTCGCCAGACTGCTTTCGGATGTATCGGTGGGCGTGATCCGGGTCGGGTATATAGGATTCTCCGACAGTATAGGTATCATAAAGCGAAAGTGCGCGCGCATTCAATTCCTGCAGAAATTCGTGCATTCTCGGTCCGTCCACAAAGAAATTGGAGCCCCGCTGCAGGCGCAGCAGATTATGGTCATCCCGGAGCGGATAATCCTTTGAATAGAGATTGAAAACATCAAAGCGGAAGCCCGCTACCCCTTTCTCCAGCCAGAACTTCAGAACATCCACAATTTCGTCACGCACCGCGGGATTTTCCCAGTTGAGGTCCGGCTGCTCCGGAGCAAAGAGGTGCAGATAGTATTCATCCGTTCCATCAATACGCGACCACGCCGAGCCCGTAAAGCAGGAAACCCAGTTGGTCGGCGGCAGAAGCCGTCCGCCCTTCCGCTTTCCGGGACGGATAATGTAATAATCCCGGTACTTGGAGTTCGGATCCTTCAGCGCCGCCTGAAACCAAGGGTGCTGGTCGCTGGTGTGGTTCAGCACCATGTCCATCATGACGCGGATGCCGCGTTTGCCGCATTCCTCGAGCAGGCGGTCAAAATCCTCCATCGTGCCGAAGGCGGGATGGATGGCCTTATAATCCGCAACATCATATCCGTAGTCCTTCCACGGAGAGGGATAAAGCGGAGAAAACCAGATCGCCGTTGCCCCGAGCTCCTGAATATAGTCCAGCTTGGAAATGATTCCGGCCAGATCCCCCACGCCATCATTATTCGCGTCCATAAAGCTCAGAGGATAAATCTGATAGACCACAGCCTCCTGAAACCAATTCGTTTTTGCTGTCATGTGAATCACCTGCGTTTCAATTCTATCTGGATCTGATTATAGCACTTTGTGTCGAAGATTCAAGGAAAAGGGTTGCGGAAACCGGCCATGACTGGTACACTTGTCTTAAGATCAACACAGGAGGGGCAAAATGATGAATATTTCAAAACGGATGTTTGCTCTGATTCTATGTGCAGGGATGCTGCTGCTCACAGCTTGTGGCTCTGCTTCTGCACCGCAGGATACAGAGGGCACCTCGGATCTGCAATACATTTTTGTTCATGGTCTTTCCGGCTGGGGAAGCTACGACAAGGTAAACCGGATTGCGCCATACTGGGGAACCAGAAACGGTGATCTGATGAAATATCTCGGCAGTCAGGGCTACCGCTGTCACGCGGCTTCGGTTGATCCGATCGGGAGTGCTTGGGATCGCGCCTGCGAGCTCTACGCACAGCTGACCGGCTCGGTCACAGACTACGGAGCGGAGCACAGCGCGCGCTGCAGCCATGAACGATTCGGAACCGATTATTCGGACAATCCGCTCATCCCTGACTGGTCAGCCGGCGGAAAAATCGTCCTCTTCGGTCACAGCTTCGGCGGCGCGACGATTCGTCTCTTTGCGGAAATTCTCGCAAACGGCAGCGCAGCTGAGCAGGCAGCCGGGACAGAGGATATCTCCCCCTTCTTTCTCGGCGGGCAGGGCGACCGACTTCATGCCCTTGTCACACTTGCGGCGCCCACAAACGGTACCACTGCATACGATCTGTGGGACGATCCTGCGTTTAACCCCGATTCGGTGACAATTCCGAAGAGCGAGATTCTGATGGGCAAACTGTTCAGCGGCGGCAAGGGAAGTGAGCGGGACGACCGCATCGAGGATGACTATGCTGCATATGACATGCACATTGACAACGCGCTTGCGCTGAACGCATCGATCGAGACAAGACCGAATGTTTACTACTTTGCAGTGCCCTGCTCTGCCAGCGTCGTAGACGGAGAAGGCAATCACATTCCTCTGACCACAAAAATGGAGGGTATGTTCCGCAAAACATCCCGCCTGATGGGAGCCTATTCCGGTACTACCGCCGGAGGCACGATAATCGACAGCAGCTGGAAAGAAAATGACGGTCTCGTAAACACCATCTCCTCCTATGCGCCTATTGGTGCACCGGCCAATGCCTTTGACGCGGCAGACATTCAGCCCGGCGTCTGGAATGAGATGCCCGTTTTCCGGGGCGATCATATGTCCATCATCGGAGGAATGACGATCAAAAAGGATATTCGTCCCTACTATCTGTAGTTCGTTCAGATGATCGACGCCTTGCCGCAGACATAAATAAAAACAGCAGCCTGACGGCTGCTGTTTTTATGTGTGATGAATTGGAAATCCGGTTCGTCGATAAGAATTGGTAATGACGGCAATGCCCATGAGCACGAAGATCCCTGCAAACACCTGCACGGGATAGAGTGAAAGGCTCTCTTCCGGAATGAGCATGGCCAGAATTGTGAGCGCGGCAGCCGGCGGCAGATACATGGAAAACCGGCGCAAAAGCATCACCATGACGATGCAGGCAATCAGCGCCGATACTGTGAGCGGAAGGCCGAACCGCAAGGTAATCACAATGCGGCAGAGCGCCCCGGCAAGTGCGCACAGGGCAATGAGGAGCACTGCACGGGTCGGTTGATCCTTGGCTTTGTTTTCCGGATTCATGAACTCGGTAAATGCGACCAGCATCGGCGGCGCGACCGCAAACCGCACGTTCAGTGAAACTGCGATGAAAATACACGAAGAACCCAGCACGCACTTCAGCGCGACACGCTGCAGAATCGTTCGATCCGGCAGCGGCAGCGGAGAAAACGGTTCCGGCTGGCGCAGACCAAACCGCTCCAGCAGATAACTCACAAGGAGGATCAGCGCAGTAAGACCAATGGCCGCCGCGAGATAAACGCCGCTCCTGGTGCCGAGCAGCACCGGAAGCACCGCAGCGGAGATCATCGGCGCAAAGCCGGTGCCGGAGGCGATCAAAATCCACTGTGCAAGCACAAAGGCAAGCGACATTTTGACCCAGAGCGGACTCGGCAGGAACACAGAAATAAACAGTCCCATCGCAGCGCTCACCGTGATCAGGAGCAGCACGCGGATTCGATTTGTCTGCCAGGCGCGCTTCGGCGCAAGGAGCATGCCGACGGCGATCGCCGCAATTTCAGGAAAAAGAATCTCCCGCTCCCCCGTCAGCTCTGAGAGCGCAACCATCAGCACCGTGATAATCACGGTCAGCGCTGCGTTCCATATCTGATTACGCTGGTTCATTCCATCAACTCAAATCACATGAGATCAGGCCGGAGCAAATGCTCCGGCCTGTTGCAGGCGTCTGGATCACTCCAGAGAGATCATGTAGTAATACACAGGCTGACCGCCATTGACAACATTGACGTCAGCATCCGGGAATGCAGCTTCCATGCTGGAACCAACACGCTTGGCGTCAGGCTCTTTCACATCCTCGCCATAGTAGACGGAGATAATCTCCGGCTCCAGCGGAGCGGCAGCTGCGGCAACCGCGCCCATCAGCTCGGCAAAGTCTGTGTAGTTGCCGACCAGAGCGCCGTCCAGCAGCGCGAGATACTCACCGGCGTGAATGTCATGACCGTCAAAGTCCGAATCACGGGCCGCATACGTCACGAGAACGGTATGAACAGCCTTCGCCGCCTCCGAGAGGCCCTCGGCAATTTCTTCCGCGGACTGCTCCGCGTCAAAGGAAAGCATCGCAGCGACGCCCTGCGGAACGGTTTTGGTCGGAACCACAACAACCTTCTTCTCCGTAAAGCGCGCGCACTGCTCCGCCGCCATTACAATGTTCTTATTGTTGGGCAGAACAAACACCGTCTCAGCGGGGGTTCTGTTGATCTCGGTGAGAATATCATCCGTGGAGGGATTCATGGTCTGGCCGCCGGTGACGATGCGATCCGCGCCCAGCTCCGCAAAAATCTCAGCCATGCCGTCTCCGGCGCAGACTGCGACAACGCCAAACGGCTTTTCAGCAGGGGCAATCTCCGGCTCAGCGGGAGTCTCGGGCTGCGCATCCTTGGAGAGAACCGTGTGCTGGTTGCGCATGTTTTCAATCTTCACCGTCTGCAGCGGACCATAAGTCAGCGCCTCCGTGAGCACCTCTCCGGGAACGTTCGTATGCACATGAACCTTAACGATCTCATCATCCGCAACGACAACAACACAGTCACCGATGTTCTGCAGGAAAGTGCGGAGCAGCTCCGGAGACTTCTGGCTCTCGCGCGCAGCAATGAACTCCGTGCAATAGGTAAAGGTGATCTCGCCGGTGTCAAACTCGGAGAAATCTGCACCTTCTTTGGGCTGCTCAGCAGGCAGATCCGCCTGAACAGGCGCCGCAGCGCGGCCCTGCATCCACGCAAGCATGGCGTCCATTACGACGGCAAAGCCCTGACCGCCGGCATCGACCACTCCGGCGCGCTCCAGAACGGGGTTCTGGTGGATCGTCTCTGCCAGAGCGTCCTTCGCAGCCTGCAGCAGACACTCAAACATGAGCTCAACATCCGCATTGTCCTTCGCAAACTCCACTGCCGCAGCAGCAGCCATGCGGCTGACCGTGAGGATGGTGCCCTCAGCAGGCTTCATAACAGCTTTATAGGCGGCGTCAACACCGGCCGTAAGCGCTGCAGCGAACTCCTGAGCGTCAGCGGTCTCTTTCCCTTTCAGGGATTTATAAATACCGCGAAACAGCAGAGACAAAATAACGCCGGAATTGCCGCGCGCACCGCGCAGCAGCGCGTTTGCCGCGCACTTGCTCGCGTCCGCAATCGTCTCAAACGTCTCCTTGGACAGCGCGATCGCAGCCGCGTTCATCGTCAGACTCATGTTTGTGCCGGTGTCACCGTCCGGCACGGGAAACACATTTAGATCATTGATGGTCTGTTTGTTCTCTTCCAGAGCCGCATTCGCGCAAAGGAACATTTCCTTAAACGCAGCGGCATCAATGTGGTCTCTCAAAACTGTGCACCTCCGAAGTGGGTGTAAACTATATTTGATCCGGAGCCGGGCGGAAGAAAGCCCCGCCGGGCCAAGCGTCCGAACACGGACGCGATCGGAGGATCAGCCGATCAGCATGGCATCCACGAACACGTCCACATTGGAGACAGGCACGCCCGTGGCTTTATGAACCTTATAGCTGACTTCGCCCATGATGCTGTGAGCAAGAGCCGTGATATTCACGCCCTGATCCACCGCAATATGCAGATCCAGTGAGACGCTGCCATCATCCAGAAATCTGGCGGAAACACCCTTGGACATGGACTCCCGGCGAAGCAATTGAAACGGCCCGCCGTCTTTGTTGCTGCCCACCATACCCTTGACGCCGAAACAGCTCGTGGCAGCGAAACCGGCGATGTTGGTAAACACTTCGCTCGTAATGGTGATCGCGCCGTTGGCATTCTCGATTTTGACCATACGGACAGCTCCTTTCCTAAATTGGCATCTTATTATACTTCATAAGTCTTAAAATCTCAAGTGCAAAATTGAAGGAAGCGGCAAATGCAATTGATGGAAGTTTCTGAACGAATCCATGAATTTTCCGGTAATTCCCCAAAAAGCTTGAAAACAAAGACTTCTTCAACATCGTGAAAACACTGACAGGTCAACACTCTTGCGATTCAATTCCATTTCGTATAAAATAATAACTACCAAAATCCTTGTTTTTCAGGAGGAGTTATCATGAAGTTTTCCAGCAAAATCCAGCGCTGCGGACTCTCCCCCATGCGCAAGTTCGCGCCCTTCGCAGTAAAGGCTGAGCAGGCAGGAAAGAAGATTTATCATCTTAATATCGGCCAGCCCGATATTGAGACTCCGCCGGCTTATTTTGAAGCGGTGAAGCAGTTCAGCCAGAAGGTTCTGGCCTATGCGCCCAGCGCAGGTGTTCCGGAGCTGATCGAAGCCGTCCGGAAATACTACGAGGGCATCGGCGCCCCGTTGACGGACAAGAACATCCTCATCTCCACCGGCGGCAGCGAGGCGCTGCAGATGGTGCTCAGCTGCAAAGTCGGGGGCCAAGCGGTCTTAGGAAGACAATGACTAGACCCAACTCC